>JALSIV010000247.1 GCA_026989685.1 Pirellulaceae bacterium | reverse complement strand
CCGATCGCCACGGCAGATGCCGTCGAGCCGTCCCCAGGGGAACACCAACGTGGCCTGATTGCGGAAGCCGACCACCTCGCCGGCGAGTGGCGGAGCACCGCTTCGTTCACATTCGACGCGGGCTCCGACCGGAGCAGGCAGTCCACCGACGCGCAACACGACTCCCTCGGTCTCCAACACCCGGCCGGCAACCGGGATGGGCTGGACGTGCGAGATCTGTTCGATCCACTGCTCGGTCTGCTGGCGGGCGCTGATCGTCGGTGTCATGCCATTAACTCTTCACGCAAGCGTTCCATGCGGGCGTTGAGGCGTTGGTCGATCTCACCGAACTCCGTCTGCACCACGGCCCCTCCTGCCTCGACGTTGCGGTCGGCGGTCAGCACGAGTTCGGCAGCCGGGTGCAAGGCGGCTTTGAGTTGATCGGTATGAGGCTCGAGCGCCGCCAGGTCCTGCGGGTGCATGCGTACGATCAACCGGCCGGGTCCGTTGACGATTTCCAGCGCTTCGCGCACCCACTGGCGAGTGATTCCCGGATCCTGCCGGATTTCCCGCCCGCACAATCGACCGCCAATGGCTACCGCCAGCTTGAGGAGTTCCGCTTCCCACTCGGCCAGCCATGCGTCTCGCGCTTCACTCCATTCGCGAGTGACTTGTTGCAAGGCCGGAATGACGGTTTGCATTTGACGCTGGGCGACTTGCCGGGCGGCTTCGGCCGCCTCGAGGCGGCCGGCCTTCAGCCCGTCTTGTCTGGCTTGCTGCCGGATTTGTTCTGCTTCCTTTTCCGCCTCGGCGATGATCGACTCCGCTTTGGCTTTGGCTCGAGCCACAAACTCGTCGACTCGCTGCGACCAGTCGGGAAGCTGGAAGTTCAGCGGGCGCGTCACGGGCTGGCCAGCCGCGTCGGGGGACGTATTGGACTTGATGATGTGAGCCATAAGCGGAAAGCGGAACGGGTGGGCGGCAGGGTCGTGAAATGGCGGCGTCAAATGGCTGCGGCGAAATGTTGCGGCGTCACCGGAGAAATCTCACCGGCATCGATCAGCTCGGCGGCCACCCGGCTCACGGCCGACTGCGCTTGGTCCATGTCTTCCAAGCCGACCGGCCCCAGCGCCGCGAGCCGTTTCTGCAGGCTTCGAGCCAGCGGAATGGCGGCCAACTTTTCGAGGGATTCGACGAGGGATGGCGGTGCGCCGGCCAGGGCCAGCAGCATGATCTGCGAATCGACGGCACGAATGAGACGAGCCCAGTCCTGCTCGGCAAGTCTCTCCAGATCTTCGAAATCAATGCAGGTTCCCCGTCGCGAAGGCTCCCCCACCGATTTCACCGAAGGAGAAGAGCCACCGGGCGATGCCGGTTCGCTAACCGTGGCACCTGCCACATCGTTGGCCGGCACCGGGTGTTCGACTCGAATCACCTGTGCCAATTCCCGGTCGCGGCGGGCCAGTTGAGCCAGCAGCGAGGCGGATGCCCTGCGTCCCAACTGAGCGACGATCGACTCGACGGCGACCACGCCGGCGGCACCACGTTGACGAGGCGGGGCGGCGCCGGCCAGCAGCGAGTAGACGGCTTGTTCCAGCGACGCCAGCGCCTCGGGGTGCATTTCGTCGAGCCGCGCCACGCGGGTGAGTACTTCCGCTTGCAGAGCATCGGGCCACTCCCGAATCACATCGGCGGCCATTTCCACCGGCAGGTGAGCCAGCACGACGGCGACCGTCTGAGGGTGCTCGCGAAACAACAACCGACTCAATGCCCCCGGTGTGGTTCGCTCCAGAAATTCGAACGGACGCTGAGTCAACGCGTCGTCTTCCGGCGGTTCGGATGAAGCGGTGTCGTCGGTGGGTGAGCCTAGCTGCGCCTGCTTGAAGGCGGCGGCCACTTTGCGTTCTTCGTGCGAGTCGACCGTATCGAGTTCCATGACGGCTTTGCGCACTCGCGCCGCCTGAGTGTCCGACAATTGGCCGAGCAGCAGATCGGCAGTCGCCGGATCAAGCTGTGCCACCAGGACAGCGGCTCGCCGAACACCGGAATCATCACTCACTGATGGGCTCATGCAGCGTCTCCTATCCAACTTCGCAGAATGGCGGCCGCGGCATCAGGATCCTCCTTGACCATGTTGGTCAGTTCCGTGCGCAAATCGGGCGCATTGGAGCGGAATCGCTTCAAGCGGCTTTCGACCGATTCTTCGCTGTCCGCTTCCGACTCCGCATCCGACTCGGCCGCCAACGAGAGAATGGCCGGCGGTATCTCAGGGGGCGTGTCTGGAATGTTCTTCTTCACGACTCCACGGAAGACGAACAGTCCGACCAGCGCCAGTCCCAGCATGGCCAACGGCTGCCAGTTGGCGGCGAACCAACTGGCGGCCGCCGCCACCAGCCCCTCGTCTTCCGGTGGCGGTGGTTCGAAGTCATCGTAGATATCGACCGACACATGCGTGTAACCATTGGCTCCCGGAGGCACAGGAGGAAGCAAGTTGACGACAGCGTCTTGAATGGCCTTGGTGACCGAGACCTCGATTTGAGCCAGGTCGGCGTCGGTCGGAACCTTGGGCGGTTCGCCTTCCGCAGGCGGGTTCTTCTTTTGCCAAACCTTGACCAGGTAACTGCGCGGTACGCCGATCGACGCCGAAACATATTTGGGAACGAGCGAAGCGACCTCGGTGAGCGTCTGTTCGTGCCCGGCCACCGATCGCTGCTCCTCCTGTTGCTCGTCTTGCGAGACCTGCTGAGCGGCTCCCCCACTCACCGACCGGGGCTGATTGGCGACGACCAGGTTCGGGTCGGTTCCCGGGCGGCCCCCCTTCTGCAGACTTTCGACCTTCTTGCGCACCGTGGACGATTCGATGGTCGTGGGGCGCGGGTCATAGGTGACTTTGTTGGTGGCTTCGCGGACTTTCGGGTCGAGGTCGACGTTGACGCCGACGACGATCTTGGGATACATCGAAAGGGCGTGAGCGATTTTCTCCTGCCAATACGTCTCGAACCGCTCCTTTTGCCGGGCATACTCGCCTCCCGCATCGGAGTCGAGTCCCTGCTGCTTGCGGCCCGGATAGGCGCGTCCGGCAACCAGGTCCGTTACCGTGACGTATTCGGCCTCCAGGCCGGCGATCGCGCTGGCCACGGTGTAGCGGACCGATTCCACCAATTCGGGACTGAGCCGCTTGCTTCCTTTGCCGCGAATGGCCACCATCGCCGTTTTTTCCTTGCGGCGAGCAAACCCGCCGGTACTGATTTCGTCGAACTGGACCGTTGCATCTTCGACTCCTGGAAGGTTGCTGACGACCATCGACAAGTATTTCTGCTTCAGCAGTCGAGCCCGCAAGTCGCGTGACTTGGGAGATTCGAAAGGATTCGACTTCGACATCATCTCGTCGAAAATCGAATTGAAATCTCGAGGCAGTGCGTTGCCGTCCGCCAAAGCGGCGACGTAAGCATGCTCCTGCCCCCGAGGTATCCGCAGCCGGTTGCCGACCCGTTTCCACCGCTTGAGTCCGGCCTTGGCAAAGGCGGCTTCCATGTACTGCAAATCTCGTTCGGAAAACTCGTGCCCGCCGAACAAGTACGATCCCCCGCCACCTTGATAGGTATAGGTGACCAGATATCCGACGCTGACGGCGACCACGATCATCAGCAGCGCGGTAATCAGACGCGATGTCGGCGGCATCGCCTGATAGAGTTCGGCGGCTTGGCGATACGTTTTAGCCAGGAAGTCCATTCCGAGCTGCTCCCGTCCGTGACCGCGTCGGCAACGCAGCCGTTAAATCCGTAATTCCTTGATCTCCTGAAAAGCATCGACCATCTTATTACGGATTTGCATCATCAACTGGAAGGCCAAATCGGCCTTTTGCACGGCCGTCAGTACTTCGGCCGTGTTGATTTGGTCGCCCACCAGCAGCTTCTGCACGGCCTGGTCGGCCTGGGACTGCATCTGCTGCACCTCGTTGAGACCGTTCAGCAAGATCTCTTGAAACGGGGGCGAGGAAGCAGACTGGGGTGTTTCGAGGGACTTGGGAAGAGGAATCCCCGAAAGGCCGGTCGAACCGGGTTGGATGGGAAAGCTCATCGTCGCGCGCTCCTTCAGCCGGGTAATGGCACCGGCACCACCTCGGCTCACACCAGGATCTGCAAGGTCTGCTGGGCCATATTCTTGGTCAGTTCCATCACGCCGAGATTGGCTTCGTAAGCTCGGGTCGCCTCCAAAGCATCGACGAACTCGGCCATCACGTTGATATTGGGATAGGCGACGTAGCCCTTCCACTTTCCCGACTGAATGGCCATCGGATGATGGGGTTGATAGCGGTAGCGAGGTTCAATGGTCTCTGTTTCGATGGCAGTCACTTTCACACCGACGCCGCCGCTGGGCGTGGCCTGCGTTTCGTCGGGTGTAAAGATGGGATACTTGGCCTGGTACGGCTCCAACTCGCCGTTCTCGTTTCTCAGCGACGAGATATTGGCCAGATTGCTGGAGATCGTCATCAGCCGAGTCTGCTGAGCCACCAGGCCACTGGTGCTGATGTCGAGTGATGCAAACATGTCCACGTCCTCCCATCGGTTCGGAATCACACCGAAATATTGCCGCTGATCGCGGTCTGCAGCATGCGGAACTGGTTCTGCAAGAGTGTGATGGCCGTATTGTGCATCAATTGGTTCTTGACCAATTCGGTGACTTGCTGTTCGAGTCCCACGTTGCTGCCGTCGTGGTAGCGGATCGTCTTGAGGGACTGCCGAACTTCGCGCAGTGGGTCGCCTCGCTTGCTCCGCGAGAGTCCGCGGATCGACGGCCGCTGATAGCTCTGTTGCAGCTCGATGGCCTCCTTGAGTCTTTGTTGGAACTCGGTCACGGACAGATCCCGCACCTCGTAATCGGGTGTGCTCCAGTTGGCAATATTCCCGGCGAGAACCTCGTGCCGAGCCTCGGTAAACCGGAGAGACTCCTCCAACGCCGGCAACGTGGTGCTTCCAAGCAATTGGTCGATCATGTCATCACCTCGTGCTCGCAAGCGAGCGATCGTGGAAACTGGCTCGAGGCGGATAGCCATAGCTGCGCAGTTTATTGGCCAGCGTGCGAACGCCGATTCCCAGCGCCTGTGCGGTCCGCTCGCGGTGTCCGCCGTAATGTTCGAGTGTGGCTTCGATCAACTGCCGTTCCATTTCCTGAAGGCTGGTGCCGATGGGGAGGCGTTCACTGGAGTGCTGGGACTCGGCCAGCAACCACGGGCGAAGCTGGTCGGCCGTTACCACCGGAGCGTCACACAACACGGTGACCCGTTTCATCAGGTTCTCCAACTCGCGCACATTGCCGGGCCAGTGATACTGGGTTAGCAGCTCGAGAGCATCGGGACTCAACTCGAGCGGTGGAGACTGGAGCCGGGAAGCGGCTGCGTCTAGGAAATGGCGTGCCAGTTCCACGATGTCCGCCCGGCGCTCACGCAGCGGTGGCACTTCCAGCGGAACGACGGCCAGCCGAAAGAACAGATCTTCGCGAAACTCGCCCGCAGCCACGGCCTGCCGCAAATCGCGGTTGGTGGTGGCGAGCACCCGAACGTCGACGTGCAGGGTTTGACTCGACCCGACTCGCTCATACGTTCGTTCCTGAAGAACCCGCAGCAGTTTGGCCTGCAGTGGAAGATCGACTTCGGTCACCTCGTCCAGCAAGATGGTGCCTCCCTCTGCCAACTCGAAACGACCGATCCGCCGCGCGTCCGCACCGGTGAACGCGCCTCGTTCGTGCCCGAACAATTCGCTTTCCATCAACTGCGGCGAGAGCGCCGGACAATTGAGACTGACCAGAGGTCGGCCGGCCCGAGCACTTCTCGCGTGCAACATGCGGGCAACCAACTCCTTGCCGGTGCCGCTTTCGCCTACGATCAATACGGTTTCATCCGTGGCCGCGATGCGCTGGACCTGCTGTTTCAGGCGGGTCATGGCGGGACTCGAACCGATCAGCAGATCCTCGCCGGCGGAATCGGCCGATCGCTGCGGCGAAGCGGCTCGCGGAACGACCGTGTCCGAAGTGAGTGCCCGTTCCACGACGGCCTCGAGTTGCTTGGCGTCGAACGGCTTTTCGATAAAATCGAAAGCTCCCAACCGCATCGCTTCGACGGCCGTGGAAACGGTACCGTGAGCCGTGATCACCACGACTTGGAGGTCTTCGCGTTTTCGTCGTGCCTCGCGCAGCAGCTCCAACCCCGTCATACCGGGCATTTGCAAATCGGTGAGCACCAGTTCCGCCTGGTGCCGATCCAGCCAGTTGACAGCCTCCTGGCCGCTCGCGCAGATCGCGACTTCGTACCCTGCGGCTGTGAGAACATCGGCCATCGATTCCCGAGCGGGACCGTGATCGTCCACAACCAGTACGCGAGCGGCAAACGGGGGACGAACCGCGTGACTCATGCAGCCGCCTCCATCGCCGGTCGAGAGAACCGCAGGATGAATGCGGCGCCTCCTTGAGGGCAATTCATGGCATGGATGGCACCGCCGTGCGCCGCGACGATTCGCTCGACAATCGTGAGTCCCAGACCGGTTCCTTCCGGCTTGGTCGTGAAAAACGGCTCGAATAAGTGGGCCTGCACCTGGTCACTCAGGCCGGGCCCGCTGTCGGCCACTTCGATTTCGACCGCATCCCCGACACGCCAAGCACCGATGTCGAGTTGCCCACCTTCCGGCATCACCTCCAGGGCGTTGAAGATCAGGTTGAGCAGCGCTCGCCGCAGCATGTCCCGGTCCGCCGTCAATTCCAAGTCGCGAGTCGTTTCGCAGACGACTCGGATTCGTTGGGCCTCCAGTTGCGGCTGCACGCTTTCGACGACCTCGTGGATCAACGAAGCGACGGGAAACCTACGGAACTGTGGTTGCCGATCCGACGTGAATTGCAAAAGGTCGTTCACAGTCACCTCCAGAGCAGCGAAGCCCGCGGCAAGTTTGTCCAGCAGCGATAGCGCATCGGACCGGTCCGAAAGCGCGCGTCGCAGCAGGCTCAAATAGAGAGTCAGGGGTACCAGTCCGTTACGTACTTCGTGAGCGACGTGCGAGGCCATCTGCCCCAGGTCGGCCAACCGGCTCTGCTGTGCCAATTGCCGATTCTTGGCCTCCAGCTCACGCGTCAATCGCCGCACCTCGCCCCGCAACGCCTCGTGCGTGTCTCGCAGACGCTCGGTTGCCTGTTCCCAGGCGACCAGAATGGCCGGCAAATCGCACTCACTCGTCCGGGCCAGTGCAACGCCCTCGGCGCGACTCGCCAACAGTGGATCAACTTCGCTCACGTTCGATGGTCTCCTGTGGTGGTCGCAGCCGCCGCCGAAGGGCCCAACCACGAACCGGACATTCCTATTCCGCTCGGCAATCGAATTGGCAAGGAGCAGGCACGGGGGTGTTCAAGTAGGCCGATTGAGCTTGGGACTGACCGCGTACCTGAGCCAGTTGTTCGGCCACGGCCTCCCGTTGGCGTTTCAGTTCTCCCCCGCAACGTTCCTCCAGGTCGATGATCTCATTCCATAGACTCTCACACACCTGAGCGTCGCTGCGACATGCCTCCCGCTCAGCCTCGCCGGGCCATTGCCGACTCTGTGGATCCTGCTGCCGGTACGGATCGAGTTCCCGTTCGACCTGCTGGAGGCCGCTGAGGAGCTTGTGCTTGGCCGTGAGGATCCGCAACAGACGCTCCGCGTCCGCGCGGTCGATCGTTTCCGCCTGGCGCTGGCAGAGCTGTTGCAGTTGTTCCAACAGCGATCGTTTCTGCTTCACCAGCGCGGCCAACCGGCTGGTTTCCAGTCGATCGCCCGGTCGCACGTCATGCGAGCTCTCCATCGCTTCAACGGGGTTTTCGGATGGCATCGTGTTTCCCTTGCCTGTTGGCGTAACCGATGGTGTTATTCCCGGTATCACAGTGACGACAGCCAGTCCAACAGTTCATTCCACTGAGCGCGATCGTACCGTGTCGTCGCCAAGAAGTCGGCTTCGGGCGGAATGCGGCTGAGCACGACTTTGGCTTGTTCCATGGTGCCACGCGCATCCTCGTTGCGCCCCAACCGGTGATAGCAACTGGCAATCTGCACGAAGGCCTCGAGCGATACCGGCTCGTTCTGGTATCGATTGCTCACGGACGAATAGGCCTTGATCGCCTCGCGGTAACGCCCCAAGTCGAACAAGGAATCGGCGTGAGCGAAATAGCTGTTTCGCAGGATCAATGCTTCCGTGCGATCGAGCGTCTGCGCCTCCTGGCGGAGATTCAGCATTTCCTCGAGAACCTCATATTCGGCAATCGCCGACTCCAGCAACTTGCGAATCTGCCGCCGCCAGACCGCTCGGTCCGCTTCGATCGTCTCGCTGCGATACCGGTCCAACAAGTAGCGAGTCCCGCGGCGATGCGACTCCGCCAGCCGGTAGCGGGCCAACACGAGTTGGGGAGCGTCCGGATAGCGTCGCACCGCTTCGTGGAGCTTTTCCGCTGCCGCGGCGAAGTAGTGATGAGCCCGCTCGAGATTCTTGGTGCGCTCGCGCCGATCGGATGCGTCTTCGAGTTTTTGTCCTTTGAGACGACTGTGGATGTCGTAATGCATGCCTCGCCGAAACAGGATCTCTCCCAGTTCGAACAAGGAATCCCGCCACTCGCGGCTGCGGGGTGTGAGTGCTTCTTGGACCAGATTCGTCTCCAGCATTTGCTGGGCGGCCTGCCACTCTCCCTTCAACGTCAAGGCGCGCGCGGCGAGGATACGAGCCTGGTAGGAAATCGGGTGGGTCGGGTAGAATTGGAGCAACTCGCGCAACGTCTTGATCGCCTGATCGGTGTGCCCCAGCGCCAGATGAGCCTCTCCCAGCCCGAGCATCCCGCGAGCCCGCTGGGAACGCGACTCGTTCTCCAAGTAGATCTCCATGCGGCGAACGGCTTGCCGATAGTTTCGTCCTTTCAGGAAGCAATAGGCGCATTGCCAGAGGTCCTCGGGGTAGGCCCGAGTCGCAAAACGAAGCTCGGAGAGACGCCGGAAAGCCACCGCGGCCTCACGCCACTTTTCCCTCGCCAATTGCTGCTTCTGCTCGGCATCGAACCACGGTTCTTCGCGTGACTCGCCCTCCAGGTGCTCCGCCCACCCTCGCAAGCTCCGCGCCAGCAGCAATGTCGCTTCGTTCTCCGGCAACACTTGAGGAAGCTGCCTGGCGAACCGTACCGCTTGTTCGTATGCATGAGCGTCCAGGAACCGTTGATGCGCCGCACGCAGCCGGTTCCTCAGTTCATCCTGCGACAACCAGGGATTGTCATACGGCTCGAACCCCTGCAACTCGGAGATCAGCCGGTCATACGACTCCCCCGCATCGGCATACCGACCCAGGTATTGCAGCAACTCCGGCTCCTCCAGTGCCGCCACAATCCCCTCGGCGTAACGGTAAAACAGCTTCTGTGTGCGAAAGAATTGGTCGAGCGCACTGGCGTATTCCCGTTCCGCCTCCAACTTCATGCCGGCCTCGGCCAGTCGCTTGCCGCGCTGACGGTAACAGACCCCGATCAAGTAACTGGCTCCCCGCGCCACCTCGCCCGACGGAGGCTGGGACGCCTTGAGGCGTCGCAAGTCGTCGATCGCTTTCTGATAGGAACGCATCAGCGGCGTGACGTCGGCGCCGCGAGCCGAATCGGCGGCCGTGTCGGTGGCCAGAATCGCCAGCCGAATACGATACAGCTCCGCCATCGGCGCCAGCTTCGATCGAGGCGGAATGTGAGTGAGCGCCTGTTGCGCCGCGGCGGGATCGCCGTGGCGCAGGTAGATGTTGGCGAGTTGCAACCACGTTTCTTCCTTCTGCCGAGCCTCCGCGTCGGGATGCCGCACAAAAGCCAAACCGTGCTCCAACGCCTTGTCCAACTCGGGAGTGGCCGCGTGATAGTACGAATTCGCCAGCAGCAAATGGATGCGCGCTCGTCGCGACGGGTTGATGGACCAGGCCTCCTTCAACACGGGGATGGCGTCGTCATAGCGGCCGGAGAGGTAGAGACATTGTCCCAACAGGAAGGAAGCATCGGCTTGCCGCGACTCCGGCAAGCCGCGTTCCGCCGCCTCTTCCAGATAACGAGCGGCCAGCAGATAGAGTGTCCGTCGACGTTCCTCATTCCACTGCTCCGCCGCATCGTGCGCCAACACGGTGCCCAGCACGTACAGCGGACCACTCTGCTCGTGATAGCTCAGCCCCCCGCGGCTGCGCAGCTCGGCGGCAATCGTCCGCGCTTCCTCGAACCTACCGGCCTCCAGTGCATCCAGAGCCCGCTGCAATGTGGGAGCTTCGCCCAGTCCCGCGAGCGTGCCCCGGGAAGAGACTCGCCACCACAACACGCCCCCCAACACAGCGGCCAGGAGAGCGGCGGTGATCGCCCGGTGCAGCCAATCTCGCATCGACCACGCAACCACTCCCCACAACGGGCCCAACAGCCGGCGGATTCTGGCCAGCCAGGTCCAGTCCGGCGGTTCGCTCGGGCTGCGGTCGACATCCTTTGCCATGATTCAGTACACCCGTTCCATCCTTGGACTCATCGGGCCTGCCACTCCAGGTCGAGCGGTTGTAACCAATTGCCAAAGACGGAGTCAAGGCAAAGTGAGGAAGCGGCGCAGCGTAGGCTATTTGGCGAGGACCGCTCCGGTGATGATCTCCATCATCCAGGTGTTGGCGTCGGCCAGCATCACCGTGGTCAACTCATCCTCCACGGGATATTGCCGAATGGCCACCGACATGCCGGCGGCATGGAGGAGTCGCAAGTCCCGGCAGACTTGAGCCTCCGGGTAACGGCGCGACCGAGCGCCGACGGCGAGCATCAGCGGAAGTTGCCGCGCATCGTGGAGTCGCACCAGGCAACCGGCGTGCGTGGGAAAGCAGCCGCCGAAGGAGACCACGCCTGCGTAGTCCTGCGGATGATCCAGCGCCAGACGCAATGCCATCGTGCCACTCTCCTGACACCCCAACAGAAAGACCCGATCAGCGCGGATGTGAAACCGCTTTCGGGCGGCCGCTACCGCGTGCCCTACCGCCGACTCGGTACTTCCGCGGTCGAACTCGCCCGAATCCGCGTCGCGCGGCGGTAGTGCCGGCGCGACACCCACGTAATTGCGCATACTGATCAGCGGCATGACTCGCTGAAGCTGCCGCGGCGTTCCGCCGGGTCCGTGCAACCACACCACCAGTGGATAGCCGTATCGTGACTCGTAATGCTGAGGCGCAAACAGAACGAATCGATGGTCCCGTGGCTCGCTGTCGCGCAGCAACAGCCTCGCCATCTCGGCTCGAGGTTGACCCGTGCCCGGTCGAATCAGTGGTCGCCTCATGCAGACTGATACCTCATTTTCGGGTGGGAGCTCGCTCCAGGCATGGTTCCACCGCCTGATGCGCAAGCCAGTGGTGGTGAAGCCTGAATTATGGATGCCCTGCCCGCAAAGTGTCAACGTCAGTCGCCAAGTGCCATAGGAGCAGGGCGCACGACAGGGGCTGTTGGTGGGCCGAGGGCCGACGTCGCGCGCATCGACCACCCTTGTGAAACAGCCACTCCGCGCCGACCGCTGAACGCCCTGCTCGGGAATCTCGTAACGGGTATGTTCCGAGTCGAGCTGTTTGGTGGTAGTCCGCATTTTTTCGTCCTCGCCGCCTCCATTGTCGCGTGCCACAGCTTCCTCACGGAGGCGGACTCAAGGACTCGCAACGGGGCCAGATTTCTGTGTTGAGTGTCCAACTTTTCGAGGAACGTACGGCATCCACCATAACATACTACGTTGAAATGGGTTAGGACATGACAGCTCCAGCCGGCGTCCCACGCGGCTGACGCCAAGCCGGTGTCGATGGTGCTCGTTTGGGACGCAAGGACGGCGGAGCATGGCGACTAACGGGCCCTCGACGCCGGCCGGAAGCGAGACTCCGAGTTTCGGCTCCGGTCGGTCATGATCCCGGGAGCGGCTCGAGTTTACCCGGAAACGACAAGAAGACTTTCGCAAACCCCGGTCGCGGTCGCCCGGTTTGTCAGACGGAGGTACAATAGTGTGGTAGTCCCGCGATGGATTCGACCTTGGTTTTGTGTGTGTGTGTGTGTAGACAGTATGAACAAGCGACTCACAGCAATTATTCAGCGTGAAGGCAACGGCTACGTGGCGCTGTGCCCGGAACTCGATGTCGCCAGCCAGGGCGACACGATCGAGTCGGCTCGGGAAAACCTGCGAGAAGCGCTCGAGCTCTTCTTCGAGTGCGCTCCTCCCGAAGAAGTCGAGAAACGCGTCGGTGGCGAGGTTTTCGTAACGCAACTCGAGGTTTCCGTTGGGTAGACTGCGCACCTTGTCCGGGCGAGAGGTCTGCGCCATTCTCGAGCGGCATGGCATAGCGAGGTGCGCCGTCGCGGAAGTCACATCGTCATGCAGCGTCTGACGGAAGACGCCACAACAACGGTGCCCGTGCCGGATCACCGGGAACTCCGTACCGGCACGCTTCGCTCGATCATCAGACAATCGGGAGTCCCGCGATCCGAATTCGAGTACTGAATTTGCTTGGCACATTGTCTTGCATCTGTGGCAATCCCCAGATTATTTGAGCCGGATAGGGGCCGGGCGTCTCACTTCAACTGCCCCTCATGGTCCGCCGCCTTGACGCCTCCTCTTGAGCCCCCCGCCCCGTTTCGCGCATCCTCAAGATCCCGCTCCCGTCGTCCCGAGTCCGAGTGAGCCCGGCGGACCTTCAGGAAGTCGTACAGTACATTCATCGGGAATTTTCCGGCCGCAGCTACTCGATGGAAACAGAAGCTACTCGAATGTCTGTCCGTCCTCGAGTCGACGGCGCCTTGATTCGGACTTGATCCTGAGAGCGAGGTCAGTAGATACACAATAGCAACCCGCTTAGGGGCGAATGCGAATACGACCGCGGCTCACCGTGACAATCGCCTCACCTCGTAGTGCGTCAAGATGATTCGCGAGCAATTCGCTCATCGCCTCGACTTGTTCGTCGACAGACAGTTCGACCAGACGAATAATAGGACCGTGCGACCGACCTCTCAAGAAGACGAGTTCGCCGAAATCTCTGTCTTCGGTGACGAGGATCCTGTTTTCCCTCAGCGCGATGTTCAGCACGGTCTCGTCGCTCGCCCGTGGATCCACTTGCAAGACGGACGAGACGTCATGTCCACTGCTGACGAGATAACGTCGAGGCTCCGAGACGATACGCAGACGTCGAGTAGAAACTTCAATGTTCCGACGCTCCGGAAACTCGCTCATGGACTTGTTCGCCCGAGAGCGAGCGATGAGCATACAGTAGACAGGCCTGGATGAGCATACAGTAGACAGGCCTGAACGTCGGCTGGCTCGAGGAAGGGATATTCCTCCAAGAGCTTCTCCTGCGTCTCGCCCGCTGCCAACATTCCCAGGATCTGTTCG
>JALSIV010000246.1 GCA_026989685.1 Pirellulaceae bacterium | reverse complement strand
CCTACCACTGCCACCACTGTGGCGGCACCTGTCGCGAAACCCGGATCTCGCAGCAGACTCGAGAATTGACCTGCCAACACTGCGGCCAGACATTCGGCACTTCGCAAGGAGCGTTGGACGAAGAGGGACATCTCACTCGGTGTCTGGTCTGCCCCTGCCGCGAGCTGTTTGTACGGAAGGACTTTAATCAACGAATCGGCGTCGGTGTCATTGTGGCGGGATTCGCCTTGAGTACCGTGGCGTGGGCGTTGCGGCGACCACTCTGGACGTTTGCCATTCTGTTTGCCACGGCCGCCATTGACATGGTGCTCTATTTCGTGGTGGGCAACCTGGTGCAGTGTTATCGCTGCCACGCCGAGTATCGGGGATTGGACCGGATGGAAAGCTACCAACAGTTCAGTTTGGAAACGCATGAACGGTTTCGTCAGGAAGCCGCCAGGCTGGCGGCCGCTTCGGCGAGTCGCGACGGCCCTGTCCCCCCCGACGGTTCCTCCCAAGGCTGACGTGTGGGAGTGGCGCAAGTGTCGCGGAGCTGAGAGAGTAGGAGTCGAACCGGCCGATGGCGTGGGATCGCAAACGACTCGAAGAAGACTTGCGGGGATTGCTGGACGGCGAGGTGCGCTTCGACCCCGGCTTTGCGGCACTCTACGCCTGCGATGCGGGAATCCACCAGATTCAGCCGTTGGGGGTGGTCCGGCCGCGACATCTGCAGGACGTGGTCCGCTGTGTCGAATACGCCGCCGAACAGCAACTGCCGCTGCATCCTCGAGGTGCCGGATCGGGAGTGTCGGGCGAGTGCTTGGGAGGCGGGGTCATCCTGGACTTCTCTCGTTACTTTCGTCGCATCGAGGTGACGGGCGACGAAGTGGTCGTGCAACCCGGCGCGGTACTGGAGCACATCAATCGGGAGCTGGCTGAGAAGGGACGCCGCGTCGGTCCCGACCCGGCCACCGAATCGGTATCCACGGCCGGTGGTCTGGTGGGACGAAACGCTTCGGGAAGTCGGTTTCTGGCGTATGGATCGATGAGAGACAGCGTCGTCAGCTTGCAGGTCGTACTGGCCGATGGCAGCGTCATCGAAGTCGGATCCGGCGCCGAACCGACTAGTCTGGAGGCGGTCAGTGGCGTGGAAGACCTGACGGCTCGTTTAGAGCGCGTCTTGAGTGCGCGGGGCGGTCAGGCGATCGGCGTGGCCGAGCACGTTCCCGCCAGTCTTCGTCCCGGGTATTCCATCGATGGCACAGGCCCCTTCGGCTCCCGCGATCTGGCAGACCTGATCGTGGGCAGCGAGGGGACACTGGGACTGGTGACCGAAATTCGCCTCAAGACCTTCCCGGTGCCTCGAGCCAACGGTGTGGCACTGCTGTCCTTCAAACGGCTGCGTGACGCAGCGGCCGCCGTCAGCAGGGTCCGCGAGTATCCCATCACCGCATGCGATTTGCTCGACCGGCGATTGCTGAGTCTGGCTCGCGAAGCGGCAGCCGAGCTGTCTCACTGGGTCGAGCCGGATGCCGAAGCGCTGTTGCTGGTGGAGGCGACCGGTCAGGAACACGGCGAGGTGCGGGACAGCTTGGAGCGGATGGTGCGCCGCGGGATCAAACGCGATCTGCTTGCAGGACCGCCTCGCATTACCCTCGAAGCCAGCGAGGTCAAGGTCGCTTGGAAATTGGCCAAGAGTGTCGTGCCCCGACTCTTACGCCTCCGCGGCAAATCGCGACCGATTCCGTTCATGGAAGATGCCTGGGTTCCACCGGAGAAACTGCCGCTGTTGATCGAACAGGCGCAAAAGGTACTGCGCGAAGTCGGAGTCGTGGCGTCGGTCTATGCTCACGCCGCGCACGGAGAACTCCATCTGCGCCCGCTGCTCGATCTGTCCGACCCCGACCACCGGCGATTGTTGCCGTCTTTGGCGGAGGCCTATTTCGATCGAGTCGTCGAGTTGGGCGGGATGATCAGCGTTGAGCACGCTTGGGGCCTGAGCCGTGCCTGGTACCTGCGCCACCGGTTCACTCAGTGGCACGCGCATCTCTGTGAAATCAAACGAGTGTTCGATCCCCAACGCATTCTCAACCCGGGGCGTTTGGGAGATCCGCACCCGGCCTCATTGGCCGAACACTTGAGACGCGTCGCAACCGGTTCGACCCATCGGGGCGATGACGCGACGGCCCCCACGGAGGAAGTATTGCCGGTCTGGACGCCGCATCTTGCCGAATCGGCCGACGAGCTGCTGGCGCAGACTCGCCAGTGCAACGGTTGCGCCCGTTGCCGCGTGGAGGCAGACACCTGGCGAATGTGCCCGTTGTTTCACGGCCGACCACGAGAAGAGGCGAGTCCCCGAGCGAAGGCGAATCTCGTTCGGGCAGTGCTCACGGGAGAATTGCCGCCGGAGTCTCTTAGCAGTGATAATCTGAAGAAGATCGCCGACCTTTGCTTCCATTGCCATCAGTGCCGCGTGGAATGTCCCACCGAAGTCGACATTCCCTTGATCGTCGCCGAATGGAAAGCGGCGTTCGTCGCCGACAACGGCATGCGTCTTCGCGAATGGTGGCTGGCCCGGCCCGAA
>JALSIV010000245.1 GCA_026989685.1 Pirellulaceae bacterium | reverse complement strand
GCCGTAATCGACTCGACGAAACAGCCCGGCGGTGATGAAGTATTGGTTGCGAGTATCGTTTGTGTACGATGCACCGTCGTAGTTGCTTCCGACATGACGAAAACCGGCCTGCACACCGATTTCGCCGTTGGCCAGACACCACAGCGGAGCTCCCCAATTGAAACCGTAATCGAAGCCGAAGCTGCCGGTTTCTCCCAAGTTGGGTGCTCCCGTAAAGCCGTGCACTCCGGCAAAGAACTCGAAGTTGCGGAAGCTGGGACAGCGGATACCGCCGCAGTCGCCGACCGCGCCGCACTGGTCGCACCCGACTCCACCGCAGCAATCGCCGGCCGGCATCATCGGTGTGCCGTCTTCCCACACTTCACCTTCCACGACCTTACCCGAGGGGATCGGCTCCGGAACGGCCGGCTGCTCCTGCATCA
Source organism: Pirellulaceae bacterium (assembly GCA_026989685.1). GTDB lineage: Bacteria > Planctomycetota > Planctomycetia > Pirellulales > Pirellulaceae > S141-3. Next base: position 2,170 of record JALSIV010000245.1, on the reverse strand, counting down.
CCGTGTAGGTTTCCCCCATCGGTCCCGCCGCCGAACGATATCGCCGAGGCGGCGTGCCCTGAATGCGGGTACCGAACTGAAGCAATTGAAACGGACTGCCCGTGGCGCGCCCCGGCCGACGAGTGACTCGCCGTACCGGGTCGGGACGTCGGGGGTTCTGAGCATGGACACGCCGGCCTCGGTTCACCGGGCGAGCCTCGGTAGGAGCCGTAAAGCGAGCCGGTTCCACGTTGGCATCATAGACGGGAGCCGGAGCCTCCGAGTCCGAAGCGTCTTGAGTACGCTGCTTCTCCGCTGGCGGAGTCTGCCGAGCCGGAACGGGCGGCGGTTCGGGACGGCTGGGGCGCAGCGGATTGTGGGGAACACTCTGTCCCTGGGCAAATGGTGCGCCTCCCCATATCGCGACGAGCGCCACTGTCAGCGAAAAACTGAGTCGTTTCATCACCGGTTCTTCCTTCCCCCCTCGAGGAGACTGTGCTGTGCCAACGGTCTCGCCGGCGCCGCACTCCGACGCCAAGCATCCCTATCATCGGACCGTTAAAACCGGAACTTTCGAAAAAACCGGAATTATCCTCAATCTTTTCCCAGATATCTCCATCCACCCGGACGCACGAATGCCCCTATCCAATCACAGACACGCACCGATGAGTGTTCCCGCGGCAGATCGGAGGAGTCCCCGAATCCGGCGGACATAGGCCTGTTCGGTGCGGCGCCGCGAACAAAACGGCGGCAGTCGTGTCGGGAGAATCTCCGCCCGCTTTGACCACAACCGGGGCAGGCTTTGGCGTGGAGTGCATCCTGTCCGGCCTGGGGCGTGTTGCTTGCAGCATGGAGTTTTGTGACAGCCTCGAAGTTCACCGCCCGAGCTAACCGGCCCGCGATCCGGCTCATCCGGCCAGCGGATAAGGGCACGGGCCGGAGCGTAGCGGACTGGAGGCAGGTGAGGGCGAAGTCACCGCTCGCCTTGTCACCTGGGACAGGCACTGATGGGAGCGCCTCGCCCGGAGAAACGATGCCTGTCCTCGGTTTCTCGGTTTCCCCGAATTCTTCCATCAGCCGATTTCGACGGCAATTCGTAATCTATTTGCCGCTCGCCCGCTGCTGCAGGAACACTTGCAGTGACTCGAAAATCCGCTTCGTTTCGCGCTTCATGGCCATGTACCCGATCAGCCCGCCCAGGGCGCCACTCATGCCCTTGGTGACGCGGAGCCAGACGCCCCCGGCGCTGGTGCCGACGTCCACCTGGAACTTGTAGCGGCGGACAAACGCGCCGAGCAGAATACGCGCCGTATCGTTGCCAACTCCGTACACCCCTGAATGAGGAGTGCCATTTTCCAAGCGGTAGCCCTTTGCGCAGAAGAACTCATGCAGCCACGCAGCCATCGTTCCCGCATTACCGGATGGGAATAGGGCCTCCAACCTGTTGGCGTCGCCCCAGAATGAAGGGACTGCGGCGAGTGTTCCGACGGGTGTGGCCACAATCACCGATTCCGCCGTGGTTGCGAATGGGTTGCCGCTCTCGGCCTCGACGCTGATCTGCCCGGGGACGGGGAGCTTCCCACCGCAGTTTCGGCACGTCCGTTGTCTACCTGCCAGCTCCTCGCCCACGCTGTGGGTCTGACCGCATTCTTGACAAGCAATCTGAAAAGCCATGACGAGTAAACCTCACAATCTCGGTACACTGCAAGCGATCTCGTTTTGCGCCGGTGGGTGGTGTCGTTCGATTCCACTCGTCGCCATCTCGCCAGCGCTGTTCGGATGACTGTTCGTGGCGATCTGAGCTGGTGGCATTGTAATGCACCGGTCGGAACGGGATAGTGGTCGGCTCCGGCTTCCACTCCCCTGTCACTCCAGCGGTAAGGTGAGGGCGAGGAAGCCGGAGCCTCAGTCACGAATTAGCCACCCCTTGCGTGGGCAGATGCTCTGTCCTATCTTGGCTCCCAATCAACGGGGCACGCGGTGCCGAAATGACGGGTATGTGTCACACTTCCGGTGGGATGACGGCTTCGCGACGTTTTACGGTTCCTGTGGCAACTCGGTTTCCGGTTTGGAAGTCTCTCGATCGGGCTTTCGCGTACTTGACCACTCATGGATGACTCCAGCCTTGCTATCGACAAGTTGATTCGGCCGCGGCACGATTGGCGACGCGAGGAAATCGTGCGTTGGATGG
>JALSIV010000244.1 GCA_026989685.1 Pirellulaceae bacterium | reverse complement strand
CCACGTCGACGTCCGCCATACCGTCTACTACATCAACCGCATTGCACCGCCATGGTACAAGCAGGCCAATCAGGCGGCGCGGAAGGCCGGATTGCGCAAAGGGGATATCCTCATCGCCATCGACGATCGGCCACCTCCCGCCACCATGTCGCGGTTCCTCGCCTGGATCGCTCAGGAAACCAGGCCGGGACAGGAGATCCGTGTGACGGTGTTGCGCAACGGCCGGAAACTCACGATCGCCTACCCCTTGAAATAGCAGGGAACGGCGGATGCTCGCCTGGCAACGGGGAGCATCGCCAAGCAACAGGGGGTCACCAGGCCGCCGGTCGCAGGCAACACGCCGGAGACTGCTTGTTACGGACTGGAACACTCCTGCGCACCGGGGCCATGTTTGCATGGCTTCCCAAATGGCGTTAAGTTGAAGGAGGCGGACGTTCACCAGTTTTGCGGTTATCGATGGGTAGCGGGAGGATTCGGCAATGGCGGGAATGGGTCGGTTGCGCTGGAGTTGGGCGGTTGCTGCGAGCATGGTTTTCTGCGGGGGCGCGGTTCCGGTCCGGGGACAGTCGCCGACTGCGGCGTCGCCCGCGGAGGTGGAACTGTTCGACGCCATTCGCAAAGGCCGGATTGCCGTCCGTGTCGTTCCCACCAGTTATTTCATGGTGACCATGACGGTGCAGAACCGGACCCGTCAGCCGCTGAAGGTGAACACACCGGAAGTGTTCGCGGCAGTGGCGACCAGACGGCTGCGCGCATGGCAGACGGCTTCCCGGCGCGGCAGAAGCCAGAACGACTACGCACCGCAGTATGATCCGGGAGGAACTCAAAGTCTGGGCGGCTCATTTTACTACGGTGACGCGTCGCCCGGCGCGCAGTCCGAAAGTCAGCCGAAGCGAAAACCGGCGGAATTCTCTCTGCTTCCCGGCGGCCGAGTTACCGTGAAGATCCCCACGTTCTGCATGGAGTTCGGGTTGCCCGATCCCAATCCTCGCATCGCCTACACGCTGGTGCCGCTCGAGGTGGTGACTCGGAATCCGGCGATCAAGAAAGTACTGGCGGAATTTGGGCAGGGGAAGCATCACCAGGCGGTAGCGCAACTGGCGATGTGGCACGTGGCCAACGGAACTCCCTGGGAGAAGCTGGCTCAAGTCCGATGGCCCGGCAACTTCGGGCGAGTGACACCGGTACAACTGCGGGCGGCCCGACTGCTGGCCGAACAGAGTCGACGCACCAGTGCGAAAACCGATTGACGATCCCAGGTGCGGCAGCGTGCTGATATACTGTCAGTCATGATTGGAGCACGTCGGTTCTTAGAGGCGAAGATTCGGCTATCCGGCAAGACGGTGATCCCCTGCCTTATCACCGGCCTGCTGCTGATGTGGCCGTCTGCCGAGGCGAATTGCCGAGGCGGGGAAGGCCTGCGTCCGGATCCGCGGGTGCAGAAGATCGTGAAAGAGGCAGTCGAGCGGGAGCGGATTCCCGGTATGATCGCGGCGATTGCCGATGGAAATGGCGTGCGGGCCATCGGTGCCGCCGGTGTGCGGGTGGCCGGCGGAGAGACTCTCATCACGGTCAACGATGGCGTCCATATCGGCTCCTGCACCAAGGCGATGACCTGCGTGATGCTGGCGACCCTCGTGGCCGAAGGCAAACTGACATGGGAAACCACGCTGATCGAAGTGTTCCCCGAGTGGAAAACGGAGATTCGGGAAAGCTACCACACAGTCACGTTGTGGCAGTTGGTAACCCACCGGGCGGGAATGCCCGCTAACGCGACCGACTGGTGGAAATACGCCCAGTTGCCCATTCGCCAGCGGCGCGAAAGGCTGGCGCGAGAGAATCTGCAGCGACCACCTGTGGGAAAGGCTGGCCGGTACCACTACTCCAACCTTGGATACCTGGTGGCCGGTTGTATGGCGGAGAAGCGATCCGGCATGAGTTGGGAAGCGTTGATGGCGACGAAAGTCTTCCGGCCACTGAAGATGAGGACGGCAGGTTTCGGTCCGCCGGGACATCCGCAAAAAGACGATCAGCCGTGGGGACACGTCTACGGAAACAACCGGTGGATTCCCCGATGGTTCGACAATGCCGAAGCACTCGGCCCGGCCGGAGTGGTCCATTGTTCCGTCGAAGACTGGGCCAAATTCGTATCGTTGCAGTTGAAGCGGCCAGACCCACCCATTCTCAGTCGCCGCCAGCTTGACCGCTTGCTGAAACCGACCGGCGAGTATGCGGGGGGATGGATCGTCACTCAGCGAGACTGGGGTAGCGGAAAAGTGTTGACTCATTCCGGTAGCAACACGATGTGGTATGCCACGGTGTGGGTGGCTCCCCGGATCGACCGAGCGTTCTTCGCGGTGACCAATTCCTGCGACGATCGGTCGCACAAGATCTGCGATGAGGTGATTGCGGCTCTGATCGAACTCGATCGTCAGACCGCGACCAAGCCGAATTCACGTGCCATGCACGAGCACGACTCGAAATGACGGAGGTCGGCAATTCGAAACGGTCGATGAGCGTCAGAGGTGCATTGTCCGTGTCGGGCCGGCAGACAAAGTGTGCTTTGCGCAAGCGATCGACGTTCCTATACTGCCGGCAGTGCCCCATCGTGGCTGGAGGCCGGCCGGAACGACTCGAGGAGACAATGAGCGATGCCCAACCCGTACAAGTTGACTGTAGGCGACATAATGAGCACGGATCTGGTGACGATTGATGCCGCCGATACGGTCCACGATGCGCTGCAGGTCATGTCGGAAAACGGCGTGGCCGCACTTCCGGTTCTGGACGCAACCGGGCATTGCATTGGCATGTTGTCGACCAGCGACTTCGTGGAGATGACTCGCGATCTGGAAAGCGGTCTGGAGGCCCTGGAACAGCAAGATCAATTGCTCTTCGGTCAGATCGTGGCGCAGTTGGCCGAAGGAAGCGGTCACCAACGAGTCGTAGACGTGATGTCCGACTCGGTGATCACCGCCCATGCAGAGGATTCCCTCGTCGCTGCGGCGGCGAAGATGCTGGAAGAAGGGGTCCATCGCCTACCGGTACTCGACGACGAAGGGTGCCTCATCGGCATCCTCTCCACCACCGACATTCTCGGGGCCTTTGTCAGGGGCGGGGAATAGCCCCGGTGGTCGGCTGCGGTCAAGGTTCACTTGCCTCGTCGGTATGCTGGCAACGCTCGCGGATGCAGTTTCCTGCCACGGCTAGCGGGTCTCAATGGTGACTGCCATGATCACGGGAGCCGTACGGTCGTTCCCTTTGATCAACTCGATTTCTTCAATGACCCCCTTCTTCTTCGGTTCGACGCTCAAGTAGCGAATCTGCTGATCTCGCAGCCCAAACGCAAACTTCGACTGAGGTACGTCGACGCGCCGAATATAGTCTGCAAAATGGACACCGTTCTCGAGCGGGTGATCTTCCGTCGTTCCATCCTGGTAGTGGAGCCGCACGATCAGGGAAACCGAGTGTTCACGTGTGGCCGGGAATCCCCAGCCGGAGACCCCGCTGAGAAGATGGATGAGCCGGGCCGGCCCGTGACAGGGGAGTCGCACCGAGCGCGGCATCCTTGCGGCCACTGCCCCCACAGGACTGTGCAGCAAGATCACATTGGGGCGTTGCCCGTCGCGCGGGTCGGTCACATGAAACGGGATACCCTCAAACGTCTGAATTCCCCAACGGGCGAACACCAGCCTTTCGACCTGGGCATCGCGGCGATAAAACATGCCTCGGTCACTGGCGATGGTTGCGTACTTGCTCAAGTTGATCGGCACAAATCGTTCTCGCCGCGTGAGGAACTCGAGTAAGTCTCGCAGTTCTTCACGGCTGATCTGCTTTTCGAATCCCTCCGGCATGAGTGACTTGCTCGACGCAACGAGTTGTTCGATCTCATCCCGCAGCAGCACGATTCGTTTGCCTTCGGCATCGAACAACTCGATGGTGGTCTTCGATTCCGCTGCAAGCAGACCCGAATGAACGCGTCCTTCGGTTGTGAGCACCAGGTACACGCGATAGTTGCTTTCGACGTTGCGATTGGGGTCGATGATGTGGATCAACAATTCCGATTTGGGATGGACGGACATTCCCGTCAGATCGGGGCCGATCCGCGTACCGTCAGTACCATGAACGTGGCACTTGGAGCAGTGCTTGAGATAAACTTGTTTTCCCGCTTCCCAGTTGCCTGCCGCCGTCACGTCGGCCAATAATCCTCGAATCACGGCAGCGCGATCCGGATCCGGCACGGCTCCACCGCGACGGAAGATCGCGCGTGCGCGATTCCGGACGGCGTCGTTGGGATGAGTCAACAATGTTTGTTTCTGATCCAGTGCGATTTCCGAGAGATGGATCGTGCCGTCGTCCAGGGCAGCCAGCAGTGCCTTCGTCCACTCTGCGTGAGTCAGCAGAACTTGGATGGCTTCGTGGCGGTCGCCAGGCGTAAAATGCCGGATGTGGTCGATCATGGCCTGGCCGGTTTCGGGGCTTCGGCTGAGCCGTAGCAACCGAACTAGGGAGCGAGAAAAGGCAGGATCGGCCTGGGGGGTCACCAGCCGTAGAACGTGCTCGGTGGCCTCTGGCGCCGTGGGATCGAGCGTGAGCAACTCGCGGGCGGCGGCCAGACGCAACGGCGAATCAAGTTTCGTGTCGTTCATTTTCGCCAGTAGCGAATCGGCCACTTGCCGCATGGCTTCGTCGATTGCGTCGACTCCCCATCTTCTGGCCAGGCGTGCCAGCGGCAACTGCTCGGCGGCGGGAAGGTGAGTCAGCAGCTCCCGTATGCAGCGTTCGACGATGCGCTTTTCCGGCAACGTCTTGCCGCTTTCCGGCCACGTTTTGCCGCCGGTGGCCCAACCTCGCTCCCAACCACGAATGACGGCGGCCGCCACCAGAGGATGAGCGTGTGCGAGACGCGGCAGCACTGGGTCGATCGATGTCGGCTGATCCCCGCGAGCGTCATGCTCGGCCACGATTTCCACGATTTGTAAGACGCGAGAAGCCACCGGCTCGCGAGTTTTCGTAGCAGCCAGCAAGAACGGAGCCGCATGCATTGCGGCCGCACAAGTTGCCGCTTCGGGAATCCAGCGGTCTGAAGCGTTGGGCGGATACTGTACCGCTGACCAAAGAGCCGCACCGATGCCGTCGGTGGCCGGGCGATCGGACAAGGCAAGAAAAGCCATCAGGCGGACTTGGGCGTCGACATCCATGAGAGCTGTCGCGTCGAGGAGGGCTCGAGTCGCCTCCTCCGTACGTGGAACCACCTGTACCGCGTTTCGCCGTACACCGGCCGATGCGTGACGAAGCGCTGCAATGGCCACACGAGTCACCTGCGGATTGTCACCGCTAAGCTGCCCCAATCCGTGGAGTGTCCACAAAGCGTGGATGGCGCCCACATCGAGTCCGATGGCATCCAGAGTCGGCCTCTGGATGAGTGACACCAGTGCAGGCACCACGTCCGAACTTCCCCGTTCCACCAGTAGCCGCTGGGCGTGGAGTCGCCACAACATGTTCGTGTGCCTCAAGGTGGACACCAACTGAGCGGGAGTGGCGCGAGCCAGATTGACGGGAGCACGAGTCACGGCCGGAGCATCATCGTAAACGACGCGATAGATGCGGCCTCGCCGCTTGTCTCGCAGGTCCGATTCGTAAGCTCGGCCTTTGCCGGTCTTGAACCCGTGAGGAGTCGGGTTGTGCTGAACGATGTAATTGTACCAGTCGACAATCCACACGTTTCCATCGGGTCCAACCTCGGCCATGATGGGAGCCGTCCATTCGTCCTCGCTGGCGAACAGGTTGAAGGGACTGGTAGAGCGGAAACCGCTGCCGTTGGGCGAGAGCAGAAACGTGCCGACCAGGTGACCTGTCGGACCATTGACGAAGGCCGTGCGATTCCAAAAGGCCTGAGGATAACGGCGCGCGGTGTAGATTGCGTGGCCCGCTCCTGCTGTGTAGCCGCCGTGATGATCGACTTGCCGAACGCGCGACGTGATTGGGCGAAACCCGTGGGTGTCGGCGATGGACCCTAGTTGCAATGACGGAGTCCAACCACGAACCCGCTCATAGTAGCGATTGGGGATCGGCATGTAGACGCTCGGATTGCGATTGGCCGTCGATCCAAAGACGATTCCCTCTTCGGTAATGCCGAGTCCCCAAGTGTTGTTGTTGGTCGAGCGGATGAATTCGAGAGCAGATCCATCGGGTCGAAATCGAAAGAACCCCTGCCGGAACGATTGCGTCGCGCGGCCACCGATCGACGGAGTCGATGCATTGTATCCCTGCATCGCCCAAATCCAGTTGTCGAGACCATAGCAAAAATGGCTGACACCACCGTGGGTATCCCGCATATTCCATCCGGCAAAAAGCGTCGTCCGCTGATCGGCCTGGCCGTCACCGTCGGTGTCCTTGAGATAAACGGTTTCCGTGCTGTCCTGAACGATGACGCCTCCACGGTAAAACGTCAGCGCGGTAGGGATGCTGAGATGGTCCGCAAACACGAAGGAGCGATCGGCTCTACCGTCGCTGTCGGTATCCTCGAGCACACGGATCCGGTCTCGTCCTTTTCCCGGAGGATGCAGCTCGTTGGGGTAATCGATGGTTTCGCAGATCCAAAGCCGACCTTGCTCGTCCCAAGCCATCGCGATCGGCTTGCCCTCGATCAAGGATTCGCAAGCGAACAGCTCCAGGCGGAAACCTCGCGGCACCACAGCGTGTTGCATCGATTGTCCTGGAGCAAGCGGGCGTTGCATCCGAGTCAACGGCTCGGCCTGCACCCCCCACTGCTTGCCGGGTGGATAATGGGGAATCTTGGGTCCGACATCGACGTATTGGAAGGGCGGCCGATCTACGGCCAACGGGTTTATTTCAGGAAGCGGAAAGAAGCGTTCCGCCATGTACGTCGGTGCCACGGTCGGATCGTCGCCGGCTGCCCAGCGGATCCCCCGCTCCAACAGATTCTGAAATCCAGCATGTCCCCAGGTTCGCTCATCGTGTCCCCAGGCCGTGTAGAATACCCTCCCCTTCCCGTGAGTACGCACCCAGGTCCACGGCTCCCGAGTCTCTCCGTCGACTCGATACGAAAGTACCGTCCTTGCTTGATCGTTGTGCCGGTGGTGAACGTAAGTCTCGTCCCAACTCTCGAAGCCACCGAATCCTCGCATGATCGGGTGATCGGGAACTGCGATCTGAGTACGAAACACGCCGGTACCGTGGCTGCGGAATTGGGCACCGATCAGGGCGATCATCTTCGGAGAATTGCGAAATGAATACGACGCACAGTGGATGGCAACGAATCCGCCACCATCCGCCACATAGTCCAATAGGGCCTGTTCCAGCGGCGGTTCGATCCGATCGATGTTGGCATAGAGCAGCAAAGTATCGTAGTGGCTCAGATGATCCCCGGTGACTGCCGTAATGTCATCGGTGTAGTCGACGCGGATGCCTCGGTGCTTCAAGACGGGAGCCACTTGCCGGAACCGTTCACGTGGCCGGTGCGGTCCCCGATCTCCGAGAAACAAGACGTTCAGCTCTTCCGAGGAAACCGTGTGCGAAGACAGCAGCCCGACCACCAGCAGCCAAAACAATCTTTTCAAGGCAGGCAGCCGCTGTCGCTGGCGATTCCAGGAAGCAGTCATAAGCGAAAATCTATACCGCATCGGGGATCACGTACTTCGATCGGTACTCGCGCTTGAGCATTCGATTGGCCTCTTCACAGTTCGTGAACCTCTCCAGCTCGCGATCCACCACGAGTTTCTTACCTCCGAGTCGGTAACTGATGTTGGCGAACTGGGAGAGCAGCGTACTGCGGTGTGCCTCCTCGATGTCGGCGTTGGGACGCCGGTTGTTACGAATCGCGTCGAAAAAGTCGTCCTTGTGTTCATCATCGGACCAGCGACCATACTCTTGAGCGACCACGACCGGTTTGCGGCTCTTGGGACGGCCGAACACCTGCCAGCCCCCGCCGTGCCGCCCGACGATCATCAGCCCCTTGGTACCGAAGATCTCGATTCGCGACGAGTTTTGAGGCCAATGAGGGAAGATGTCGCCGTCACGCAGCTTCTGATCGGCCAGGATCATATAGGGCGTGTAGAGCGTCATTTCGAACAGCATCAGCATCTTGTCGAACTCATAGGTGGCCACTTGAGTGTCCGGCGTTTCAAAGTCTCCCTCTTCGGACCAACGACCTCCCGTCGAATAGACCGACTTGGGGTAGTCGACGCCGGTCAGCCAGCGAGCCAAATCGATTTGGTGAATGCTGTCGTTGATGATGTCGCCACCGGAATAGCGCCAGTAGTGGTTCCAGTGCTCCCAGTAGTTGAAGTTATAGGGGTGTTCGGGAGCCGGCCCGTTCCATAGATCCCAATTGAGCCCGCTCGGAGTCGGTTCGTCCGGCTTCGGCTCGACATTTCCCCACTTCTTCTGATCGTAGACGCGTACCATGTGAACCTCGCCGAGCTTTCCACTGGCGATGTACTCCTTGGCGCGGTGCAGATAAGGAGCACTGCGACTTTGCGTTCCCCCCTGCACCACGCGGTTGTACTTTCGCGCCGCCTCGACCATTTTCCTTCCTTCCCACGGCGTGTGGGAGATCGGTTTTTCCACATAGACGTGCTTGCCGGCCTGGCAGCCCCAAACGGTTGCCAGAGCGTGCCAGTGATCGGGGGTAGCGACGCAGATGGCGTCGACCGATCGATCATCGAGAGCGCGTCGCAAGTCCTCGACGGCTTTGGGGGGACGGCCTTGGAGCTTGGCTACGGCCTCGACGCGGGGAAGTTTGGCAACAGCGGGATCGGTGAACCGCATGTATCCGGGAGAAGCAGTCGTTCCGAACAGACGGGTATCGGGATCGGCCAGATAGGTGACTCGGCAGTCGGCTCGTTTGGCAAAACCGGTGGCGTGGAGCGCCCCTCGCCCTCGAATTCCCACGATGGCGACGTGGATGCGCTCGTTGGGAGAAACGACGCGGCCCTGCACGGTGGAGGCAAAGATGGCGAACGTTCCCAATCCGGCAGCGCTGGACTGCTTCAGGAACCTGCGGCGGTTATAACGGCCCGTTGTCATGGAACTACTCCTGAAAGGCGAGAAGAAAGGGGGAGAGTCCTCTATTTTCGTACGTCGCCCCGCCTGCTGCAAGGCACAGCAAAGTCGCCGGTGGACACGACGCTTACGCGAAGATCTCGTCCACTGTTTTCGCCGTGAGAATCCGCTCACCCCACTGCCGGATCTGCTCGGAATTCCCATCGTAAACGCGACGGCGAATCTCTTCCGTTACTTCGCCGAACTTCCTCCCGATCTGCCACAGCAACATTTCAGCCCCGCCCTTCTCGATCCCCTTCTCGATCCCCTTCTCGATCCCCTTCTCGATTCCCTTCTCGATTCCTTTCTTGAATCCTCTTTCAAGTGCCCGGCGTTCGATGGAACTCAGGTAGGTCATGGTCGTTTGGTCCTCTTGCACTAACGTCTGTTCGAATTGCCGCTCCAACTCGGGAGGCAGTTTCATGATGTAATCGAGAAACCGAAAAAGCGAACGGACTTGTTGAGACGCGTACCCGCGGCGGAACAAGGCGCGAGCCATCTCCACCTTGGTCGCCAACAGCCGGCCGGCGTGGGATCCGACTTGCAGCTTCTTCCATTGTATCAAACTGGCCAAGGCAAAAGGACTGGAATCTTCTCGAAGCTCTCGCTCCGTCTTGTAATCAAGGAGCTTTACCAGAGAACAGTCAAATACCAAGCGAGTTCCTAGGGTTTCTTGTGTCCACCGCGACGGACGAAAAGCAGGGTCAGCGTCGACCAACAGAGCCAAGCTGGTGACCGGCTTGTCATAGCGGTCAAACAGCCGGTAGTAGTAAGTGAACATCCTCTTGGGGAATTTCGGATCGGGCTGACCCTGGATCTCGATGTGGATCAGCAGCAGCGTAGGGCCTCGCCCCTTCCAAGTAACCTGCACTAGCTTGTCGACAATCCGGCGGCTGCTCTTCGACGCCGGAAACAGCTTGTGTAATTCCTGCTCGAGAAATTCTACAGTCTGACTGAAGTCGATGGCCCGGTAGACCTGCGGAAAGTAAAACCGCAGGAATTCCGGGAACAGATCCTCCACGATCTGCTTCCAGCCACCATCGGCTTCTGTGGGCGGTGAGCGGTTGTCGTCCATTGGGCATCTCGCAGGGCGGTTCGAACGCGCCTCTACCAAACCAATGTCCGTTTCGCCCTGTCGATGAGCAAAAAAATGAGCCAGAACCACGATTTTTCCAAAATTCGTTCGGTGACCTGGATCCGTGGAACGCGAGCGCTCCCCCGATCCGACCGCCTCACTCGAAGATCTCACCCACCGTTGGTGCCGTGAGAATCCGCTCACCCCACTGCCGGATCTGCTCGGAATTCCCATCGTAAACGCGACAGCGAATCTCTTCCGTTACTTCGCCGAACTTCCTCCCGATCTGCCACAGCAACATTTCAGCCCCGCCCTTCTCGATCCCCTTCTCGATTCCTTTCTCGATTCCCTTCTTGAATCCTCTTTCAAGTGCCCGGCGTTCGATGGAACTCAGGTAGGTCATCGCAGTCTGGTCCTCTTGAGCCAAGGTCTGTTCGAATTGCCATTCCAGCTCGGGTATCAGGAGCCGCGCTGTCCTCTGCGCGGCCACTGCAAGTGCCGGCTCAAGAACTCGAACGTCTCTTTTCCATGAATGGTGTGCGGACCTACGAACCATTCGATCCGGCAACGCTCCGGAATCCCCAGACGAGCCGCGTAGACATGCCGAACCTTGGCGAATTCGTAGGCCACCATTTCGTCCGAGGACACACCGTCAAAGTGCCCTCGCTCGACCATGAATGGTCGCGGAGCAATCAACGCTGCCATTTCGGCATGATTGAACGTGCTCCCCAGGTCGAATTCGAAGATCTCGTATTCGCCGGTCCAGACATAACTGTAACGATCTCGCGTCGACACGATCTTCCAAATCCACTCGTTGAAGTCGGCCGAACAGATCGACAGGCAATAGCGATCCAGCAATGACGGAATCCGCATTGCCGTCTTTCCGCCATAGGAAAGCCCATAAAACCCGATCCGTTGCGGATCCACGTTGGGAAGCGATGCCAACCAGCGAGTGATCTGATCATGATGCGACAGAATGAGGGCGAACAGCGTGTGTCCCAGGGGATTCGCCTTTCTCTGCAATGTTCGGAACCGATCGCCGAAGATGTAGCAATTCTGCGGCGCAAAGACAATGAATCCTTCATCGGCGAGCTTGGCCGCGAAATCGTGATAGGCGCGATGATTGCCTTCGATCGTCTCTCGGGGTCGTCCTTCCAACCCATGCTGACACACCACTACCGGCCGCTTTTCTCCCAGTTGGATATCCTTGGGCCAAAGCAATATCCCGTAGGCGAATACGTCCGGAAAGACGTCGAGCACGACTTCGTATCCGCGCCAACGGGGACGGTCATAGATCTGACGCGTCCGTACATTGGGGTCGACGAGAGAATCGGGAAGAGCTCCCGTGATCTTGTGTTTCAAATCCTCTCGATACTGCCGGATCGACTGTTTGTAGCTGTCGAGAGAGTCATACTTGGCCTTGGACCAATAATCACGGCGAATCTTAGCGCTCTCCCGCAGTAGCCACTCACTGTCTCGCTCGAGTTCATGGAGCTGCCGGCTGCGAAAGCTATCGGTCGGCAGCAACTTGGGGAAAGGTCGTGGAAGAACATGAGTCGTGGGAAGCTCGGACTCTGCCGCCAACTCCCGAGCCAACGCCTGCAGAGCCGAGTCACTCCAGAAGGCGACTTGCGGCCGCACAGGCGGGTCAAAAAGCTGAGTCCAATCTTGCGGTGCCATGGGCCCGGCCAATTTGCGAGCCCGTTCCAGTTCCGCCTCCGCTTCGTCGACCGTCGGCGAAATCAGCTTACCCGGCGCGCCGCCCTGCCCGGCCGGGAATTCGAATTGCGGAGCCGAAGCCGTCTCGATGATCAGCTTGCGAGGCGCAATCAGACGCGCCGTCTCCGCATCTCCGAATGTCTTCAAGTAACCCAACACGTTACGGTCGATCGGTTCCCGCCACATCACACGCCGGTCGCCGAAGTAGCCGCTGACGCCGACCGCGGCAATGCGTGAGTCGAGAGCTCCGGCGTGGAGCGCAAGCAGTCCCCCTTCGCCCCAGCCGAGAACCCCGATTTTCAGTTCCCGCCGCGTGTCGCGCCGAAACCAATCCACCACGGCGAAAATCGACTGCAGCTCGTAGCCGATCGGATGGCGCCCCAGCTCGAACGAAATCCGATACACGTACTCACGATCGGTCATTTTGGCCCGACCGTTGCGAGCCTCGACGCGGCGCGAGATCAGACGAGGAACGACCACGCGAAAACCGGCCTGAGCTAGCCGACGCGCAAATTGGCTTGCCGGTGGCACGCCCTTTTGCAAGCCCACGATCATTTCCGGTGTCTGACCGGCGTCCGGCAACGCGATAACATTGCCAACGGCCGGACGAGTGGGCTCCAACAACAAACCACTGCCATGCACATCACGAACGGTCGGCCAGCGGACGTAAAACACGGTGTAGCCCTCTGCCGTGGCAGCCACGGCAGGACGATCCACGGTCGCAATCAACTCGAGTCGGGGCGACTCAACACGCTCGTCTCGAACTCCGAGCATGTGACGAAGACTCCGGCGGTGACGCTCGAGCAACTCCCGATACTCGCCATCGGAGCGTTCGCCGACTTCCCACAGCGACCTACGCTGCTGGGCTATTCGTGACGTCTTTTTCAGCAGGAATGCATCGAGCTGCTCGATCATCCTCGAGGCGATGTCGCCCTGCCACGTGAGCGGCTTTGTACCGGGAAACGGATCGGCACTCCAGCTGAGCCTGGTGAAGACACCGGCAGCCAGCAGCAATGCGACAGCACCGAACTCGCTCACTTTCCAATAGGACACGCTCTTGTACAACACGGTGGGCCTCCCGAAGGGGCAAGGACGACTGGGGCACGCGCCGCCAGTGTGCGCCAAGCGATGACTGCGACCATTGTAGCGGCTACGGAAACCTCGAGGAACGGATCGAGCGGGCCGGCAGAAGAAGCCAATCCGGGATCGCGCCGGGGCTCGAGTCTGTTACAATAGATGCGTTTGACCTGCCACCATTCCCACCTTCCAATCGGACCCCGCCACTGGTGATATGAATATGTATCGAACGGCAACGCGAATGGTCCTCCTCAGTCTGCTGGTTTGGCCTGCGGGCTGGTCCGCCGCAGTGATGGCGAAAGAACCTGCATCGCAAGGTCCTCAGAGCGAGTTCTTCGAAAAACGGATCCGCCCACTCCTGGCCGAAAAGTGCTGGGATTGCCATGGCCCGGATACCCAGGAAAGCGGCCTGCGCTTGGACGCGAGACAGCAGATGATGCGGGGTGGGCACAGCGGCAAGCCGATCGTCGTGCCCAGCGACCCCACCGCCAGTGAATTGCTCAAGCGTGTCACGGCGAAAGGCGATGCGCAGATGCCGCCCGACGACCCATTGACAACGTCGGAGATAAAAGTGCTTCGGCGGTGGATCGCCGACGGTGCTCCTTGGCCGAACGCAACTCAAGCCAAGGATCTCCGCGGATCGTGGGAGGACGAGTTCGACCGCGTACGCCAATCGCATTGGGCATTGCAACCGATCGAGATGCCTCCCCTGCCGCAGATTCACGACCGGACGTGGCCAAAAACGGAACTCGACTATTACATCCTGGCGAATCTGGAAACCGCCGGCCTGACTCCGTCGAAGGAAGCCGACCGGCGGACATTGATTCGCCGAGTAACATTCGACTTGTGGGGACTACCGCCGACGTACGCTGAAATCGAGGCGTTCGTCCACGATACCCGGCCCGATGCGTACGAGCGCCTGGTCGACCGCCTGCTGGCCGCTCCTCGATACGGAGAGCGATGGGCCCGTCATTGGCTCGATGTGGCAAGGTACGCCGATACCAAAGGCTATGCTTTCGCGCAGGAACGCCGCTATCCGTATGCCTATACGTACCGCGACTACGTCATCGGGGCGCTGAATGGCGATGTGCCATACGATCGTTTCCTTCTCGAGCAGTTGGCCGCCGATCTGTTGCCGGACCGCGAGGACGACCGGACACTGGCGGCTCTTGGCTTCCTCACCGTGGGCCGCAAGTACAACAACCGGCATGAAGACATCGACGACCAAATCGATGTCGTTTCGCGCGGCCTGCTGGGACTCACCGTGGGCTGTGCGCGGTGCCACGATCACAAGTATGATCCCGTTCCCAGTGAAGACTACTATTCGCTCTACGGCGTGTTCGCCAGTTGTGTGGAACCGCCGGAATTACCATTGATCGGAGATCCCACTGCCACTCCGGGCTATGCGGAATTCAAAAAGGAACTCGACAAACGGCAGGCAAAGTTGAATGCCTTCGAGAAAAAGAAGCGAGAGGAGATCGTCGACCAGGCACGACGACGGATCGGCGACTATATCGCCGCCGCCATTCAGCCCAAGCAGGATCCGTTGCTGCGCAAGCAACTGGCACAGTTCTCGCTCAGTCCCGACGACCTGCGGCCGCGACTGATCGTGCGCTGGAGGCAGTACCTGCTGAAACAGGCTCGCCCCGATCATCCTGTCTGGGGGCCGCTGTTCGCCGTGGCACGCGTGGCCGATGAACAGTGGCAAGCAGCAGTGGCCGATCTGAACAAGCAATGGAAATCGCTGCCCGAGGGATCTGAGAAAGGACAACTCAATCGGCTCGTCAAACAAGCTCTGACGACGTCGCCGGTTTCCACCAAATGGGATGTTGTCGGGCGGTACGGCGAACTCTTCACCAACGTCTATCTGCACCTGCGCGAAGAAGGAGAGGCCTATCAGGACGTACCCAAGGACGATCCGGCCCTTCGGCAACTCACCCACATCGTCACCGGTACGGGGACGCCGACCGATCTGGCGGGCGAGTCGCTGCGAGGCTATTTGAATCGCAAGGATAACAACCAATACCGCAACCTGAAAAAGGCGATCGACCAGTGGCAAGTCGATTCGCGCGGTGCGCCACCGCGAGCCATGATCGTCAAGGACCGTCCCAGGGCCGTGGAACCGCGGGTTTTCATCCGAGGCAACCCGGCTCGTCCCGGCAAGCGGGTGCCTCGCCGTTTTCTCGGGATGGTAGCCGGGAACGGCCGCGCCGAATTCTCTCATGGAAGCGGCCGGCTGGAACTGGCTCGCGCCATCGCCAGTCCCGACAATCCGCTCACAGCGCGGGTCTTCGTCCATCGCGTGTGGATGCATCACATGGTCCAGCCGATGGTGGCGACTCCCAGCGACTTCGGCGTGCGAACTCCGCGGCCGCTCCAACACATGGCTTTGGACGCGCTGGCCACGCGGTTCATCCAGTCCGGCTGGTCGATCAAGGCTCTCCATCGCATGATCGTCTTGTCGGCGACCTATCGCCAAGCCTCGGTCGATCGTCCTGAGTGCCACCAGGCCGATCCGGAAAACGAGCGACTTTGGCGAATGAACCGGCGGCGGCTCAGCTGGGAAGCTCTCAGAGATTCCCTGCTGAAGGTCTCGGGACAACTGGATGAGACGATGGGCGGCAAGAGTGTCGACATCACCCGGCGACCCTTCAGCACGCGGCGAACTGTGTACGCTTTCATCGACCGACAGGATCTCCCCACGCTGTTTCGCGTCTTCGATCTGGCCAACCCGGACCAGAGTAGCGGGAAGCGACCTCACACCACGGTTCCCCAGCAAGCCCTGTTTCTGCTCAACAGTCCGTTCGTCTGGGAGCAGGCTCGCGCTGCGGTGACTCGGCCGGAAATGACGCAGGCGGCAAACACGACCGAGCGCGTGTCTCGGCTGTTCCGAATCGTGTTGGGCAGAGAACCGACTACGGACGAGAGCGACGCGTGTGTGGCATTTATTCAGCACGCAGCCGACGAAGCAAAGGGAAAAGCCTGGACGGAACTGGCGCAGGCGCTAATGTGCTCCAACGAGTTCGCCTATGTCGACTAGATCATGGGACCCACGGCGGGCTTCGAAGAATAAGGTGATGATGATGAGCGAATGGTACTCGCGGCGCGAGTGGTTGCGGCGATCGGGTATGGGACTGGGATTGCTGTCGATGGCTCCGCTACTGCATGCCGACGACCGCCCTGCCTCCAACCCGCTCCTTCCCAAACAGCCTCATTTTCCCGTCAAGGCGAAGCATGTCATCCACCTGTTCATGAACGGCGGCCCTTCCCATGTCGACACGTTCGACCCCAAGCCGCTGCTGGCCGAGTTCGCCGGGAAGACTCTCCCCAAACCCAACTTGCGCACCGAGCGCAAGACGGGGGCCGCCTTTCCCTCACCATTTACATTCCGCAAGTACGGCGAAAGCGGCATCGAGGTGAGCGAGATCTTTTCGCACACGGCCAGACACATCGACGACATGGCCGTCATACGATCGATGCATGCCGACGTCCCCAACCATGAACCGTCCCTATTGCTGATGAACTGCGGCCATAGTCAGATGGTGCGCCCGAGCATGGGAAGCTGGTTGACCTACGGATTGGGAACCGAAAACCAGAACCTGCCCGCCTTTATCGCCATGTGCCCCGGCGGTTATCCGATCGTAGGCGCCCAAAACTGGCAGTCCGCGTTCCTGCCCGGAATCTACCAGGGTACCTATGTCGATACCAAACATACCGATATCCAGAAGTTGATCGCCAACATCCGCAATCCCTGGCTGTCTCGCAGCGAACAGCGGCGGCAACTCGACCTGCTGCAACGTCTCAACCAGCGGCACCGCGAAGCGCGCGGCGAGGATCCGCAGCTCGACGCCCGGATTCAGTCGTTTGAACTCGCCTACCGGATGCAGGAAGAAGCGGCCGAGGCATTCGACGTGAGCCGCGAACCGAAACACGTACTGGAGGCCTACGGTCCCGGCGTCCAGGCACGACAGATCCTGGTGGCTCG
>JALSIV010000243.1 GCA_026989685.1 Pirellulaceae bacterium | reverse complement strand
AGCCGTTGACGCTGACCATCGACGAGGGAAAACTGCTGTGCCGCGAAGTGAAAAGAACCGGGCGCGTGTTCCAAGTGGGAACCCAGCAGCGCAGCGAGCCGCCTCATCTGTTCCTCACCGCCGTGGCCATGTGCTGGGACGGTCGACTGGGCAAGATCCACCGCGTGCAAGCGGCCATTGGTGGCGGACCTACGGGAGGGCCGTTCCCGAAAGCCCAACCGCCGGCCCATCTCGATTGGGACCGCTGGCTGGGACCGGCTCCCCTGGTGGACTACATTCCTCAGCGCTGCCACGGCAGCTTCCGCTGGTGGTACGAATACTCCGGTGGCAAGATGACCGACTGGGGCGCCCACCACGTCGATATCGCTCATTGGGTACTCGACGCCACCGACACCGGCCCGGTCCGCATCGGCGGCACGGCCACGCATCCGGTCCCCTTGGAACATGGGATGCCGACTCGAGACGACTCGTTCAACACGGCGACCGAGTTCCTGGTCAACTGCGAGTTCGCCGACGGCACCAAGCTGGTGATTCGCCACGACACCGACAACGGTGTTCTGATCGAAGGCGAAAAGGGCCGAATCTTCGTCAACCGAGGACGGCTCACCGGGGCACCGGTCGACGCCCTCAAAGATCATCCGCTGCCCGAAGGCTTGATCGAACAAGTGTACAAGGGAAAGAAGCCCGGGTACCACATGCGGAACTTCGTGGAGTGCATGCGAGACCGCACCGATCCGATTTCGGATGTCTATTCCCACCACCGAGCCATCACGACGTGCCACTTGGCCAACATCGCCATCCGGTTGGGGAGAACTTTGAAGTGGGACCCGAAGTCCGAGCAGATCATCGGCGACGACGAAGCCAACCGGTGGCTCAGTCGGAAATCGCGCCAAGGATATGAAGTGTCGTAAGCACCGCGACTTCAGCGGCCACTTCGTTCCTGCAACACGCGCTGGACGGTGGAAACGAGTTGTCCCAGTCTCAGCGGCTTGCGCAGCACGTCTACGGCGCTGGCTCGCAGCGCTTCCTCGCGCAGGGATTCGGTCCAATCGGACGTAACCAGAATGGCAGGGGGAGCCGTCTGGAAGCGCTGGAGTCGCCGAAGCAACTCCAGGCCGGAGAGCCGAGGCATGTGCATGTCGGCCAACAGCAGATCGACCCGCTCACGATGGACGATGTGCAGTGCCTCCTCACCGTCCGCAGCCAACCATGTCTGGAATCCGTGTACGGTGAAGACCTGCCGCAGCGTTTCCCGCCACGCTCGATCGTCGTCTGTGATCAGCAGCGATGCCAATGTCTCGACCATCGCCTGTTCCCTCGCCACCGCTCTGTAGGAGCGATCGTTTCCTGCCAAATTAACCGACCTTCGAGGCCTGTTTACATTACAGTGCAAGTCTAGTTCCACAAACGGCGAATTGCGAAAACCCTCCCTAAGAGGGACATCCCGAGTCGCACGAATCACACGAGTCACAGACAGCCGCTCAACGATCTTCCCGCCCAGAGGGAGGGGCCCGGAGACCGATCGCTGGATTCGCATGCGGGATCTTGAGGCCTCGCGTTCGTGGCGAAAAAGCGGAGCCCGTCCCAGTCACTCTCCACTGGCGCTCACGCCGCAAGACTCGACGTAACGCCTGACCGCATACGGCGCAACAGAACTTCTGTAAGCGCCCATTTTGACCGTGTCGGGGTGCCGAGTTACCTTGGCGAGTGTTTGCTCATTTCTGTGGTTGCGGCAGGCAAGTGGCTTCGGCGACAATGGCCATCGTGGCGAAGGGCAGGCTCCGTTTTGCGAGTCAAGCGGCGCGGCCGAACGGACGGCGCGCCGACAACCGGCCGGCACGGCACGGATTGGCCGGCAGATCACCCGTAGGTCAGGCTTTCCAGCCTGACCACGCTGCGGCATCCATCTGCCTATCGAAAACGCGCGACTTCCCGGCAAGCGTAGCTCTGCCGGGCTGGGCGCTAGCGTTTCCGCTCGGCGACCCGACGCTGATCCTCGGCTCGGAACTCGCGCACCTTCTCCGGATGCGACCGCTTCCATACATCCGGAAGCAGCGACTCCAGCTCACCGGCCGTGTGACACTGTGGTGGCAGATCGTGTCAGGCTGCCTGCGAGTACCGCTTGCGTCTCTTGGCCGAACGCAGATCGATGCCGCCAAACAACAGCGCCAGATCGACGGAATCGATCTTGATGCCGTGTTGCGAGTCGGGAGCCGAAGGGAGTTCGAACGTGCCGCCTTCGAGTCGCTTGTAGAACAGAGCCAGACCGTCCCGGTCCCACCACAGCAGCTTCACTCGGTCGCGTCGTCGGTTGAGGAACACGAACAAGTGTCTTTCGAGAGGGTCTTTTTGGAGCACCTGCACGGCCAGGGCGTGGAGTCCGTCGAAGCTCTTGCGCATGTCGGTCGGCTCGGTGCAGAGGTAGATCCTGGTATGGGTGGGGATGTTCAGCATGACCGCTCCTCCGAGGCGAGGGCATGGCCGGTGCCGATGGCGGCCTCGAGGGCCTGGATTTCCGTCGGCGGGACATGGATGCGGACTCCGCTGGGGAGTTCTACTTCGATGCGAAGAGCGCCGGCCACCTTGAGGCGAACGAAGGGTGCTTC
>JALSIV010000242.1 GCA_026989685.1 Pirellulaceae bacterium | reverse complement strand
ATTCCTCGTACGACCAGGTCCTGTTCGCCCAACGTCTGCTGCAGACGAGCGACCCACTGCCTCCGCGTGCCGGTGATTCCCTCGGTTCGGCTTTGCCGGAGCATGTCGGCGGTCCGGCGCAGATTGGCCGCACGCGGTTCGATCGAGCAGTAAAAGCCCCGCTCGGTCGCGCCGACGTTGCGCCACACTTCGATCCAGTCGTCCAGCCACAGCATGGGTTCGCCGGTGGATCGGCTGACGTGTCGTCCGGTGGCGTCGGCGTTCCAAGCGTCCGCCGGCCCCGCGATGACGACGTCCCCCGTCTCGGGGTAAATGAACAAATGAGTGATGCGATGCAGTCCCGCCACATGCAGCATTTCGTCCGTGGGAGGCAATCCCTGCAGGGCTCGCACGGCACATTGTCGTTCCAACCGCGTCAGCGAGACTTTCCGCAGTGTACTGCGGCGGCGAACGTCCCGGTTGCCCCGATCGGCTCGCGCCGACTCTCGGAGTCGCTCGAGCGTCGCAATCCGGGAACGAATCGGGCGGGTCAGCGACAGTCGGCCTCGAGGATCGACGAACACACCCAAGGGGAAGGGTGACATCCGGCCGAATCCTTCACCTCCCGTCTCTTCCCAACTTTCGGGGTTGATCGTCTCGCGAATCAACTCCATGAGGGTATCGAAGTCGGCCAACACGGCACCACCGCGACCCTGCGATGCGAAGCCGCCATCGGCGGAATCGCCGGAAGAAGCGAAATCGCCCGAGTACTCTCCCAGTGTGCGAGCGGCTCCGCCCACGGCTCCCGCACCGATCTGGGCTCGGACCAACTCGAGTCGTAGGCGGTTGCGATCGGCGGCGGGGGCCTCTTCGATCCGCTGGCGAGCCAGCGAGAATTCTCCGCTGGCGAGCAATGCGGCAAACGAAGAGTCGGGGGGAGCTCCACCGGCGGCAACGGGTGCCAGAAACAAGATGACGATGGCGGCTACCCACGATTGCGGAACTCGGAAATGCACTCGGATCATACGTCGTCTCGTTCAGACTGAGAATCCGGACGAGCCGGCGGGGGAGCCCGGCGCTCACCACACCGACTCGGTGACTCCCCTAGCCTGACCGAAATCGCGATGATCTGTCAAGAATTCCCGGCGAGAAAAAGGCGACGCGGCGCGAATTAGTACCCAATGCTGGGCGGGTTGTCCAGCAGGAAATCGCGAGGAGCTCGAGTCGTGTAATACGGGTAGGCGACTTGCGGCGTGGCCGGAGCACCTTGGGAATTGTACAACTCGCGGTGGTACCCGTGAGGGGCTTGAGGAATCTGGTCGGCTCTTCGAGCGGCCACGGAGCCGTATCCATTACCATAAGCGCCAGCACGCCCGCCCCCATGCGAGTGCTGGCAGTGTTGGCAGCCGTTCTGCCGCACATTGTGGTGGCAGCCGACCGATGTGAAGAGCATGGCGATAGCAGCAACAAACAACAGCCCGCGTTTCATGATGGTCGTTCCTTGCCGGGATGAGTAGTTCAAAGAGGCGGTAACAAAACTCCATGCCGCAAGCGATGGGCCCCTGGATGGGAAGCCAAGCGGAGGGATTTGTCAGTGGATTCGGTTCCTGCGACCCGCTCGGCCGCTAGACCGATCATCGACCGGACGAACGCGAAAACTGAAACGATCCGCACAACTGGACCAGCCCGCGCTGCCATGTTCCCCTTACAACCGCTAAACTCGATCCAGCTTGCCACCGGCCGGCTCATCCGTTCTCTCTCAAAACCCGGAGCAACCGTTGATGTCTCCCAACTCCACTGGATCTTCGGGCCCTCCCGAGAAAACTCCGGCTCCTGCCCAGTTCACACTCGCGTTTCTGCTGGTGGTCACCGTGATCGTCGCCGTGGGAGCCGCAGTGACCAGGCAAATGCTGATCGCCTGGGACGTCCCCGGTCGACGCATGGTGTTCGTGCTGATTGTGGTCTCACTGCCACTGCTGGCGGTATGCGTGGTCAACCTGCTGATGCGTTGGCTGGGGAAATGGCTCCGCTAAACAGACCGAAGGTCACCGAAACCGACGCCCGCTCTATCCACCGCAGCCGTCACAACCGGTCTCATCGGACTTTTCCGATCGCTGAAGCCTGGCGAGGCAAGAGAATTGGCAAAGCCGGTCAAGCCTGGCAAAACAACGCGACGATACCACGCGTGACGGCGACGCCAATGGAGTCGACGTCAGGGTGTCACACGGTCGTTGTGGGCCTCTCCCGTCCAGACGGTCGGGAGCCGATCGGGTGATTCATCCGTTGGTATGTGTGTATCTGTGAGCGTTTTCCATTTAGGAGCAGGAGCCCTCCCATGAAGATTCGAGCCATCATTCCAGCGGTCCTGGCGGCCGGCCTGATTTACGTCGCGAGCGCCAGTAGCGCTTCCGCGTTCGGCCTGCTGGACCGAGTCATGTACGGCGGCGATCCCGGTTGCTGTGCGGAAGCCAAGTGCGCCGTGGAACCGAGTTGTTGCACGCCCGAGCCGACTTGCTGCGGCCCGCGCCGTCACCATCGCCGCCACTGGTTGAAGAACAACTGCTGCGAGCCCAAGTGCGAAGTGGTGGTCGAGCCCAAGTGCTGCGCGCCCGAGCCGACCTGCTGCGGCCCGCGCCGTCACCATCGCCGTCACTGGTT
>JALSIV010000241.1 GCA_026989685.1 Pirellulaceae bacterium | reverse complement strand
CCCACAGACGGCGCCGGCTTGCGATGTGTCGGAGTGTGGGCCTCGCTTGGCACCCAGTCCAAAGTCGATCAGATGAGGGATTCCGTCGGGCGTTACTATCACGTTGGCCGGCTTGATGTCGAGGTGGACAACGCCGTGTTCGTGAGCAGCCGCGAGTCCGCTTGCGAGTTGCGACACCAGTGCGGCTGATTGGCTGGGAGTCGGGGACTGCTGTGCCGCATAGTCGTCCAATGTCCGTCCTGACAGATATTCGGTGACCACGTACGGACGCCCGTCGTGAAAGCCGGCGTCATAGACTCGAGCAACATTGGGATGGTCGACTTCTGCCAGCAACCGGCCTTCTTTCAGGATCACGGCTCGTTTGGCGTTGTCGCTTCCGAACTCCCGGGAGACCTTGACGACCACCAATTGGTGAAGGTGTGGGTGAACGGCACGGTAGACGTCGGCCTGTCCGCCGCGCGTCAGCCACTGCACGATCCGGTATTGCCCGATCTGGTGAGGCGTCGACAATGGCGTCAGCGGTACGCCGTCGATAGCAGAACTCTCGGCAACATCCGTAGCGCCGGTGAGATCGAGACTCTGGAATGTGAGAGCCGACTCGAATTGATGTTGACGGTACAGCAGGTGCTCCAACTCCGGATACTGGGCGATCCAGTCTGCCAACTCGACCTGCTCGCCTTGTTGGCGGCGCATCGCGTACTCGGCGTAGATGATGTCGACCTTCTGCTCATCGGTCATGGAGTCACGGAGGTGGTCCGAAGCCTTGGGAATCTTCCCCTGGTCGGTTTGTCGCTGCATCTCCTGCCAGATGCGATCGATGAGTCCCGCTCCGGTATCTGTTCCCGGACGATACTCTGGTGCAGGTCGCGATGGATCGGTGCGCTGGTTCATTTCACCAATTTCGTGCCGGCGGCGGCTTTGTCCAGTGCGCGAGTCACGCGTTTGCGCGCTGCTTCGGCGGACAAACCGCATCGCTTCGCCAGTTCTCCCCAGGAGTGCCCTTCCAATCTCGCCTCGACCAAACGCCGATCCTGCTCGGAAAGGCGGTCCAGCAGCATTTCGAACAACTCTCTTTCGGATACAAATTCACTCGGCGTCTTGCCGGCGGCCGGCGACCATTCCAAGGCTTCGTTTCCAGCCAACCTTCTTCCGTCCCGCCGTGCCGCGTGCTGCCGCCGGACGTGGTCAAGAAGCCTATGGTTGGCCATTGTCAGCAGCAGGCCGCGGAGCTGGCTGTGCGATGTGATCTCGACATCGCCACTTTGTACAACAACGAAAAACCGAGCCAAAACGGACTGAGAAACATCGACGGAATCGATGAAACGGCGCACGGAGGGAGATGTCAACCGGAAACGGACGAATCGGCGGATCTCCGGTTCGTACGCTGCTACCAACTCGGCGGCGGCCGCCTCATCTCCTGCCGAAGCACGCTGCAGAAGCGCTGGCAAGGGTAGGGAGCTGGCAGACATGGCTCTTCCTCATCGAGACCGGCGCCGACCCAAGCGGCGGGGAGCACGCCAGGATACCAGATGCCACCGTGCCTACCAACAGGCGGCCAAAAAAAAGCGTCCGCTCAATGATCCCCACTGCGTTCTACGGGACAGGCAGGGTTGCCAACCAATAAAGATAGGCCCGAATGGGGGGTTGTGTTTACTCTTGGGGACTACTAAGATCGGCCTATCCGATCGACAGCGTGGATTGGGGGCGTGGGAGGTGGGGCCATGTACTGGTGCGGAACACGAATGATGCGATACGCCTGGATCCTGTTGGCGGGAGCTGTGGCCATTCGAACGGTGGCTGGGGCGGGGCTCGAGGCTCACCGACCCTCGTACGCCTTGCTCGTCGGATGTTCGCAATACTACAACAACCCTTCCAAGTCGCTGGAAGGACCGGCCAACGACGTGGTCTTGATGCGCGAGTTGCTGGAAACGCGATTCGGTTTCGCGGCGCAGGACATCGTCACGTTGGCGGAGGCGGGCGAGGACGACGCCAAGCCGACGCGAGCCAACCTTACGCGGGAGTTTCGGGCGTTGGTTGGCAAGGTGAAGGCGGACCGTGATGCCCGGGTGAAACCTCGAGTCGTCATCTACTTATCGGGGCATGGCACATTCCAGCCCGACAGTGAGGCGTCGGCTGCCGGCAAGGACGAGCCGGACGGGCGAGATGAAGTGTTCCTCCCGGCAGACATCGGGCAATGGCATCCCGGCAAGCGAACGGTGGAAAACGCGATTGTCGACGATGAGCTGGGCGCGTGGGCGCGAGCCATCGCCGAGCAGGGCGCTCACCTGTGGGTGATTATTGATGCTTGTCACAGTGGCTCCGCTTTACGGAGTGGAAGGGTGGCCGAAGTGGCCCGGTATGTGCCGCCCGATGCGTTGGGGATTCCTTCGGATTCGCTGGTCACTTCGAACGAAGAAGACGTCAAGCGATCGGGGTGGCATGAGTTGTCCGCACGTGACTACGTGGCATTTTATGCGGCGCAGCCGGACGAAAAGGCCGTGGAACGGATTCCCTATGGAAGCCGGGAGAGAAAGAAATACGGTTTGTTTACGCATACGCTGGCGCGTGTGCTAACCGAGGCGAAGGAGCCGCTAACGTACCACGAGCTGCTTCAGCAGGTGCAGTCGAAATATCGAACGTGGGGGCGTGAGAAACCACATCCGGTGGTGGCTGGTGATCTGCGTGAGAACTTCGTCCTGGAAGACGGTCGTCGCCGACCATTCTGGTTGTTGATGAACGGGGGCGGGCAGTTGCGAGTCGATGCCGGAAGACTGCACGGAGTGACACGGGGCGCTATTCTGGCCGTATATCCTCGAGCCGGCGCCGCCAACGGCGGTCGGTCGCTCGGATATGTCGAGGTAACTGCGGCGACGTTGTTTTCGGCGGATGTCGTGCCGATTCGGTTCAATGGGATGTCCGCGCCCGATGCGGCACGGTTGGTGGATGGGTGTCGGTGTGAGTTGGCGAGGGTCGACTGGGGCAAACTGCAGGTGGCAATCGGCGTTGATGCGGCGTCCGCACAAGAGGCGGTGGGCTCGCCTTCCGATCTGGCCGGGGAGCTCATGCGGCAGGTCGCCGAACGAATTCGCCAATGGACGAAGAAGGGTGAGATGCCGTTTCGCTTGGTTGAAGATTGGACCGCGGCCGAGTGGGTGATCCAGTGGCGTGCCGGAGATCTGTGGTTGACTCCTGACACGGCGGTATCGACGGTGCAAGGCACGGATTCTCTTTGGAGACCCGTGCGCATCGCAACGGATGATCTGGACTCTTCGCTTCGCCAGGCACTTGCCAAAGTTGCCCGTGTGCAGAATCTGATTCGGCTGGCCACGTCTCCGGTGTGGTCCAACGTCGACCGGCGTCGAGCCGTTGATGTTGAGCTGCGAATATACCGAGTGCAGTCGGAACGGCAAGATGAAGTGGAAAGGGACGGACTCCTGGCAAGTGGAGCGAAGGTGACTGACGGCACGGATGTCATTTGGCAGATCGTCAATCGTTCCATGGCTCCCGTCTTTGTCGATTTGTTCTACATCGATAGTCGTTACGGCATCACGCAATTGACGAATACGACTGACGTTGTTCGGGCCAACGGAAGCAGTGGCCTCTATCGATTGACATTCGAGATTCAACATGGCGGTATGGAGTACTTCCTGCTAGTGGCGACGGAGAAAGTGAGAAACATGCCGGCTCCCGATCTTTCCGGTTTGACCCAACCGGCGGTCGATCTCCTCTCCGTCAACCGTGTCACACGCGCCGGTTTCGGATCGCCGCTGGAACGAGTGCTGAATACGGCTTCGTCACGAACGACGACCCGGTCGTCGCAATTGGCGGCGCCGGAAAACTGTTTGATTCGTTTGTTTCCCATAGTGGCAGTTCCCCATTCAACGGAAAAGTCGCCCAGTGAGTAAACGGGATACGCGACGGTCTCCGACAGGATGACCACTTGCGGAGGTAATGGCCGAACCTCTCGAGACAAGCGCGGATCCGTGTAACGGCCAGTTCAATCGTTGTCCCCCTTTAACAAGAAACGAGGTGGAGTCATGAGATGTTCCAGCAGGTTGGGACTGTTACTGGTGGTGGCCGTCGCCGG
>JALSIV010000240.1 GCA_026989685.1 Pirellulaceae bacterium | reverse complement strand
CGCTAGCCGCTCAGGAGCAAGGCAACGAAAAGTTGCTCGAGCCCAAGCCAGAGAGTGTCGAGCGTGCGAGATTCGTTGACTTCAATGGGCAGCTTGGACTCGGGCTCGCCTCGCTCGAAACAATCGGCGAACGGATCGACCAGGCCCGGCTCGGTGCCGATCCCGTCAAATTGGCTCACGCCGCCGCATTGTTGCGCGTTGCGGAGCACGCCAGTGGGAAGACAGCCAAGATCCACTCCAAATCGATTGCCGCCGAATCGACCGAGTTGGCGATGGCGCGGGGGAACCCAACGGAGCTCCGCGTCGTGGCAGGATTGGTTGGCGGATCCGACGCGAAAAAGATGATCGCACAAGCCGACAAGATTCAGGAAGCCGAAGAGGCGGGTGAGACAAGCAAGGAACTGGAGGGGAGGTTGATTGTCGACAACCACTCGCATTCCGACGTCTATGTTTATGCCGATGGTCGGTTTCTCGGGCATGTTCATGCGCATCAACAACGAGTGTTCAACTATGTCGATGCGCACCATAATGTCGAAGCTCGAGACAGGTTGGGTCATCGTTGGTTGGGAGACGTCCACTACGGACACTACCACACGTATCGTTTTGTTCTTCAACCGCCGCATCATCACTAGGGTCCGCGGTTTTCCAGCGGTCACCTGACAGGAGGCCTTGCCTAACCGGTAAGGCCTCTTTCCGCGCGATGTCCTATCCGGTCGAGATTTCCGGTGAAGATCATCCCATGGATGGGCCGGGCGAACTGGCTTCTTGACGCTGCCTCCAGGGCCCAATAAAATGCTGGTTGGCTAACACGAGACCTGGCGTGTGGTTCAGGCGGCGGTACTCGGGACGTGGCGGCACCGAATCGGGAGTGGGGGGAGTGGGAGCGATGCGTGCAATGAAAGTGTGGCGCCGGGTACTTTGCTGTATGTTGGCGATTCCGGTGATCGGCTCCGCGGGGAACGCATGTGCCGACGTCGGCAAGAACGTGCCGTTGCGCCGGTGTTGGGCCGTGCTTGTGGGTGTCAACTACACCGATCGGACCGACAACGCCGCTTTTCCACCGTTGGACAATGCCGCCCATGATGCTGTGACGGTGTCCGAGCATCTACTGAAGTATTATGAAGGGTACTCGGAGACGCGTATTCGAGTCTTGACGGATCCGGCGGAAAAGGTCGATCTGCTTCCCACCCGGTCCAATATCGACAGCGCGATCACCTGGCTGGAGCAGCATGTCCAGAAAGGCGATTCCGTACTCCTGTTCTTTGCCGGCCACGCGTTTCCTTCCAATGCGGGAGGGGCTGTTTTCTTGCCCCGCGATTACCAATTGAAGGAGGGGTCCTCCGAGTTGGCGGAAACTTCCGCGTACAGGCTGGGACAACTCGTGGAGAAGCTCCAGACGCTGGAGTGCAAACAGCGGCTATTGATTTTGGACTGCTGTTACGCGGGGGCTGTTTACGACCGAATCACTCCGGCCGTATTGGGAGGCCAGGAAAAGCCTCAATCGATGTACTTCGACGCGTTGAGTCTGGAAGAGAGCCCCGCCTTTCAAATCATCGTATCGGCTCGCGCCACACAACGAGCCGATGATGGAGGCGCTCGCCGGAACTCGAAGTTCACTTACCATCTGGTCAACGCATTGAAATTCCACGGGGCCAAGCGTTCCGGGACCTCGCACCCCTACGTGTTGGCTCGCGAACTGGTCGACTATGTCCGACTCCGTTTCGACGACGACGAGAGTCAACGGCCCGACTGCCGCAATCTCTATCACACGGGAGACTTTTTCTTTCGCCCCCGACACGATCGCGACTTGTTTGACGAGTTTCGCATGCCGTCTAGCGAACAGAGTGAGCTACTGGCCGTCGTGGCCAGCCAGCAGGGGCATTGGTGGTTTGAGGAGATGCCCTGGTGCATTCCCGGCCTGCGGAAGCGCATCTTCGACGAAGTGCTGACTCGACATCGAACCAAGAAACGGAGCCGATCTCAGTTGGCACCGGTGTTCAGTCCCAAGCAGATGCGAGAAGTCGCCAGGGAGATCCTCAAAAGGGCGGAGACAGCGCAGGCGGAAGGCACAATCCAGGGCCTGCGCATGAGGCACGCCGAACTGCTGTTCGACGCGCAGGAGAACGGAAAACTCCAGGATGCGCTGGTGCAGATCGAATCGGAATTGACGGCGCTGTTGGAGCGGTCGGGAAAGGCGCCTCGAGGGAGTGGTGCCGTTGCTGCCGCGAGTGAGCCGCCCATCGGGGCTAGGTTGGAAGCGGTCGATTTGCACCTGCTGGCCGTCGTCCGTCATGCACTTCAGGAAGAGGACGGGCAAGCGGCATACGAACGGGCAATCCGGGCCTATCGGGAGCAGGCGGCACGGACCGATCCCGCAGGTGCGGCCGACGGAACAGACGAACGGGAAGAATCGGGCGGCCGGTCGGAAATCTACCATGCGATTCCGCGAGCCCTGTGCCATGCCGACTATGGCGAGTTCTTGCAGCAGATCGGCCGGCAGCCCCAACAGGCAGTGAAGCAGTATCGTGCTGCGATCGAGATTGTGAGAGATTTCGTGCCGGAGAGGGCTCCACGCGAGCAGGACGGCGGAACGTCGCGGCCGGAGCTTGTGGCGAAACTGTTTTCCGTGTTCGTATTGACCCGAATGGCCGACTCGCACTTGTTTCTCAATCACTGGGACGACGCCAATCAGAGTTTGGAGGAGGCGTTGGTCCATGTGCAGGACGTGGCCGCAGGACATTACCTCGAGGCGCACGTACATCGCCGTCGCGCATGGGCGCAGATCATGCAATGGCGGATGTCTCAGGCCATTCGCTCGTTTGGAGATTCGAACGCCGTACTCGACCGGCTTTTTGAACAGGAACGCCAGGACCGGATCGACAATGACGTTTCGCCGGTCGGAACCCCACGGTCGGCAGGTGCGCCGCCTCGGTGGAATCGTCTACCAGAAGCCTTCATCAAATCGACCAATCACGCTGCGAAGCTCGCGTACCTGCATAACTTGCACGGAATCGCCATGGCCCGCAGATTTCTTGGGGACACGACACAGGCCGCGCGCGAATATCGCTGGCTCAGTAGTGAAGTGGAACACGCGATCGTCGCATTCCGGCAGACGACGGTCGATCGCAATCTGGAACGCCATTTCGTGTTGCGAATTGTCAATACTTTGGAACGGCTGGGAGACTGCAACCTGTTTGGAGACCCCATGCAACGGCAACTTGGTGAAGCCGTAGATGACTACCGCCGAGCGCTGCAGTACGTTTACGTGCTTCGCCAGTGGGAAAAGTCACCGGATTTGCGGGTTCGAACCAGCGACCGGTGGATGGGAGTTCTATTGTACAAGCAGGCCTTGGCGCTGAGCGTGCCGTCGCCTGTTCGGGACACGACATTGGCATTGGAGATGTGCGAAGAGGCGGACAAGCTCTTCGCCAAGCAACAAAAGACGGCCACCGATACCTGGCAAGCACTGGGAAAACTGGCCACCGCAACAGTCCGCTTGCTCGACACGGCCGGCCATCCGTCTGCTCAGGCCGGTAGTCCAAGAGTGATGGGAAGGAGTGAGCGTCCGTCGCAGGATGCTGCCGCCTCCCCTGACCTGAGTTCACTGCTGAAGGCTTGGAAACGGCAACCCGTTGACATGCGCCGTGTGGCCGCCGACCAACTTCGCACGGCCATCATCGAGTATCGCGACGTGACCGGACTGAGGCCTCATCGGGATCAACTCGAAGTTTGCTTGTTCGCCGCCAAGGTTCTGATCGAACATGGCGGTGATCGTTCACGGTTTCGCGCCTCGGCCGACTCGGAGTTGCTGCACAGCTTTTGTCGTATGGCTCTGTTTCGCGACACCAGTGATTCCCACGGAACAGGCGAAAGAAGCGAGGCTCGAACGTATCTGCGGCCGTATTACGATGCCATTTTTCGTTCACGGTCCGTGCATGCCGCCGAGAGTCCGGTCGTTGTGAAGGAGCTGATCGAATTGCAGAGTGAGGCGACCAGTGGCCGGCGTCATCACAAGCAAGAGAAGTTGGAACCGGTTCTTGCGATCTATGTTGTGAGAGAAGGCGGAGATTGTTATCTGTTGTGGGACGAACCGGCGGCGCCCGGTGTCTGCGTCTCGCTCGGACAGTACTATGGCATCGCGTCCATATCGCAAGCGACCAGCATCAGTCCGGCTTCCGGTATCGAAAAGGGGCCCACAAGTCCGATCATGGTACCTGCCGCCGGGATGGATGGCGACCGAGCGGCGGTGTCGGCGAGTGGCGCGCTCGGCACGGGAAGCATCCCGCTTCCGAGACAGATCCGCGAGCGAATGGAGGCTCTGGCTGCGCGCGGCGGTAACCATCGGGAAAGCGGCGTCGCGGTGATCTGGCGGCCCGATCCTCGGTTGGCCGTGGCGGCGCGTTACCAGCCGATCGTGGCTCGAGTCGATTCGGCGACCGGCTCTGGTTCGTCTACCACCACGACTTTCAAGTTGATCTGGGCTCAGGATGCCGAACAGGGCGGCTCTCGCAATTGTCCGTTTCGTCTGCCGCACGGGATCGCGTTGCGATGGGGCGAGCCATGACCCACAAGATTGTGCGATTTCGCGACGAACTGGTAAGTCCCAATCCGCAGTTCCTGGAGGCTCGCTTCCTGATCTCTTATGCAATCCAGCGCCTCCTGTCCATCTTCGGAGAAGAGCAGACGTAGTGCCACCGACGCCGCCGTGGAACGCGCACTGCAAGGGCCGGTCGCTGTCGTTTCCACAACGACTCAAATGCGAAATGAGAACCAATTTGAACCGGTCGATGCCTGTTGTCGCTCACTGCGCGTCTCCCATTTTCATAGAACGTGGATATCAGGCGGGTCTGCAGCGGACCGAAAGAACCTTTGGGGCCCGGCAAGGCGTCGGCGTCGGACGCATCCCTGAGATTCAGGAGGCGCACCAGTCTGTCTCTGGAAGGTCGAGTCAAGCCCGCCGAGAGATCGAGCCAGTATTCCAACACGGCTCGTTGATCCACATCCAGCGTCTGCAACACGCGATGGACGAACTCTCTCTCGAAGGCCAACCGGTAACTGCGAACGGATGTTGGCTGGGCCGTGTGGTCGGCCAGCCTCGAGCCTCGGCTAGATTTAACCGTCCAGCCGATTGCTTGTCAAGCAATTTCCTGGAACGGCGGGAGTTCATTCGGGCGCACGGAGTCGCTACGGTGGTGTGACGAAGAGAACCGTGCTTTGAGTGGCAGTGTATGCAGCTCGATCTCTGGGAGCCGAGTCCGGTGCTGTCGAATGATCCGGGTCCGGCCCAGGACGACGTGCCCGCGAGTGACCTGCTAGAATGGAGCCATGAAGAACGCCTCGCACGTGTCGGCCAAGGGACGCGGTACTCCGATGAACCCCGCCAATCGGTTCGAGTCGGTCGAAACGACGGCGGACTGGGAACATCTTGCCGGCGTCGAAGAATGCGGCGTCTCGGCACTGCCCACTCAGTACCTCCCGGACGAATCCCGCTCGATCGTCTCCACCAACGACAGTCCCGACATTCCCTTTCGCTTCAGTCTCAATCCCTACCGGGGTTGCCAGCACGGATGCGCCTATTGCTACGCTCGGCCCACACACGAGTTCCTTGGGATGAGCGCTGGCCTGGACTTCGAGTCGAAGATTCTGGTGAAGCACCGGGCCGCCGAATTGTTTCGATCATGGCTGTCGAAGCGGCGCGAGGCTGCCGACGTCATCGTGCTCAGTGGTGTGACCGACTGCTACCAACCCTGCGAACGGCGGTATCGCCTGACCCGCCAGTGTCTCGAAGTGGCACTCGAGGCTGGCCAGCCGATCGGGATCGTCACCAAAAACGCCTTAGTGCTGCGGGACCTCGACCTGTTGAGACGCATGGCCGAGCAGAATCTCATCCGAGTCTCGATCAGCCTGACGACGCTCGATTCCGAGCTGGCTCGCGTGATGGAGCCGCGCTGTAGCACACCGGCCGCTCGTCTGCGAGCGATGGGCGCGCTGCGTTCCGCGAATATTCCCGTGGGCGTGATGACGGCTCCCGTCATACCCGGACTGAACGACAGTGAGCTGCCTGCCGTGCTCGAGGCGGCGGCCGAAGCGGGTGCCCAGACCGCCGGCTACCAGTTGCTGCGATTGCCGCTTTCGGTCGAGCCGATCTTTGTGGACTGGCTGGAGCGGACTCAAGGAGCCGCCCGCCAGCGGATCGAGTCCCGCATTCGAGCGACGCGCGGCGGAGAACTGAACGCGAGTCGTTTCGGCGAGCGGATGCGCGGGATCGGACAGATCGCCGATTCCATTCGCAGCGTGTTCGAGGTGTGGGCGCGAAAACTGGGACTCGATGAACCACCGCCTCCGCTCGACACCAGCCGGTTTCGGCCGCCGGTGATCGATGGTCAGCAGTGGCTGTTTCCGTAGAGGGCTGAGGCGGTCCGCCGCCGGTGAGGGGGAATCGCAGGCAGGCAGGCAGTTCCCGCCTTGCCTACGCGGGGACCAGTCGCAGCGCATCGCGCGTGACGTGAGCCAGTTGGCGATAAAGCGATGTCTCTGCGCGGGATTCTACTTCGTCCAGCAACGGTGAGGCCCAGGATAGATGAGCGGCATGGTAGGTCGCCGCCAGAGACTCGAGTTCCTCCGGGTGGGATTCCCACAGGTCGTGCTGGCCGAGAATATGAGCCATCACGTCGAGTTGGACGGCAAGATGGTCGTGGGGCACGTTGCCGCTGTCTACTCGAGACGCATAGCCCACCAGATCGATCCATTGCCGCATCGAGACTGTCGTTTCCGATTCGAGCATCCCGTGTTGCCACACCGACTGACTGGGAATGCGATGACCTCGAGGCCCTACGAAGAGGCGGCAAAAGTCGACCGACAGCATTTCCAACATGGCTGCGTCGATGAGTGGACTGGACGTGTCGCAGGAAATCGGAAAAAACGCGGCGAGGATCGGATCCCGGTTCAGGAGATCGACCAGGGTGGGGTCGACTTCCCGCAGCCAGAGTCGTGCGAGCAGACGGTAGAGCCCCGCTGTTGCTCGTCGCTCATCGGCAGACCAACAGAAACCGCCGTTCATCCGATTTTCCGAATCGACACCACGGTATCGTGAAACGCCTGTTGACCGGTCACGGGGTCGGGAGCGATGGGCATCACCCGATTTTGATTCCAGCCGTTGCCCGTGTTGGGTTTCCACTTTCCGGGAGTGCCGCCGGTAGAGTCTTCCCACCACATGTTGCGTTCCCAGTCGGCGTCTCGCAGCAACGCGCCGTCGGTTCCCGCCAGATGCGTTCCGGCGACCGTGTTTTTCTTGGCCTGCGCGACACTGGTGTATTGCCAGTGTCCACAGGAGTTGCTCATCGCGAGGACTCGAGGATGGATGCCCTCCATCACCACTACGGGCACTTGCAACCGTCCCGCGATCGGTCGACCCCGCGGATCGACTTCGATCGAGCGGTCTTGGGACAGGTGAGGCGACCGGCGTTGCAACTCGCGTGAATGATACGCGGTAATCTCGATCCAGTCGCCGTCGCGCAGGCCCAGCCGCCGGGCCGTGTCCGGGTGGATCCAGGCCGGGTTGGTGTGGACGATCTCGGCCAGCCATTTGAGGTTCATCGTTCGGCCGTGGTTATGGACATTCCATTTGAAACTCGTCATCACCAACTCGTCATCGCTCAGTTCCCGGAGTTCGACCGGTTGGAACCAGGTCGGCATCGGCTCGATATCTACGTCGTGTCCTTGATGGGCGTCCGGTCGATTGGCGGTGCGAGTGACGCCACTTTGGCGGATCAGCTCCGAGCAATCTTGATTGCGGCCGACTCGCTGGGCGAACAGACTGCGGATTTCGAACTTGCGGCTGGGCGTGGCAAAGCCTCGAAGAGGAGTGCCATCGACCATGATGCCGATCCCGACACCGTCTTTGGCGATGATGCCGGTGTCGGGGTCGGTGATCGTCCCTCGCAGTTCTTCATCGGTCAGCTTTCGCAAGTGGGGTTCGTAGTACGGCTGGCGATCGCTTTCCCAAATCCCTTCGTCAAGCAGCCGCTCGAGGCCGCTTTTTCCGGTGCGTGGATTGGCCGGTACGTTGGCCGCCCAGCGTTCCATGTACTGTTGGACCGATTCATTCGGGTACCACTTTTCCATGCCGCCTCCGATGCGTCGCGCCAGTTCGGGGAAGAAATCGCGAATGTCACGCGACTCTCCCAGCGGCTCGATCATCGGCGTGCGCAGTCCTGTGTAGGGCCGCAATGCGTACGAAGCTCGGGCATCGAGGTCCCATCGTTCCAGATAGGTGGCCCAGGGAAGGACGAGATCGGCATAATGAGCGGTCTCGTTATAGAAGCAGTTGATGCAAACGTGGAAGCCGATGCGTTGTTCATCGGTCAGTACTTGCTGTGTGAGACTCTCTTCCGGCCAGGTGAGCGGCGAGTCGAGATTGTAGGTCATGTAGACTTGCAATCGGGCTCGTTGCTGCCACAGATAGAGATAGATGATCTCTCCGACTCGCATCCGCCTCCAGACATTGGCCAGAGGATATTCGGGTGGATCTTCCAGGACGCTCCAGGTAGCAGGAGTCGGTGGGAGAGGTGGCGGCTTGAGTGCCGGATCGATGCTGCTCCAGGGGGACCAGCACCAGCCTCCTTTCTTGCCGACGTTGCCCACGACCGCATTGAGCAAGTGAATGGCTCGGTCGTTGTAGTAGCCGTTGAGATGTGCCGAACTGCCGCGGTTGCACAGCGTGGTGCAGGTGGGAGCGGCCTCGGCGAATTCGAGTGCAATTCGCCGAATATCGGCGGCGGGGACACCGCTGATCTTCTCAGCCCACTCGGGAGTGTATGGAGCGAGATGTTCCTTGAGTTCGTGGGCAGAGACGTTGGTCCATCGGTCGAGGAACGAGTCGTCCTGCAATCCGGCTTCCAGAATGGCGTGGCTCATGGCCAGCGCGATGGCGCCGTCGGTTCCCGGAAATGGCGCGTGCCACTCGTCGCTGGCTCCCGCCGTATTGGAGAGCCGCACGTCGAACGTCACCAGCTTAGCGCCGTTGCGGAACCTCGCGTCTTGAATACGGGATGCCAGGGGTATGTGACCCTGGTGGGCTTCGAAGGCGTTCGAGCCGAAATTGAGAATGTACTTGGTGTTGGCGACATCGTTGAGGTCCCAGTCGCTTTCCCAGATGTATGTCAGATTGGCGGCTCGCCGGTTTCCCGAGCAGAGTGCTCGGTGACTCAGTTGCGTCCGCGTCCCGAACGCGTTGAGAAATCGTTTGACGGCGTCCTTGCTGCGCAGACGCCCCTGGTGAAACGCGAACTCTTCGAGACGACCGCTGTCTCGTACGGCTTTCAGGCGAGCTGCGATTTCATCGAGGGCCTCGTCCCAGGAAATGCGCTTCCACTGGCCGGCGCCGCGCGGCCCGACGCGGCGCAACGGGTAGAGCAATCGCTCGGGATGGTACAGGTGATTCAGCCCCGCGTGGCCTTTGGCGCACAGGAATCCGCGACTGTTCGGGTCGCGCGGGTTTCCTTCGATCTTGACAAGGCGGCCGTCTTGCACGTGGCCGATGATCCCGCACACTGTGCTGCAGAGCTGACACATTCCCGGGATCTGCTTGGTGTTTTTGTACTTGTCACGCTCCGGCCAGTTGCGTTTGGCACCCGGGCCGGGCAGTTGGCATACACCGGGGGCGGCTCCCAGTTTTCCCGTCTCGTACGGTTTGCCTCGAATGCGGCGCCATTTTTCCAGATTGATGGCTTGTTGTTGCGGGGACAATTGAGCCGCCGGCGATTCGCCGCCCGGCGGCAGCGCAGACTCGGAATTCGGCGGCCGACATCCGCTGAGAGCGGCCAGGGCGGCGGGGCTCGAGGCGGCCAAGCCGAGTCTCAGTAGTTGACGTCGTGTGGTGCGAGTGTCGTTCATAGTTGGTCCAATCCTGGTAGGCGATGTCGGGCCCTTGGACCAAGGGCCGCTTGGAAGCGATTCAACGAGGTTTCGATTTCCACTGGTAGATGTCGTAAGCCGATCCGGAATACGACTCGCCTTCGGACGGCAGGTCTCGTTCCAGTTCGGCCGGAGCCGGTCCGGCGAACCACATGCGAGGCCGAGTCTGCTTTTCCGTACGCAACTGGACGAGTTCAACACCGTCGTCGCAGGCCGAGTTCATGGCCCCAGTGATCGGCGAGTCGGGGTCGTTCAGGTCGCCGAAGTAGAGCGCCTGCGAGGGGCAGGTGGAGACGCAAGCGGGTGCCATGTCCGCCTGCTCGCGGTGGTAGCAGTTGTGGCACTTGACGGCTTGTTTGGCCGTGGGATCGATGTAGATCGCCCCATACGGGCAAACGTCGACGCAATTGGCGTTGCCGCAGCAAACATCGTAGTCGACCGCTACCGTACCGCCGGTCGTTTTGTGGAGTGCTCCGCACGGGCAGGCTTTGATGCAGGGCGCATCTTCGCAGTGCTGGCACGACATGGGAAGGAAGACGCGGGCGACTTTCGGGTACCGGCCGACGTCCTTATAAAATGTTTGGCGGATGAAATGGCCCAGCGGCACGTCGTTCTCCGCTTTGCAGCTCACTTCACAAGCGTGGCAGCCGAAGCAGCGGCGTGTGTCGACGAACCAGCCGTACCGTTTGCCGTCGTCGGGGGACCGCATTCGGTCTTGCCAGAACGACTCGGGTTGGTAGGGTCCCTGAGGCTCGTTGTCGTCGCCGACCGACGGGGATGCGGCGGCGGCCAGTGGCAGCGCGGCCGCGCTGCGCAGCGCCTCGCGGCGAGTCAGTGGGGGATCCGACACGGTTGTTTCCTCCTCGTAGCACTCCTCCCGGCGCGGGAGAGCCCGCACAGGACGACCCAGTATAGCAGCGAAGGTGAGAGTCTGCACCGGTGTCGGTATCGTTGCGACGGATGGAGCAGGCCGAGAGCCATGACGTGGGGCGGTTGTCGTCGGCGACCGAAATCGTGTGGGTGGCCCGCTTCACCGATGACGATTTCCGCACCAGTTTTCTGTTGCCGCATTGAGGCAGCAGACGTAGTCGTGCTTGCATCGACGGCGTTGCATCCGTCGTGACCGCAGATGGCAGTCTCCTGCGAAAAATGGCACCCACCGGCCCTCGTTCTGGTCCCCAGCAGTCTAATGGGGTCTTTCGTTGCAACATCCACGGTTCCTGGGCGCACCCGGATGATCGGGGCCGTCCGTCGGGCGGCCATCGCGGAAAAGACGTTTTCTTGGGGGGACTCACAGCCCGGGCTCGACCACGAGCGTCTCACGTTCTTGTGCAACGGTGTCCCTCGCCGTCGGACCAACGTCGAGGGAAATGGGATCCGCGAAATCCTGGCGGAAGATCCCTGGCAGGTATCGGTGGCGGCGGTGGTGGCGAGCCGAACTCCGCAGCGGGCTCCCAGGGCTTGGCGAGCCGATTCGTTTTGGTAGACTAACGAGGTGTCCCGAAATCCCCGGCCGCATGCGACCCGGGCCGGGCAGCGATGCGGCGGGGTTCGGTCGAGGCTCCACGACTTGCCAGAGTGGCGGAATTGGCAGACGCGCTGGATTCAAAATCCAGTGAGGGTTAACCTCGTGTGGGTTCGACTCCCACCTCTGGTACTTGCCGGCCGTTCAGGTCTCGTTCCACTCGCCCGGCACCGGCACGGGGTAGAAGCCGTCTGGTCCCGGCTGGACGGGCGGTTCGGTGTCGTAGTCCATGGCGTCGATGTTCTTCACGAACTGGAAGTCGGACTGCGTGATCTCGTCCCAGGTGATCACGCGACCGCTGTGGAGCGCGGCTCGTCCCATCAAGTCCGCAAAGTTGGACAGCGCCGCCCGCTCGACTTCGTTCTGCGGATTGTCTTCGCGGATGTTCTTCAACAACACATTCCACTCGGCATCCCACGGCGTGTATTTTTCCTCGGGTGCCTCCCAGGCGATGTTGTCTTTTTCGATCCGCTGGTCTTTGTAGATCCGAGTCGTTCCCGCATGGATGTTGCCGGAGAACTGTCCGGCGCACTTGGTTCCATGCACGAACGTGGCGAACTCGTTGTAGCAATGTCCCCCGAGCCAGCGGACGTCGTCGGTGGCTTTGGTGCCGTCGGCGAAGGTCCATTCGATGTGGATCGAATCGAAACCTTGCCCGTGATTGGGGCTGTTGGCCATGCGGCCGCCGATACCCAGAGCGGACACGGGGTAGGCTCCCTTGAGCCAACAGATTTCGTCGATCTGATGAATGTTCATTTCGGCGAACAGGCCGCCGGAGACCCAGAAGAATCGCACGAAGTTGCGGATCTGCCACAGTAGCTCACTGTAGTTCTTCGGTTTGGGGCCCATCACGCCGACCCGGTGCATGCGGTAGGCCCGGATCAATTGCAGTTGGCCCATCTGTCCGTCTCGAATCCGCTCGATCATCGCCTGCCGGTTGACACTGTGGCGGCATTGCAGCCCGGCGGCCACTTTCAGGTTCTTCTTCTTGGCCTCCTCGCCCGCCTTCATCAGACGCCGCAAGCCGGGCGGGTCGGGCGCGAATGATTTCTCCATGAAGACATTCACACCCTTCTTCACGGCATATTCGAGTTGAGTCGGGCGGAAGTAGGCGAAATTGGTGATCATGGCCACATCGTTGGGCCCCAGACAGTCGATCGCCTTCTTGTAAGCGTCAAAGCCGATGAACTGCCGTTCCTTGGGAACGTCCATTCGATCGCTGAACTTGGCCGATAACGCCTTGTAGGCTCGGTCCATCTTGTCCTGCACGATGTCGGCCATCGCCACCAGCTTCACAGGGCCGTATTCCGAGTTCATGGCGTTGGCCACGGCGCCGCTGCCACGGTTGCCGCAACCGATCAGCGCGAGCCGAATCGTGTTGTCTTCGCCGGCATGGACGGCGGGAACGGCCATGCCCGCCAGCGCGGCACCGGCGGCGACCTGCCCGGTTCGGTTGAGAAACTGGCGACGATCGGGCTGGGAAGTACGATCCGCTGAGTTGTCCGAGTAGGTCATTGTGCGACTCCTGGGGAGGTGTGAGGTGTGAAGTGTGAGGTGTGAAGTGTGAGGTGTGAGGTGTGAGGTGTGAAGTGTGAGGTGTGAGGTGT
>JALSIV010000239.1 GCA_026989685.1 Pirellulaceae bacterium | reverse complement strand
GTCTCCGTGCGGGATCTCCCGCCTGACCAGGCGTGGACTCCGATCGGCTGAACAGCGCCCCGCTCATGACATTGGCCGAAACTCGGGTCGGTCCTGCATGGACGTCGGCTGCCCCAGTCTTGCCTAACGCGGGCTTCTCCCGCAAGTGCGAAGGGTGACGGGCCAGGGCGCACGACAGAGTTTGTTGGTGGGCGGGAGCCGAAGTCGCGCGAATCGACCACCCTCGTGAAACAGCCACTCCGCGACGACCGCTGAACGCCTTGCTCGGGAATCTCCTGCTCTCGTACTCGACGCCGCCATGGTTGTGTGCCGCAGCTCGACCGGAAAATCGAAGGAGAAACCGAAATACTCCTTCGACAAGAGGCAAATGTCCCGTCGATCGTGATCGAACAGCGGTTCGGCGATCGCGATGTTCTGTTCGAGTACGAGTACGGTGTGGTGGATTCTCGCCGGGTGTGCGTACTGAAAACTCACCCGAAAACTCACCACAATCGGATCAGCTTCTTCGTGCTCTTCGTGTCCTTCGTGGTCGATATCCTTTTCGGTTTCAGTTACTTCGTCACATCGTAAGCGCGCATTGTGACCGAATGGCTCTGCGGGGCTCGCGGTCGCGACGCGGACATCGATGGCTCAGCAGGGCTGTTGCGCGCCGTGCGGGCATCGGGCAATGGCCTTCGGTTGTCACCACCCCTCCCGCCTCCGGTCTCCAGCCTCCGGTCTCCCGCCTTGCAGGCACAGCCCGCGTTAGGATTGCAATTGGCCCGCCGTCCCCCCCA
Organism: Pirellulaceae bacterium; assembly: GCA_026989685.1. Lineage (GTDB taxonomy): Bacteria > Planctomycetota > Planctomycetia > Pirellulales > Pirellulaceae > S141-3. The sequence goes on along the minus strand of JALSIV010000239.1, from coordinate 1,871 downwards.
TATCGACCGGACTCGCCACCGGACTGCCGGGTGAGCAGTTCCCCAACGAGCCAGACGGAAGAGACGGCCTCTCGCCCATGAGTTTCCTCACCACCTCTTCCAACGCATTCCAGTCCACCGGTTTGCTGATGTACTCATCACAGCCGGCCGAGATGCACTTCCCCCGCTCCTCGCCCATGGCGTGCGCGGTCAGAGCAATGATGGGAAGACGACACCCCTTCTTGCGCAACATCATTGTCGCCGTGTAGCCGTCCATTTCCGGCATTTGCATGTCCATCAGAATGAGATCCACCGGCAGTGGGTTCAACAGCTTGCCATGGAGCGAGCCGTCCTGCGTGAGCCGTTCGATGGCCAATCGACCGTTCTCGGCCAACTCAACCTTGGCGCCACGCTTCTGCAGCACAAACTGAATCATCCGCTGGTTGTCGACGCCGTCCTCCACCAGCAAGACATTCAGGCCCTCGAATGCGGTTGAAACCGAACCGGTAATAGGGAGAGTTTTCTTCGGAACAGCGGCCGAATGCGCGCCGCGGTTGCTGCTGCTACAGGAAACCTTCTCCACGCCTTCCAGCGGCCCGGTATCGGCCGTCAACGTGAAAGTCGTCCCCTTGCCCACTTCCGATTCGACGGTCAAATCGCCTCCCAGAGCTTCCGCCAGTCTTCGCGAAATCGTCAGCCCCAACCCGGTGCCACCGAAACGTCGAGTCGTCGAACTGTCGGCTTGCGTGAAGGGGCGAAACAATCGGCTCATTTGCTCGGGCGTCATGCCGATTCCCGTATCGCGGACCGCAAATCGGATCTGAGGTTTTTCGTTCGTCGTCTCCAATAGGGAAACCAATATGGTGATCCGGCCATTTTCCGGCGTGAACTTGATCGCGTTGCCGATCAGGTTGATCAGAATCTGACGCAGACGGATCGGATCGGACTGGATGGTTTCCGGGATGTCGGTTTCCAACACAACATCAATTGTCAGTTTCGCTTCTTCGGCTCGAATCCGCAAAGCCGAAACTACGTCCTCGAGAATCGTCAGCGGGCGGACTTCGATCTGTTCGATCTCCATCTTGCCTGCCTCGATCTTGGAAAGATCGAGAATGTCATTGATCACCGACAGCAAATGCTCCCCGTTCCGCAGGATCGCCTCGAGAGCATTGCGTCGGGCTGGCGGCGCTTTGTCGATGCCGTCTTCGTCCAGCAGGATTTGCGAATAGCCGATGATCGCCGTCATGGGAGTGCGAATCTCGTGGCTCATATTGGCCAAAAACTCGCTCTTGGCGCGGTTGGCCGCTTCGGCTTGACGCTTGGCAATTCGCAGCTCATCGATACGACGGGCCCGCTCGATTTCGCTGGCCGCTCGGCTGGCGAATACCGACAGGGTCCAGACGTCGAGCCAGTGCCGCTGGATGGTCGTGGAATTCAGCACAGCAACGACGCCCAGCGTCTTCCCTCGGACGCCTCGAATCCTGTAGCCGAGATAGCTGTCGAGCCCCGCTTTGCGGAATAGATCGCAGTGAGCATACTGCGTCTGCAGCCCTCGTTCGACATAGAACAGGCCGTCCCGCAGCACGCCTTCGCAGGGTGTGTCGGCAAAGCGGTAATGGGACCCGTGGCAAACTTCTCCGTCATTCCACATCGCCAGCACCCGGCCGACCGAACGGTCCTTCGCATCGATTTCACAAATCATGGCATGTGTGGTATCGAAAACGCGAGCCAGGTTCGTCACCAGCGATGCATAGCATTGTGCCCCCGTCGTCGCCTCGCTCACCTCGGCAATCGCGCATAATACCAGTTCCTGGCGATGACGATCCGTGATATCGCGCACCATGAGTAGGCGGCATGGCTGGCCGCCTACTTCCAAGCGGGTCTCGTACACC
>JALSIV010000238.1 GCA_026989685.1 Pirellulaceae bacterium | reverse complement strand
CCCCCTGGAGGACATCTCCGTGGAGGACCCGCCTCTGGAGGAAGTCATCGCGCAGGTCTTCACCGACGTGCGCGACGATCAGACGGAGCCGGTGGGGACATGATCGGGGCCGCGGCGCACAACGCGAAGACTCGTCTGGTGGCCTGGTGGGTCATCCTCCGCACGGCGCTCGAAGAGCGGCTCGTCTATCGCGGCGACTTCGCACTCGGCACGTTGATGCGGTTCCTTCCCATCATCACGCAGATTTTCTTGTGGAACGCCGTCTTCGCCGCGGCGGCGGCGAGTCACATTTCAGGGTACGGCTTCCGCGATGTGGTGGCCTATTATCTGCTCACCATGCTCAGCCGGGCCTTCTCTTCCATGCCCGGGTTGGCCTCCGGGATCGCCATGCAGATCCGCACCGGCGAGGTGAAGAAGTTCCTCATTCAGCCGATCGACATGATCGGTTTTCTGCTTCTGGGACGCGTGGCCCATAAGCTGGCCTACTATTCGGTGGCCATCCTTCCCTTCGCCTTCGTCTTCTACCTCTGCCGCGGCTACTTCCCCGGCTGGCCCGATGCGGAAGTCCTGCTGGCCTACTCGCTCACGCTCGTCATGGGCTTCCTGCTCGGATTCTTCCTCGAATCGTGCATCGGGTTGATCGGTTTCTGGTTCCTCGAAGTGACCTCGCTGCTCTTCGTCTACATGTTGCTCAGTTTCTTCTTGTCGGGCCACATGTTTCCGCTCGACATGCTCCCGGCCCCCTGGAATGCGGTCGTCGACTACTTGCCGCTGAAGTACCTGGCGTACTTCCCGGGAGCGGTCTTTCTGGAGAAGATCCCGCGCGACCAGTTGTGGCGGGAATTGGCCGTCGAGGCGTGTTGGATCATCTTTTTCGTCGGATTGAGCCGGATCATGTGGTGGCGGGGAACACGGCGTTACAGCGGGTATGGTGGCTAGCGATGGCCGGTTTGCGAACTTACATCCGAGTCTTCCTCACCTTCGCCGCAAACAGTTTGGCGCGCGACATGACCTTTCGCATGAACTTCATCCTGCAGAGCATTTCCTCCATGTCGTGGGCCATCATGAACCTGGGCTTTTATCTGATCATCTTCTCGCACGTTTCGGAAATCGGTACCGGGACGGGGTGGGGGCGTTACGAGTTCTTCGTGTTTCTGGGCACGACCTGGATCATCAACAGCCTGGTGCAGGCGTTCTGCATGCCCAATATGCACGAGTTCAGCGAGTTGATTCGCACGGGGCAGCTCGATTTCGCACTCCTCAAACCGATCGATACGCAATTCCTGATTTCGTTTCGTCGAGTCGAATGGTCGGCACTGGCCAACTGTCTGCTCGGCGCAAGCCTTCTGGCCATCGGGCTCTACCAGCTCGCCCATCGCCCCCAATGGTCCCTTTCCCTTTCGCCCCTGATCGTTGGACTCTACTTGTTTTATATCGCCTGCGGCGTGCTGATCCTGTACAGCCTGATGATCTCCCTGGCTTCCACCAGCATCTGGCTGGGACGCAATCAGACCTTGTACGATTTCTGGTTCTATATCACCAACTTCTCGCGCTACCCGATGGAGATCTACCAGCGCGGGTGGGGCTATGCGCTGTGGGGGCTGTTCACGTTCGTCATCCCGGTGCTGCTCGTCGTCAACGTCCCGGCGCGGATCATGGCCCGGCCGCTTACTCCGGCACCCAGTCTGCCCTGGTGGATGGCATGGCTGACGTTGGGCGCCACCGTCGCCGCCCTCTTCATCTCGCGCCGCATCTTCCGACTGGCTTTGCAGAGCTATCGCAGCGCGAGCAGTTGAGCCGCCCCCCAACTCCCAACCCGGCCCCCATCACAGCAACGGCTTGAGTGCCTCCACATAGGCTTCGGCGTAGCGCATCATGCCCAGGTCGTTGGGGTGGGAGCCATCGGTGGTGGCTTCGCCGTCGTCTCCCAGCAGTCGATCGGCGGGGAGGTAGTGCAATCCGCTGATGCCGGCCTTGGTCAGTCGTTCGTAGGCCGCTTTGAACTCGCGATGATTCCCCACGTTTCGCGCATGGCGTGCCGTGTTGATCCAGCTATCGGCATAGAACCGGCCTTCCACCATGAGGATCGGCGTATGGGGTTTCTTCTGTCGCAGGAAGCGCACGAAGGGTTCGGTACGTTGCCGCACGCCTTGGGGAGTCAAGTTGGGGAGGCAGTCCAGGCAGTAGACGCTGGCATCGAGTTCGACGAGGAGTTTGGCCAGTTCGAGTTCGAGTTTTCCGTTGCCGGAGAAGCCCAGATTGATCACGGGTTGATCGAGTTTCCGGCCCACGATGGCCGTGATGGCCATACCGGGTCGCGAGGCGCATGCGCCGTGCATGATGGACGTTCCATAGAAGACGATGGCCGGTCCGCTGCGTGGTTTCATGGGGCGGAATTCGGCGTCTTGCGGCACACCGATCTCGAGCGATTCGATGCCATTGTAGAGCGGCAGGTAGGCCCGGAACTCGCGCAGCTCGTCGCCGCACGGTTGGAGCGATGACGCGAGGACGGCGTGGACTTCCTGGGAGGTGGGGCGGGAGACGCCCACCCATCGCCAGCCGCTGCCGTTGCGGGCGTACAGGTCGATGCCGCTGACGCCCGTTGCCGGCATGTGGGGCATGGCCAGCCGTGCGGAACGGAGCCGGTAGCGC
>JALSIV010000237.1 GCA_026989685.1 Pirellulaceae bacterium | reverse complement strand
CTCAAAGATCGGCTGACCGAAAAGGAGTCGGGAATCTGTCCCGCCAACGATACGACTTCCGGAGTGGCCACATGAATGATGTGCGGCCGCCACTCGCGCTGTTCGGAAATTACCATCGTTCCACTGACGAGGTCACCCAGTCGGCGGTAGTCGCGCGTGACCATCGCCGTGACAAAACCGGCCAGAAACAACGGCACGGGAACCGGAATCGAGGACACACCGAAGAACGCCCCCAGGCCGACAAACGGCATCAGGTCGGCGAATCGCAAGATGTTCCGGGCCATGGCCTGCAATCCCGTGATCGCACGCCCGTCGGTCGAGATCACCCGCAGTCGCAGCGCCGCCTTCCCCGGAGTCACTCCATTCCAAAATGTCTCGAACAATCCACCGTAGAACCACGTCAGCACAAACAGGGCCAACAACATGATCGCGCCGAGAACCCTGCCCAGTCCAAGCAGCGCCTGGAGCAGCGATAGCAGCAGCGCCAGTGCGACGATGATCAACAAAACAATGAACCAATCGATCGCGAACGCCACCAAGCGAGCGAACGGGCCGGCCAGGCGATATTCGAAAGCGATATTCTCCGGCGTCACCACCTTGGTTGCCGTGTCGAGTGGATCCGTTCGCCCAGCCATTCGCACTGCCTTACTTCCCGAGACCCGTTCAGCCCCACCGGCCGCCACATCCCTTGCCGAAGCGCCGCTCGCGGTGTCCCCTGCCGATGAGCCCCGTTGACAAGCCGCCGACCGATCGCGTCTCCCCCCATTATCGCTGGCCGCTGCGCGAGTCACAAGCAGGTGGTCCGCCGAACCCGAGACAGCCGCCGGGCAGGCGCCAGGCCCGAATTGAACTGGGCAGTCCCGGCGATCAGCCCCTATAATCGCTGGGGGCGAGACGAACATGAAGAGCCGCATCGCCACGCAGGTGCCATCACACTCGTGACTCCAGCGTCAAGGAAGACCCGACCATGACCGTATTCTCCACGCCGACACGGCTGCTATGGCTGTTCCTCCTGCCTCCGGCGCTGGTAGGTGCCCAACCACCGGTCCACAGCGACTCAACCGCATCAAAGACCCCCCACCCCAAATCGGCGACCGCCCCTCACAACGCCTCGTCGGCAACAACCGCTACTGCCGCGACTCGGCAACTCGACGAGGACACCATCGACACCATCCTCCGCGCCCGCCGACGGTACGGCAGCCTGCTGAAAGGGACCATCTTCGAACCGAAAGACGCCCGGGAAAGCGAACGGATGTTTGTCGAAGCACTGCAAGCCGCGATGTCGGAATCAGCCAAACGTCGGGCGAGCGGCATCGCGCAGAGCACAAATGGCGACTCCCCTGCACCGAGCCAAGGGGCCCCCGCCCTCGATCCATGCCTGGACGAACCCCTGGTCCGCTCCCTGGAATTGACGACATGGCTGCTGCGGCAGAAGGCCCGGCGACTTCGTGACGAACATCGCCCAAACGAAGCCGAACGGCTGGACGAACTCGTCGGCAGGCTGAAAGCCGAAGCGAACCGCTGGCGCACGGCGCAGCGCCCGATGCCGCGCTAGGGCCGATAGCGGATGTGGCTGGCTGCGCCGAACCGCCACTCGATTCCACCTACGATCGACCAATGGTGAATCGTGGCAACACGGCCCGCACCCAACGCGATCCGATCGGTCACGTCGAACCGCAACGCCAACCATCGCTTCCAGTAGTATTTCAAGCCGAACCCCAGGGGAATGGTCACCAGGCCACGATTGAAATAGCGCTGCCGCTCGTCCTCGAAATGAACGCCGGTCACACCGAGCCCTGTCTTGAAGTAGGGACGGTACCGAGCATCGCCCCACGGATAGTGAAGCAGATCGAAATCCCAGAACTGGAGGCCGGCCGACCTTTCGATGTTCCAGACCGAGTCGGAAAGCTCGGGATAGGCGAATGACCAGTTCAGCTCGGCGCCCCAGTAGTGGTCGAAATCGTAGCCGATCCAGTAGCCGCCGGTGACCGCCGTCCGCTGAGAAACGGCTCCCGCCACCAGATCGCTCCCGTGCAGACTTCCGATCTGCCAGCCCGCATACCAGGGACGGTTTCGCCAACTGGTGCGCTGCAAAGGAATCCCCAGACCGCGGTGGCGCGAGAGTAGGGCCGTGGGATGAGGACGCCCAAAGAATACCGGTCTGGTGAGCGGAGTGGGATCCTGCGACGACTCGGACCGAGACACGTCCGGCGTTTCAACCGAGTCGGCCAAGAGCGTGTCACGTAACTCCTGGCCGCGAGCAACATATCCAAGCCGAGGAAGCGGTACCGCAGGTTGCGGAATAGCCTCGAATAACCTCCCCGGCGTTCCCGGCGGCGGAACCGGCTGAGCGGGAACCGAGCTCTCTGCCACGCTCAACAAGCAGGCGGCCGCGATCATCCCAACCCAGCGATTCCACGCCATGACCCCGCCATCCCTGTCCCACAGGTTCTTCTGCCTCCGGATATGCGGGCAGATTATCGGCAAACGAGGCAACTCGCGTCAACAGCAATCTTCAGTGGAACCGTCCGGGAGGTGCACGCACGGACTTGCGCGCCCGGACTGGGGGGGAAGATTGGTGTTTGGGATTTGAGCAGCAATTGGTAGAGTTCGCGGAGGTTTGGGAAGTTTAGCCTGTTTAGGGAGGAAAGTAGCAT
>JALSIV010000236.1 GCA_026989685.1 Pirellulaceae bacterium | reverse complement strand
CGTTCCAATAGCGAAGCACTCATGGTGCTACGAATTACAGAATCCGGCGGTTTCATGCCAGATCAATCTTCGCTCGCTCCACGGCTTCGGCGGTTATTTGCGAAGACTCGTCCTCGATCGATCACGGGATCGAAACGGATCGGACCTCCCACGTAGAATCGCCAGCGCTCGCGGCCGTCGTCGGTCGTATACGTTCCCCAGCCATCCATGCCACTAACATAAAGATGTCGGTCGTGCGGATGGAAATCGGCACGATGGATGCCGGAGCGAAATTCGCCTCCCAAGGGCACGATTCCCATCCCCTTCCGAGGGACCGCACTTGCGCCCCTGCCGGGGAACAGCTAGTATTTTTGTCGGCCTTGCACGCGAAGTCACTAGAATCCTGTAACAAAACCCGCCGTGCCGTTGCCCGGCATCGAGTATGTTGCTCGCGGCATGGTGCGTTTTGGGACAGCCTCTTGGAGTACCTTCCCATGTCGGTGATCGATCACTTTCCCGCTGTTGTCCGTCAGACGCTTGTGCTGGCAGTCTTAGCGAGTGTTGTCGCTGCGGCCGGGGCCGATTGGCCTCGGTTTCGCGGGCCCGATGGTCGGGGGCTGGCGCCGGCATCGCATCCGCCGATCGAATGGAACGACGGGGCCGGCCAAACGAAGAACGTCGCCTGGAAAGTGCGCTTGCCCGGCCGTGGCTGCTCGTGCCCGCTGGTACTGGGAGACCGCGTGTTGGTGAGCTGCTCCGACGGCTACCGCCAGGATCAACTCTCCTTGAATTGCTACGACGCCCGGGACGGCCGACGGATCTGGCAGCGGACCTTGTGGGCGACCGGCCGCACGATGACTCACCCGACCATTGCCCCGGCGGCTCCCTCGCCCGTCAGTGACGGCAAGCGAGTTTACGTGTTGTTCTCCTCGAACGACGTGGCTTGTTACGATTTAGCGGGAAATCTGATCTGGCTGCGCGGCTTGATGCTGGATTATCCGAATGCCAGTAACAGTCTCGGCATGGCATCGTCCCTGGTGATCGCCGAGGAGACCGTCATCGCCAAATTGGAAAATGACAGTCAGAGCCTCACGGTTGCACTCCATGCCGAAGACGGGACGACCCGGTGGGTAGTCGACCGGCCGGCCGTCGCTTCTTGGTCGACACCGGTACTTTGGCGAGCGGCCGACGGAAACACCGAGGTGGTGCTGCAAAGTGTGCGGGGTTTCACCGCCTACGATTTGGCGACGGGGAAACAGCGGTGGCAGTTCGCCGCCGGCGGGTCGGCTCAGGCATCCGTCGTGGCCGCTGATGGACTTCTGCTGTTGCCGGCTCGAGGCGTCACCGCTGTGAAACCGCGGGTCGGGAGGAATCCCGAAGTAGTCTGGGACAACAACCGGCTTCGCTGCAATACGGCCACGCCGCTGGTCTACCAAGATCGCGTCTATGTCCTGAGCGGTACGATTCTCAAGTGCGCCGAGTTGGCGACCGGCAAGTTGCGGTGGCAACTCCGCCTCAAGGGTCGCCGGTTTTCCGCGTCGCCCGTGCTGGCCGGCGATCGGCTCTACATCACGGGCGAAGACGGCGTCACTCACGTCGTCGATATCGGTGGCACCAAGGGCAAAGTGGTCGGCACGGGCAAGCTGGGCGAGACCATCCTGGCCACGCCGGCCGTCGGCGACGACGCCCTGTTGATCCGCAGCCACCAGCACCTGTGGAAAATCGCCCGACCGTAGCCGATGCGCTTGGCGGAGCCGAGACGCCGACGATATACTACAGTAGCGTCTTCAAGCCGCGCTTTTGCTCCGCCTTCTCTCAATCAATCAAACTCGGCACCGTGATGGGTACTGTTCAACCTGGCAGGCAGGCACTGCTCCAGGGACTGACTCTGGGCACCGCTCTGCTCATTTCGCTGGCAATGGGCTGCAACCCTTCGCCTTCCAAGAACGACGTGAGCGAGTCGGCCCACACTGCAACGTGGAAGCCGGACTCCGGCACCGAACCAGAGACGCCGAGAGAACCGACAACCACACCGTCCGACAAGTCCGCCGCGAAGAAGGCGAACCCATCAGCCGATCCCCCCGCGAACGACCAGACGATCGCTACGAAGACGACTCCAGGGAACATCGATCGCGAAGCCCGGTTCCGCGAGTACAAACAGGGTGCCTATGTGGCATTCAAGGCGTCCCGATTGATGGAAGCGGAACGGCTGTTGCGGGCGGCACTCGCCATTCACCGCGACGATCCCGATCTCAATCGGGCGATGGCCATGCTGCTCAATTCGGAAGGGAGGCGATGGGAAGCGGCCGAATTCGGATTCCGGCTGCTGAAGATCCGGCGGTATTCGGTTCAGGATCTGGCATTGCTGGCCAATACCGATGAGCTCTATGACAACGCTCCGCTGCTGAAAAAAGCGTTGCGCGTCGAGCCCGACAGCCGCATTCCTCTGCTCGGACTGGCTCGACTTGATCTGTTGAACAAGCGCCGGTCGGAAGCGCGAACGAAACTCGAGCAGGTCCTGGCATACCACCCCGAACTCTCGGAAGCTCATGCCCAATACGGCACGATTCTTCTCGACAACGGCGACAGCGATGCATTTCTGAAGTGGCGCCGATCGATTCCCGAATCGGCGCTCGTTCATCCCGAAATATGGTTCGTGTTCGGGCGGTGGGCCGAATCCCACGGTCAGCCGCGCTCGGCCGCTCGCTGCTACTGGGAGGCCCTTCGCCGCGACCCCAATCATCGTCGGGCATATTTTGAATTGGCAACGGTGTTGAAGCAGCTTGGACGCGATGACGATGCCGAACCACTATTGCGACGTAGTGAACTCCTTACTGAGCTCCACGAAGCCGTCCACCCGATTATGCTCAAGGGGCCCGATGTGGTCCACATGCAGCGGGTGGTCACGCTGTTGGAATCGATGGGGAGGATCTGGGAGGCGGCGGCCTGGTGCGTGGCCACGGCCCACTTCATGAAATCTCAAGGACACAACGCCGACAAGTGGATCGCCAAGCGAGACGAGCTGAAGAGCCGGCTCGACGCCGAGCGGACTCCGCGAGTGCTGGCCGGTTTCCGCCTCGACCGCCATCTTGTGCTCAGCGATTATCCGCTACCGGATTGGAGCAAACGGCGACAGCCGACTCGAGCGGGAACGCTTCCGAGCGACACGGTCCCGATCCGCTGGGACGACCTAGCGGAGCGAGCCGGTTTGAAGTTCACCTACTATGACAGTGCCCAGGACCGCGCAGACGGCATCCAGATCATGGACAGCACCGGTGGCGGCGTGGCCGTTCTCGACTACGACCAGGACGGCTGGCCCGACATCTATTTGACGCAGTGTCGCCCGTGGCCGCCGGACGGCCCGCCAACCCAACATCGGGATCGGTTGTTCCGCAATCTGGGCAACGGGACGTTTCAGGATGTCACCGATCGAGTGGGGATCGACGAACGAGGGTTTTCACAAGGCTGCACGTCGGGCGACTTCAACAATGACGGCTGGCCCGATCTCTATGTAGCCAACATCGGCACCAACCGCTTGTTCGTCAACAACGGGGACGGCACGTTTTCGCCGGTCCCGCTACCGGACGATCCGGAGCCGTTGATCTGGACGACCAGTGTGGCGCTGGTCGACTTCAATGGCGACGGTCTTCCCGACATCTACGACGTCAACTACCTGGGCGGGAATGTCTACTCGCTGCGTTGCGGGACTCCCCAGCGGCGCAAGTCGTGCGGCCCCAGTGCCTTTCCGGGCAGGCAAGACCGTCTGTTTCTCAACCAGGGTGACGGGCGTTGGCGGGAAGCGACCGAGGAGAGCGGGCTGAACGAACATGTCGGCAAGGGACTCGGCATTGTCGCCGTCGACCTCAATCGAGACGGTCGTCTGGAGGCATTCATCGCCAATGACGGGGAAGCCAATTTCCTGTTGGTAGCCGACCCTTCCGAGTCGGCGGGACTGCGATGGAAAGATGAGGCATTGCTCCGCGGACTGGCATTCGACCGGGACGGTATCGGCCAGGCCTGCATGGGGGTGGCGGTGGACGACGCGGACGGCGACGGCCGCCTCGATCTGTTCGTGACCAACTACTACGACGACCACAACACGCTCTATTTGCAGGAACACGACAGCTTATTCGTGGACAAGACGCGCGAGGCGAGCCTGTTCGACGCCAGTCTTCAACTGCTCGGTTTCGGCACGCAGTTCGTCGACGCCGACCTGGACGGCTGGCCCGATCTGCTGCTCACCAACGGCCACGTCGATGATGTTCGCTACGACAACGAACCGTTCAAGATGCCGCCTCAATTCTTCCGCAACCTGGGCAAAGGAGTTTTCAAGGAGGTGCCTCGAGCAACATCCGGATCCTATTTCGACCGCACCTATTTGGGGCGCGGCATGGCGGTGATCGACTGGGATCGCAACGGCGTGGATGACGTCGTCGTCTCCCATATCGGATCGCCAGCCGCGCTGGTAACCAACGTCTCCGATCCACCGGGACATTCGCTCGTACTGCGGCTGCGGGGCCGCAGAGGGACTCGTGACGCCTATGGTACAACGGTGGAACTCCATTACGGAGATCGCGTCCGCGTGCGGCAACTGGTGGGAGGCAGCGGTTATCAGGCCTGCAATCAGCGGCAGTTGGTGATCGGCACCGGTCAGGCGACCGAAGTCGAAAAGCTGGTCGTGTTCTGGCCTTCGGGCAGCCGGTCGACGTTTTCGAAAGTGGCTTGCGGGAGGGAGTGGCTGGTGATCGAGGGTGAGCAGCGACCTATTGAAGTCGTCAAGGAGTAGCGGAGGACGGTAGATGCCGGCCTTATCCATCGCCCTTTGGCATCCGAGTCAGAGGACGATCTGTTGTTCGTCCCGGGCCACTTCCACGTTCCAGTCTCGCGACTGTGTCAGGTGCTCGGCCAGTCCGCGAGCCGCCTCGGGTTCGCCGTGGACGAGAAAGACGCGAGCCGGCGGCTGCTGAAAGCCGTCCAGCCACCGGTCGATGTCGCCTTGGTCGGCGTGAGCACTCAAGCCGTCCAGCTTCTCCACGGCAGCGCGCACGGGGACGTGCCGGCCGTGAATCTTCACGGTTTCCGCTCCGTCCAGCAGCGAGCGTCCTCGCGTTCCCGCCGCTTGGTAGCCGACCAGCAGCACAATGTTCTCCGGATGGGGCAACCGCTGTTCGAGATGGTGCAGCACGCGCCCACCGGTCGCCATCCCGCTGGCGGCGACGATGATCATGGGACCGCCTCGCCGATTGAGCGCTTTCGATTCTTCCCGTGTCCGCACGAAGACATAGTCGTCGCGCCGCAGCGGGCATTCACCGCGAGCCATCAACTCCTGCATCTGCAAGTCATGTTCGTCGGGGCGGTGGCAATAGATGCCGGTGACATCCGTGGCCATCGGACTGTCGATGAAGACGGGGATGGATGGAATATCGCCCTGGCGCTCGAGCCGATCGAGGCGCCACAGGATTTCCTGCGTCCTTCCAACGGCGAAAGCGGGAATGATCAGGACGCCTCGCTGGCGAACGACCCTTTGGACGGCGGCCGCCAGTTCCCGGTTGGTCCTCTTCGGTTGCCGCCTCCGGTCCCCGTATGTCGATTCCAGCATCAACAGATCGGCTCGCGGCACGAGTTCCGGGTCCTTGGTGATCGGCCGGCCCCAGCGACCCAGGTCGCCCGAGAACACCAGTCGCACGGGAGGATCGGCGTCGATCTGCAACTCGACGATCGCCGAACCGAAGATGTGCCCGGCCGGTCGGAACAAGACATGACACCACGGTGTCACTTCGAACAACCGGTGATACGGTTTTCCCTTCAAGAGCTTCAGCGCTTGCCTGGCGTCTTCTTCGGAAAACAGCGGCTGCGCCGGCTTGTGTCGCGAAAACCCTTTCCGATTGGCGTACTCGGCGTCCTCTTCCTGAATGCGCCCCGCATCGGGCAACAGGATCTGCAGCAGATCCTTGGTACCGTGCGTACAGAACACCGAACCGCGGAAACCCTCGCGAACGACCCGCGGCAGATAGCCGCTGTGGTCGATATGAGCATGGGAGAGGACGACGGCCGCCAGTTGAGCCGAACGAAAGGGCGGGTCTTCCCAGTTGCGAAGTCGCAGGCTTTTCAGGCCCTGAAACATGCCGCACTCGAGCAGCAGACTCTGGCCTCGGTGCCGAATCCAGTATTTCGAGCCGGTCACGGTCTCGGCACCTCCCAGAAACCGCAGTGTGGGCCGGGACGATGGTGATGAGTTCACGGCAGCACCCTCATGACAGCGGTCTCTTGGTTCTCCGGATTGCTCCGATCGGGGTTGCCTCGGACGATCATATTCACCGACATCAAGGCCAGCATCACCAGGGCGATCTGGCGGAAACGTTTGGCGTTGAGTTTCCGCGAGGCGACGACACCGATCGAAGTTCCGACACAGGAAATCGGGGCGACGAGCAGCGAGGGGAGCACGACATCGTCCCAGGTCAGCAGTCGGGCGACCAACAGTCCGGCCAGCTTGTAGAGGCCCAGCGCGATCATGAAACCGACGAGAAACCCCTTCATGCGAGCCGGATTCCAGGGTTGGCGGACGACATAAGCGGCGACCGGCGGCCCGCCGATGCTGACGGCACCGGACAGGAAGCCGCTCACCGCACCGGCAGCGCAGCTCCAGATCATCGCCGTACGACTCCGTGCCGGCGCGGGCTCGTCGTTGCGCTGCCGCAAGCCATCGAGCGTCAATAGCAGAATGATCACGCCGGTTCCCCGCACCAGGTAATCTCCCGGCAGAATCCTGAAAACGACCAGCCCCAGCGGCAACGCGATCCCCGCGCCGGCGAGTGCACCCATCAAGTCGATCCACTCGACATTGCGGCGATAGTGATAGAAGGCCAGAGTCATGGGAGCCAGGCTGCTGATCGATACGATCAGATTCGCCTGGTGGATGTCGACGAAGAACGACATCACGGCCAGAGCGGTGACGGCGAAGCCGAATCCCATCGCGCTTTGAACGAATCCCGCGGCAAACATGGCGATTGCCACGAGTGTCAGCCAACCCAACTGATCGACCATCGGCGCCTTCTCTTTGCGGCCGGCTGTTACACGTCCAGGTTCTGCACTTCCAATGCGTGCTTCTCGATGAACTCGCGCCGCGGTTCGACTTTATCTCCCATCAACACGCGAAACATCTCGTCGGCGGCACCGGCGTCCGCCATGCTGACTTGAACCAAGGTGCGCTGCTCCGGGTCGAGCGTCGTTTCCCGCAGCTCTTCGGCGTTCATTTCACCCAATCCCTTGAAACGAACGACTTGCAGACCTCGTTGTCCCAGATCGCGTACGGCGACGAGCAGTCCCCGCAGGTCTGAAATCCCAATCTCGTTCTCGCCCCGCCGCAACAGATATCGAGGCGTTTCGATGCCGGTACGCTCGATCGGTATCAGGGAGCGGACGTCGAAGCCGAATTCCTTGAGGTCTTTCAGTCCGGAGTTGATCGTCCGCACTTCGTGCAACTCGATGATATGCACCGTCGTCTGATCGGCGGTTTCCCCCGGCTCTCCGTTCTGTTTTTCCGTTTCATGCGTTTCCACCGGCAGTTCGTGGCCGGCGCTGACTTCAGCCTTTTCCATGAATGCGTCGAGGTCCTTGCGGGAAGAGAACCACTGCTCTTCGCGGCCCATCACGACATGGAACACGGGCAGTTTGCCGGTCTCGGGGTCCATCCGATCGGCATGCGTTTTGAGCTGGATGCCCCGCCGTTCCAGCGCCACCAGAGCCTCTTCCATCGACGCGAGGACTCGGCAGAGCCGGGCCAACTCGTCGCCTCGAATCTCGCGATGATCCTCCGGAATGAACACCACGTCACTCAATCCCCGTTCCAGCAACTGTTGCTTCATCTCCTCTTCCGATTGGACATAATAGGTCTTCTTCTTGTCGCGTACGCGGTACAGAGGCGGCTGCGCGAGATAGACGTGGCCGCCGGCCACCAGTTGGTACATCTGGCGATAGAAGAAACAGAGCAACAGCGTGCGAATGTGCGAGCCGTCGACATCGGCGTCCGTCATGATGATGATCCGGTTGTACCGGCGCTTGTTGACGTCCTGCTCGGCTCCGATTCCGCTGCCGATCGCCTGGATCATGCTTTGGACTTCTTCGTTGGCCAGCACTTTGTCTTCGCGCGACTTGTACGCATTGATGATCTTGCCTCGCAACGGAAGGATCGCCTGGAATTCGCGCAGCCGACCGCCTTCGGCACTCCCGCCGGCCGAATCCCCCTCGACCAAATAAAGTTCGCATCGCTCCATTTCCCGGCTGATACAGTCTCGCAGTTTTCCGGGGAGCCCGCCGCCGGCCATGGCACCTTTCCGCTTCCGCAGCAGGTCCTTGGCCTTGCGAGCCGCTTCGCGAGCTTCCGCGGCCAGCACACCCTTACGGACGATCATCTTTGCCGACTTCGGGTTTTCTTCCAGATATCGCGACAAGTTCTCGGAAACGGCCGAACTGATGATCCCTTCGATTTCGCCGTTGCCCAATCGCGTTTTCGTCTGGCCGCCGAATTGAGGTTCGGGAACCCGAACGGAAATGACGACCGTCAAACCCTCGCGAAAGTCGTCCCCCGTGGGAATCACATCCTTGAAGATGTTTTCCTTCTTGCCGTAGGTATTGAGTGTCCGCGTCAGAGCCGAGCGGAACCCCGAGACATGAGTTCCCCCTTCGATGGTGGCGATGTTGTTGACGTACGAATGCAGGTTTTCGGTGTAGTCGGCCGAGTACTGCATGGCGATTTCGTAATCGACACCCTGATCGGACCCGGCAAAATAGATCACTTCCTTGTGCAAGGTATCGCTGGCTCGATTGAGATACTCGACGAATTCGATAATGCCGCGCTCGTAGCAGAACTCGTCCGCCTCGTCGACTCGCTCGTCATGAAACCGGATCGTCACTCCTTTGTTGAGAAACGCCAGCTCCTGCAACCGCTTGTAGATCGTATCGAAGTCGAACTTCGTGGTTTGGAAGATCGTCGAATCGGGTTTGAAGGTCGTACGTGTGCCGGTCTTCTTGGTGGTCCCGACCTTGCGTACCGGTCCCAGCGGAACGCCGCGCTCATATTCCTGCTGGTAAATGTGTCCATCGCGACAGACCTGCACTTCGCACCACTGCGAGAGGAAGTTCACGACGGTAACACCGACGCCGTGCAGTCCGCCCGAGGTCTGGTACGCGCCCTTCTTGAATTTGCCGCCGAACTTGAGGACCGTCATCACGCCCTCCAGCGTCGAGATTTCCCGCCCCATCTCGGCACTGAGATCTTCGTGAGGCTCGACGGGAATTCCACGACCGTCGTCCTCCACCGTAACCGATCCGTCGGTGTGAATGGTGACTTCGATGCGGGATGCGAAACCGGCCATGGCTTCGTCGATCGAGTTGTCGACGACTTCGTAAATCAAGTGGTGCAGCCCGCGAGGCGTCACGTCGCCAATGTACATGGCCGGCCGTTTGCGTACGTGCTCCAAATCGGAGAGGTGCTGCAGATCTTCCGAACCGTACTCGCTGTTGCCCGACGGATTGAGCTGCCCGCCGCCCGACGGGATTTCGTCGTCGGCATCGCCAGGACGTCTGGTTTCGTCATTCATGGGTATTCGATCAAAGCGTAAAATGGACTGGAATGGGTAAGTGCGAATCGACCATACTCAGCGGAATTTCAACCATCGACGGAACCGACGCGCGTTCGCAGCCGGGAAATCGGTTGGTCGGGGAGCCGTTGCCGAAGTTCCCGAAGGATGTCCGACCTCCGCAAGGCGATCTCCTGGGCCACCACCGAGTCGGCGACGACCACTTCCAACATGCCGCCCGACACCCGACCCGGCATCGAACACTCGGCGATGGCCGGACCAACGGCGGACCGCCAGGCCTCGCGAAGCTGCCGCTGCTGTTGAGGCGCCACCATTCGGCGCTGCGTCAACAGTTCCGCGACAACGTGCTTGATAGCCCGGCCCGTCACCGGGCGACGATAGCGCCGACGCGCTGCCTCTTGCAGCCACTGAATCTCCTGCTCCGGCGTCGGTCTAGGTCTCATCACTCGCGCTCCGTGCCATCGGCATCACCACATAATCGTATCCGTCGTCGGTGCGGAACAGGACCGCATGGTCGCTTCCCTGAGCCTGGAGACTGAATTGCTTGGCCGGATCCAGTACTCGCAGGAACTCGAGCACGTATCGGTGATCGAGACAGAAGGACAATTCAGGTCCGTCGTAGGCGATCGGCAGCTCCACGAACGACCGCCCGGTTTCCGCCGACGTCGCCGACAGTGAGAGATTGCCTTCGGAAAACCGAAAATCGAGGCCCCGGCTTTCCTTGGTGGTGACAATCGACGCCTGGCGAACGGCGGCTTGCGTTGGACCAACCGGCAATTCGATCTGAATGGGCAATGCTTCCTTCGGAACGACGTCGCGCCAATCGGGAAACCGGCCGCTCACCAGCCGAGCGAACATCGACAGCCGACCCGCTCGCAATAGGATGATGTTATCGCGTACCGCGAGCAACACCGTCCCTTCTTGCTCATGCAGGCTTCGTTCCACCACCGTCATGGCTCGCGATGGCACGACGGTCGTGCCCGGCTCCGTTGCGTGACCGTTCACAGACTGGGCCGGCCCTTCCATCTTGGCCAGACGTCGACCATCGGTGCCGACGCCGATGATCTTCGTCTCGTCCATTTCCAACAAGATGCCGCCGAAAGCGTATCGCGTCGTTTCCTGATCGGTGGCAAACACGGTGCGCCGGATCAAATCTTGCATCAATGCCGCGGACACTTCGTGGTACTGGTCCGCATCAAAAACCGGAACCTCCGGATACTCGGACGGATCGGCCGCCATCAACTGGACTTCGAACCGGTCGCCGCAAACCGTGAGTCCCTGCGTCGTACTCTCCAAGACGACAAACTCGTCCATCGATTCTCGCAGCAGATTGCCGAACCTGCTCACGGGAACCAAGACTCGCCCGGCTTCCAACAGCTCGACTTCACTCACCTCCATGCGAACGCCAACATCCAAGTCGGTCGCTGACAAGGCGACGCCCGTTTCGGGACTCGATTCGAGCTGAACAAACTGCAGGATCTCCTTGGTTCCCCGTGAGGGAACTACCGAAGCCACTTGGCCGAAGGCATTGAGTAGGGCCAGTCGATCAAATCTTGCTTTCATGAGAATCTCGGATCCGTACTTTGCCGTGGGAATGGTGTGGTGGACTGATCGGGCGACTCTTTCGGTTGCTTGTCAAAGCCTCTTAGAGCCTGTAACAAAAACCGCCGCGCCGTTTTTCCAGCCTCGGGCGTGTTGCTTGCGGCATGGAGTTTTGTGACAGCCTCTTATCTTTACAGGATTGAGAAGTAAACAGGAGTATTGAGTCCGCGATCATTGTCACCTGATTCAGTAAACGTTTTGTAAGGCTTGAGAATTCCGATGGTTACGAGAGTGAGACGCTTGTGGAATGATGGTTGATGGATCGTTCACAGTGAGTCACCATTGGATTGCTCCTGTTCACAGCTTCATGGCGGGTTGTCCCTCGGTATGAGAGCGATGAGAAGTTCGAGCATCCATTGACGTTGTGGGAACACGTTTTCCACCAGCGGGACATCTTGCCCCGTTTTGCCGCAGTTCGCTTTCCATCAGTTCCACGGTTTGTCGGAGTGCCAGGTCGGACAATTGCTTCTCAAAGGAACGACAGGCATGGAGGACGGTTGTGTGGTCCCTGCCGTGGAAGTATTCTCCGATCCGCTGGTAGCTGCAAGCCGTCCATTTCCGGGCCAGCCACATGGCGGCACTGCGGGCACGTACCGTTGCGCGACGGCGCGAGCCACCTCGCAAATCCCGCAGCGGCACAGCATATCGGCGGGCCACGAGCCGGGCAATCTCGTCGATGGTCGGTTGCGAAGAGGCACGGCGACGGAGCAGCCTCAGGAGCAGGGTTTCCAAATGGGAAGGGTCGGTGGTCGTTGCGCGTGACGCCAGTTCGCCGATCAACCCACGGACGACGGGTACTGCCGGATGCGTCTGTTCGCACCAGTCGTCAAGCTGCCGCACGTGGTCTCCCTCGGTGGACATGCCCCGCTCTGAGAGAAAACGACGGATCAACCAGCGACGAGCCGCCGGTCCCGGGGGCCGAACCGTCACGCGTTGTCCCTCGACACAGCGACTCGCCAGCCGCTCGGTGATCCCAAGCAGCCGCGATGGCGGCGCCGTCGCCGTGATCAGCACCGCCGTGCCCGAGTCGTTCCAGCCGTCCAGCAGAGTCTCCAGCGAGCGCTGGGTCGTATGGTCATCGAGCAATTGCTCGAGGCCGTCAATGACGACCCAGTTCAATTGCAAATACTGGTCCCGCCACTGCGGAAGGGTTTGCGTGTCGATCGCCTGGTGCAACGATCGCTTCAGGTCGTTTCCCGTGACGAAGCGAGTTCCGGGGCCGGTAAGCGATCGCTGGTAAGTCCGTGTCAGCGACCGAGCCAACAGGGTCTTACCATGGCCCGAGTCGCCTATCAGCAGCAACGGGCTGGCCCACGTGCGAGAATCGGCCAGCTCCCATAGTTGGAAATCGGCGTGCCGATCGCCAACGAAGGCCCAGTCGGAATCGCCGTAGCGTACCGTCTCAGCGGGTTGACATCCTTGAGGAATCCAGAAAATGGAGCTCATCATCCTATTGGGGAAGGGCTGACCGGCAAGTTGCCGCACGCTGAGGACATCCCCGATCGGTACGACGGAGATCGGACACCACCGCATGGCCGGGATGGGACCTAAAGAAACGTAAATTATAGAGGATTCTCGCTTCGATTGGGAGCGGCTCGGCCATGGGAGGGGGTCGATCGGAGCCGGTCGAGTACCCGGACCAGAATCTCGATTCCCTGCTCGATATCGGATTGCGTGGTGGTGATACCCAGGCTGAGCCGGATCGAGGATTCGATGATCGCCCCATCGACTCCCATGGCCTGCAGTGTGGGAGAAGGTTCGGGCGAACCACTGGCACAGGCAGCCCCTGCCGAGCAACAGAGACCTTCCAGGTCGAGTGCCATCAGCAGAAGCTGCCGGTCGACCGGGGGAAAGGCGATGTTCGAAGTCTGGTCCACCCTCGGCGCCTCGGCCGCATGGACGATCATCGTCGGATGAGCCGACCGGAGAGTCGCTTCGATACGGTCCCGCCAGGCACTCAGACGGCTGCGAGTCTCCGAGTCTAAGGAAACCTCCAAAGCTTCGATCGCTCCCCCGAGCAGTTCGATGGGAGGTGATCCGGACTGCCAATCGGACATCTCAGGGGGAAGGAACCGGCGATCGACGATCCACGCCGCCAGTCCGCGAGGCCCGCCGAATTTGTGTGCCGAAAAGACGAACGACTGGCACCGAACGGCGGTGGTATCCAACTTGCCGAATCCCTGCACGCCGTCGACGTGTAACGGCACGTCTGCCTCGGCACACATCGTATGGATGCGTTGGATTGGTTGGATTCGCCCGGTTTCGTGATTGACCCATTGCACGGCCACGCAACGGGCGGGCGAGCGCAGCAACTGTGCCAAATGGTCGAGATCGACTTGGCCACTTTGGTCGACCGCGAGACGTTCGATTCGGTGGGCGTCGCCGGCGAGTAAGGAAGCGGCGCTCAGCACGCACGGATGTTCCACCGAGCTGACGATGATGCGATTCGCGGAGCCGCGACCGCCGGTCTGCTTGTGCCGGGCCAGGGCTGTCAGGGCCGCTCGGTTGGCCGCCGAACCACTGGTGGACCAGATGACAGCGGGAGTCGGATCGGTGTCAATCAGCGGTCCCATCCATTTCCACAACTTGGTTGTGAGCTCTTCCAAGGTTTGAGCGGCCAGTCGCCCCGCCTGATGCAAGCTTTGAGGATGCCCCAGCCGGCGTTCCGACAGCGACTCGATGGCC
The DNA here is from genome assembly GCA_026989685.1 of Pirellulaceae bacterium. GTDB lineage: Bacteria > Planctomycetota > Planctomycetia > Pirellulales > Pirellulaceae > S141-3. Next base: position 3,362 of record JALSIV010000236.1, on the reverse strand, counting down.
GCCCGCGCGCGGGGATGCATGGGCGAACTGGCGTTGTGGTCGAAGTAGATCATAGCGGCCGGTAACGGCACGAGTCGTCTTCTGTCCGAGTGCGAATTCAGGGTGCATCCGGCTTCGGGCTGGCGCGGGATTTCCAAGTTTCGGAGTCGGGCCAGAGGGCCATTCCAAACTCGGCTAACCGACGGATTCGGTCCGAATCGCCGTTCCGTTCGGCTTGGTTCAAGTCGTGCAGCAGCAGTTCGTGGAGTTCCTCCTTGCAGAACTTGTCGAAGGTATCCGGATCAGGGTAGCGGCGAGCCATCTGCAGGAAGACGGCCGTGTAGGGATAGAGGTCGAGTTGCGCTGCCCGGCGCACTCGGTTCCACAGCAGTTTGGCTGTTTCAGGGTGCTGCTTGCTCCAGGTCGTCCAGAATGGGCTCCCGTCTTCATCCTTGGTTTCCATCAGAGTGATTAGGATACCGGCATCGGCTTCACCACCCAAGTTGGTAAACACGAGATCCCATCGGCCACCCTTGGCCGCCTTCCAGTAGCCCTTAGTAGAGAGGAATTGGGCCCAATCGGGCTTGGTGACGGTGCGAGCCACAGGAGTTATGCCGATTTGCGTAAATGGGATGCGGCGATAGAAGAATCTCCGGGTCTCCAGGGTGCTCGGGTTGAACTCGGTCCCGAGAACGGCGGTAAACGGGAGCGAACCCAGGCCGACGAATAACACGACCGCGGCAACGCCGAGGCCGACCATCCAGAGGACTCGGCCGTACTGCGTTCCCATCGCGGGGGACGAATCGCTGACGGAGTCGTTCGACATGTTCGCCGGATTCCACAGAAAAGGAGACGAAAACTTCATTCGGTGAAATAGCCCGTTCATTGTGAGTCAAGCGAGTCGGTGGGGCAAGCGTCTGTTGCAGAGGCTTGCCGCAGCTCCCGGAAATGACCTAGGCTGGACGGCGGACCTGGAAGTCTGTCGGAGCCGCCGATTGTCAATTCAGTGAGGGGTCCCGAGAATGCTGGCTCGCCGTACACTTGGCCGTCCCGCCCGGCTCGCGCGGTACGGGCCCCCGCGGCCGAACAAGAAAAGCCATTGGATTTATGGGGCTTGGCCGCGCCGCGAAGCCGCTCCGACCGCTCCCGAGGCGGAATCGGAACGGCTGCGGCGATTGGAAGCGGTTCTGTTTATGGCCCGCGAACCCCTTTCCAGCCGCAAACTGGCCCGGTTCGCCGATCTGGACGACGGCAAACAGGCCCGCTCACTGGTGCGAACACTCAACCGGCAGTACGACGAACTGGGGAGAGCTTTCCGGGTCGAAGAGGTCGGGGGCGGATTCCAGTTGAGAACCAGGGCTCAATTTGCCGATTGGCTTCGCAGGTTGGGACATGCCGGTTCGCCCGTTCGCCTGTCGGCTCCCGCAATGGAAACTCTGGCCGTGGTCGCTTACCGACAGCCGGTGTTGCGAGCCGAGGTCGAGGCGATCCGAGGCGTACAATGTTCCGAGATCCTCAAGCAACTCATGGCGCTGGATCTGGTGCGGATCGCCGGCCGAAGTGATGAACTGGGGCGCCCCTACCTCTATGGGACCACTCGTAGATTTCTCGAAGTTTTTGGCTTGCGCAGTCTTGACCAATTGCCGCAGGTGAATATCTTCCGCGAAGAGGAAGACCACAGTAGGCTGCCCGGACCGGGGCAGTCGGAACCCGACTCGGGGCAGCCCGAGCAGGACTCGGGGCAGCCCGAGGAGACAGAGGCCCGTTGACAGACCGTTGCCATTTGGGAGGATTCATCGTGAAGGTGCCACTGGGAAGTGATGAAACAGCGACCGGCGTGGAGCGAGCGAACGGATGGGCCTTGGTATGCAAGTCGGCAGTCAGCGAGCCCGCATCGTCGTCGGGGCTCCTCCAACATCCACTCCCATGGTCGGATCTCGACCCGGCATCGGCGTACGAGGATGACGACGAGTGGGATGACGATGAAGAATACGACGACGAGGAGTGGGACGACGAGGAAGAAGAGTGGGACGACGAAGACGACGAAGATTGGGATGACGAGGACGATTGGGACGAGGATGAAGAATACGAGGAGGACGATGACGAAGAAAGCGAGTGGGAACTCGTGGAAGACGACGAAGAGTACGACGACGATTACGACTACGAATACGAAGATGACGAGGACGACTGGGACTAGAGCGTGCCGTTGGTCAGTCGCCGATTTGAAAGAGCCGTTTCAGCGCGTCCAGTAGGCCATGCGGCGCTCCCCGGGCCGCTTCGTTGCGCAGCGTCTCCAGTGGCGGGTGCAGCAGCTTATTAACGACTCGATCGACGGCTCGTTCGATTTCCCGTTGCTCCGCCGGCTCAAGATTGGGCAGTCGATTGAACAGCCGCTGTAGTTCGGCGTCTCGCACCGACCGAGCCGATTCGCGCAAGCGTCGGATGGCCGGCACGGTTTCCCGATGCCGCCAATCGGCCATCAAGCGGGCCAGTTCCTCTTCGATGATGCGTTCGGCCTTGGGCCATTCTTTCTCGCGGGATTTTCGGTTGGCTTCGCACACGGCGCTCAGGTCGTCGATGCAGTAGAGGTAGACATTGTTCAGATCGCCGATCGACGGGGCGAAATCGCGGGGTACGGCGAGATCGAGGATGAACAGCATCCGCTGCGAGCGAGCGCGCTGCACGGCGCGGAATCGTTCTACGGTCATGATCGGCTCGGTGGCCCCCGTCGTGCTGACCACCAGATCGGCACGCGCCAGGGCTTGATCGAGTTGTTCCCAGGGCGCGGTTTGGCCACTCAGTCGAGCGGCCAGCTCTTGGGCTCGAGCCGGGTTGCGGTTGACCACCAATATCTCCTGGACGCCGGCGTCCTTGAGGTACTTGGCGGTCTCCTCGCCCATTTCCCCCGCACCGATCACCAGCACGCACTTGTCCGTGAACCGCTCGAACAGCCGGCTGGCGAACTCGCTCACCGCTACGCTGGGAATGCTGACGCGCCGTCGGTGGATGGCGGTTTCGGTCTGCACCCGCTTGGCGACGCGATTGGCTCCGGCAAAAGCCATATGGAGCAGCGGGCCGACCGTTTCTCCCTGCTGCGCCAGCGCGAATGCCTGCTTGACTTGAGAGAGGATCTGAGCCTCTCCCACCACCATGCTGTCGAGACTGGCGGCTACTGCGAACAGATGACGGACGGCGTCCTCTCCCGTATGTTCGAACAGCGCGTCGAAAATGGTCTCCGAGGGCAGTCGATGAAAATGGGCCAGGAATTCGACGATATCATGATGCGTGGGCGTGCGATCGCCGGCTTCCCCGGCCAGGTAGATTTCGGTTCGGTTGCAAGTGGAGAGTACAACGGCTTCCGTCTGAGGAAACACCTGTTTGAG
>JALSIV010000235.1 GCA_026989685.1 Pirellulaceae bacterium | reverse complement strand
TCCCCTCTTTCCCTCACGTTCCCGGCTCGCCAGGGGCGCCGTCGGTCGGCTTTTCCCCGATGACTTTTTCTCATGAAATAAGCCTGACGACCGCCCGGCAGCGTCTACGCCGGAAGAACCCGGAGTTGTCGATGTTCTTGCTGTGAGTCGGTTTTGCTGCGATCGGCTCGCGAACTCCGCGAAAAACGCCGGGTTTGTATCTCGACTTACCGTTGGAGTTATTCGATCCAGACGGCGACTTCTTGCCTGTCTGACGATTCGCCAGGCCCAATGGACACGGTGACGAGGGCCCGGCCGCCCTGACCTACGGGAAGTTGCCGACCGATCCATCGATGTTCGTGCAGCGAACGCGAGCCACGCACAGCGACACGGTCACAATGCGCGGTTACGGAATTGCTCCCCCTTTTCCACTCTCGCGGCCTGCGAATGGCGAATCCACACAGCACGGAAAAGGACAATCCACAACCATATGAGAGAAACGCCGCTTACGATACGAAGAGCGTTCAATACAGGATGGATCTCTTCTGCGAGTTGAAACGTGCCGTACTGAATAAGCCCCATGAGGACGACCATTGTCAGGAAACCAACGAAGAAGAACGATCGCACTAATCCTCTGTTCTTGTTGAGGGCATATGCGGAGCTACCTGCCCAAACCATGAGGCCCCCAAAAAATACTGCCAGCTTGATGAGAAAGACGACGTCGCCACTATGCGGGTTGTAGAGCACAACGCCGACAATTGACAACGCTATCAAAAACCCATAGGCCGCAAAGGACAATGCCGCACACTTCATTTCGGTACTTTCCCGCAAAGCTATATCTATGAGCCACGCATCCGCGGCCCTGCACGATCCGATTACCGGACCAGATTGTTCCACTCCTCGCGCCACGTTTCGTTTAGCTTCTTTTGAGCTTCCACCCATTCATTGCGTTCATTTGGAGGATCACCTACCCAGGCGTCGTGAAAAATGAATTCGCTACCTTCAGCCATCGTCGCTCCAGCCATCGCGCCGAATTCGACAATAGGGCCAATAAGAACGAACCACTCCACCGCATGCATCTTCTTGATTACTTTGCCGACGAATTCGGTTTCCTCGTGTCCTCGCACCACGTTCTTGAAATGCCCGTCCGTCAAATCCTCGTCTGAGATCTCTTCCTCGCGCGGCTTCGGCAACTCTACATCTGAGTCTGCTGACCATCCCGGATCCTCCGGAATGCCATCATCCTCTGGAGCGTCGATCCACACCAGCTCCCCATATCTACCTTCCGTTGGACGATCTTCCGCCTGGGAATCTGCAAACGAAGAGGACGGTGGCCACAACCCATTCGGATCGCTCCACCCCACCACCTCATTCCCAACATACCTCGCCGTGTTCACATCCCCCGCGGCGAAGCCGAGAGAGGGTCTTCGCTGATCCAGCGGCCGACTGACGCGTCATACCAGCGGGCACGGTTGTACTGCAAACCCGTGTCGGCGTCGAACTCACGTGAGGTGAAGAGGTAGCGGGTCAGACTCGTGTCTCCCGAGACGATCCCGCCGAAAGCCGTGTACACGAAATGAGTCGCCACCGCGCCGTCTTGCTTGACAAGATCGCGGACCGTGCCGAGATGATCGACCACCTGCCAAAGGACTCGGTCGGCGGCGCTCATCGATTTGGTCACATCCTCCTGAACCAACAACTCGTCGACCCCCTCGCCCCATAGGTAACGCTTCGAAAGCGTCATGGCTCCCGAGCCGCCAGGGCCGTCGCTGTCGACGAAGTCGAGCACCACATTGCCGCCATCGAGTGACGCCATGCCGTTGCGAATATCATCGTACACATACCGCTCGATCGCCGCGTCCTGCATGTCGAACGGACTCGTCGTGTCGACCTCCCTCGCAATGCGGCGATTGAACACGTCGTAGGTGTACTCGACCACCTTCGTCACATTGCCGCTCGCATCCTTCTCCGTCACCTTCGTCAGCCGGTTGCGGAAATCCCATTCGTACTCCGTCACTTCGCCCGTCGACGTCTTGGTCCGCTTCGTGCGATTGCCCTCGTCGTCGTACTCGTACGAATACGTGCCGTCGCTGAGCAGCCGGTTGGCCGTTCCCGTCTGATAACCGGTCATCGTCCGGTTGCCGACCAGATCGAACGAATAACTCTCGTCCGTCAGACTCGGATCCGAATAATCGGCCGACGTCAGTTGACTCGTCGGGTCGTAGCCATAGTCGACCGTTCCGTCCTCGCCGGTGATCCGCGTGATGCGCCCCGCACCGAGTGGAGTCGCCAAGATGGCCGTGGCCGAAACTCGAGGATCGAGTGAGGCTCCTCGCCGCTCGGCGAGCGGCGAGTACAGGCCCGCCGTCGAAAGATTGTCGTAGGTAAACTCAAACGGAGCGACGATGTTCCCGCCCGAGCCGTTCTTGTAATCGAGATTCGTCAGGCGATTCAACGTGTCGTACTGGAACGTGCTCGTCATCACCTTGTCCGATTCGCCGCCCGCCGTGTCCTTGTACCGAGTCACACTCGTGTATTGGCCGAGAGCATTGAATGCGAAATCGACTCGCTTCTCGGCCACACTATTGCCGCCCGTCTTGCCTACCTGATCGACTCGTGTCAAACGGTGCAGCCTGTCGAAAACGTAACTGTTCTGGAAGTCGTCAACGCCGTCGATCGTCG
>JALSIV010000234.1 GCA_026989685.1 Pirellulaceae bacterium | reverse complement strand
ACCACCGCGACACTCGTACTCCCACTGGTGCCGCCCCGACTTCCGTTCCAACGCGATTACCCGACCTCGAGCCGTGGCAATCCACACCGTCTCACCAGCAATCACCGGCGAGGCATCGAGGCGGCTCTTGGCCGCGTATTCCCAGCGCAGTTTTCCGGAGGCCGGGTCGACCGCGCGCACGTGTTTGTCATGTCCGACAAAGATAACAACGTCCTTTCGCACGGCGGCACTCGCCCGAAACGGCAAGCTCGACCGCTCATCCTGAAACCGCCACACGATCTTCGCCTGTTTCCAGTCGATGCAAAGAAACTCGCCACCCTCCGTGCCGAAGAACACTCGGCTCCCCATCACGGCCGGTGTGGCTCCGGTCGGAGCATCGATGGCCACCGACGCTGCTTCCTTGCCTCGATCCAGATCGACAATATGAAACGCACCATCGCACCCGGCAACGAACGCTCGGTTCTGGACCACCGTCGGCATGCAGCGGATTTGATCGGCGATCGGGAACTTCCATGCCAGCGAGCCGTCGCTCCGCTTGAGGCAGTACAGCGTGGCGTCTTGCGAACCGAACAGCACCTTGTCTCGGTAAAAGCTGGCGCTGGAATCGATCTCACCGTCACTGGTGAACTCCCACAGCTTCTTGCCGGACGCCGCGTCGAAACAGTGGAAGAACCCGTCGAGGTCGCCGAGAAACAAGCGGCCATCGGAAAAAGCGGGAGCCGTGGCGAAACCGATCTCGGTGCGGGTCTCCCACTCGACCCTCCCGGTTTGAAGATGAAAGGCGAACAGCTTGCCGTCCATGTCGCCGAGAAACACCCGCTCGCCCACGATCGTCGGTGTTCCTTCGAACGAACCGTCGCGATGGCGGTACCGCCATCGCAGCTTCAGGGGCGGAGGCAGTGGTGCCGCAGCAACACCCTGAGACAACGAATTGCCGCGGAACAGCGGCCAGTCGGCGGTCCGCGCTTCCTGGCCACGCCCCAAGCCGCTCACGGTCCACACGGTTCCCGCAAGCAACATTCGATTCACATCTCGACGACTCACGCCCATTCGGGACCCTCGCGCACGTACAAAGCTGTCGCAAAACTCCATGTCGCAAGCAACATACCCGAGTTCGGGAAGCGGCACGGTGGGTTTCGTCACAGCCTAGCCGATACTCACTGGTTCGTTTTCAACTTGGCACTCCTCCCCAGTCTACCACGCATGGTGCCGGGCATCATGGCATCTACCAGCACCGTCGATACAACTCGAGGAGCGATGGAACGTCGACCGGACGAGGATTGAACGTACCGGTCCACTGCGTGGCGGCATCTTCGGCCAACTCCGGCAGCGCGTCTTCGGGGACTCCGCACTCTCTCAGACGCCCCGCCAATCCCGCGATTTCCCGCAGACGGATCAATTCTTGAGCCAATTGCTCGGCGGCAAAATCATCGCTGTGTGGACTCAATCCCACATCCGAGGCCAGCACCGCATACTCTCGGGCACACACCTGGCCGTTGTAGCGCACGACGGCGGGCAACGCCAGCGCCACCGCCTGACCGTGGACAATGCCGAAGCGAGCGGTCAACGGATTGGCCATTGCGTGCGCCGCCCCCAACATCGAGTTTTCGATGGCCATTCCGGCAAAGCTGGCACCGAGTTGCATGGCAGCTCGAGCCTCCGCGTCCTCGGGATCCCCAATCACTCGCTCGAAGTTCGGTGCCAGCAGCCGCCACGCATCGCGACTCCACATTTGCGAAAGCGTGGTCCGCCGCGCGGTGACGAAGGTCTCGGCGGCGTGAGCGATCGCATCGTAGCCGGTGAGCGCAGTGACTTGAGCCGGCTGGGTCAGCGTGAGTTGCGGATCGAGCACGGCGACCGCAAAGGCGGCTTTCGGATCACCACACGCCATCTTCACATGAGTCTCCGCGTCGGAGATCAAGGCGAACGACTGCGTCTCACTCCCCGTACCCGCCGTCGTCGGCACGGCCATCATCGGCAACATGGGATTCGCCGCTTTGCCCACGCCCCAGTAATCCTTCATCTGCCCGCCGTTGCTGAACACGAAGTTGATTCCCTTCGCACAGTCCATCGAACTACCGCCCCCCACGGCAACCAGCAACTCGGGGCGAAAGTCCGCCGCCGCCGCGCGTCCCACCTCCACATCATCGGTGGTGGGATTCTCATGGACCCCGTCAAACAGTCGCACTTCGAAGCCGGCTTCCTTCAGCGACTCGGCAGCCCGCTCGGCATGGCCGGCTCGGATCACGCCCGGATCACTCACCACCATGGCTCGAGTCGTCGCCAAGGACCGAGCCAATTCGCCCAGCCGCGCCAGCGACCCGCTGCCGAAGACGATGCGCGTGCGAGGTTGAAAGTCGAACGGCTTCATCGGCAAGTCACTCACCTCGCTTCAGTGCCGCCAACCGTTCATCCGTCACCTGCAAGGCGCGATTGCAGAACAAGAAGTCGATCAAGTTCCCCTCATGAGGCTGCAGCCAGTTGAGCTTCGTCGTGGGAATCGGTCCGATGTTGAGACGGTCGATGTTGGTTGCATCGACCAGCTCCTCGATCCAAGCGTCGTTGTCGGTGATCGCCGTTCCGACCAGCGTATACCCGATCTCATCGATCATCTTCTCTTGAGGGCATTCCACGACCGTGGCGAACGGGAACATGTACTCC
>JALSIV010000233.1 GCA_026989685.1 Pirellulaceae bacterium | reverse complement strand
GATCTCATCCCGTAACGGGTGCCGGGCCACTGCTTGAATCCCGCCCTTGAGCGCACCCGGAGTGATCGATGTGATGTTGTCGACGAACCGTTCGGTCGCGACTTCAATCAGTTTCGCCGACATATCGCGGCCGACCGACATTAGATGCTTGCCGTCGACGGAAAAGACGGCGTCGAGCACCCAGTCGTTGTGGGCGCCCTGGAACAGTACCTGCTCGCCCGATTCGGTATCGAACGCGCGAACCGAGTTGTCCGCACAGCCGACCACGACCAGTTTACCGTCGGGCGACCATTTCCCGCCGTAGATGGTGTCGTGTGTGACGGGAATCGACAGCGATAGCTGGGCAGAAACTTGAGCCTGACCGTCGGCCGTCGATTCGGTCAATTCCCAGATTTGCAGTTCACCGGCTCTCCCGGGCAAACCGCCGGTCACCGCCAGCCGCTTGCCGTCGGGTGAGAACGAGACCGACTCGATTCGCTCGGCCAGGCCGATCAGCCGCGCCGCCAGCCCTCCGTCGGCCCGGTGCAAGAGCACTTCGTGAAAACCGGCCACCGCCAGCCACTTGCCATCAGGACTGTAGTCGAGTGACGTGATGACGGGCGGGAGTGCGTAGATGGGTGGATGGTCCTGGTCGTAGCGGAAGCCGGCGTTGGGCGGAGTGTCGTCATTGGCCCCCTCGCGAATCCATCGCACGATCAAGGCGATCGACTGCGAGTCGAGTGGCGGCTTCCCCTGCGGCATCGCCGCTTCGCCATCCTCCGGCGTGATCATCTCCACCAGCCGGCTCTCTTCCGGCTTGCCCGGCACGATCGCCGCCGACCCCGATTCCCCACCCTTCACCAGCCGCTCGAACTGCGTCATCACATAGTCGCCGTCCGCTTTGGCCGGTTGGTGGCAACCCTGACAATGCGCTTGCAGGATCGGCCGGATCTGCCGATGGAAGCTGACCGGCTGAGCACTCGGCTCTTCGGCGATTGCCGGGACCGCCATCCAGATTGCCAGCAGCAACCAGGTGACCATTGGCAACCGCAATCGATGAGCCGGCGAGGGCGACGGATGGGTCATGAGTGTGGAACTCCCCTGGGTGGTTCTTAGAGCCTGTAACAAAACCCGCCCCGCCGCTTTCCGGCCTCGGGTGTGTTGCTTGCAGCATGGAGTTTTGTGACAGCCTCTTAGTGAGGCGGGTGTTTTCAGAGCTTGCAACAAAACCTGCCGTTCCGCTTCCCGGGCAGGGCCATGTCGATTGCGGCCCGGAGTTTCGCGCCAAGCTCTTACGAGGGCACCCCATTATAACCAACACCGCCGCGAGATGCCCACTACCGCAGACCTTTTTCGCACGGCGCGGATGGAGTCACGGCAGCGAGACACCTCGGGGCAAAAATCGGATTTCCCGATCGTTAGAGAGCGGTTTTCCGGGTGTGGAGCGTCCTCGTCGGACGATCTGATCGAGCAGACGGAGCAGTTCGCGGACTTTTTCGGGGTGCTTTTCCACCAGGTTCTGCTGCTCGCCGGGGTCGTCATCCAGGTTGTAGAGCTGCATGGGAGGCAATCCTCGAGCCGTCGCCTGCTTGTCTCGAGGAGCACTCCAGCCTCCGCTGCCGGAGCAGAGACAGAGTTTCCACGGCCCTTTGCGGATGGCGAACTTTCCGTTGATCGAGTGACTGACCAGGGACTCCCGCGAGGAACGCTCGGCCCCTCGCCAAACCGGCAGGAGGCTGAACCCGTCCTCGCCACCCACTTCTTGCCGGGGCTGGCCGGTCACCTCTTCCAGCGTGGCATACAGGTCGGTCAGGCAAGCCAACGCATTCGTCTTCGTTCCCGGCTCGATCTTTCCCGGCCAGCGCACGATCAGCGGAACGCGATGACCGCCTTCGTAGATGTCCGCCTTGTGCCCTCGAAATCCGCCACTGGGATCGTGCCCCTTCTCCTTGAGCAGCTCGAAATTGGCCACCGGCGAACATCCGTTGTCGCTGGTGAAAATCACGATGGTGTTGTCTGCCAGGCCGGACTCTTTGAGCGTGGCGAGAAGCTGTCCCATGTGATGGTCGACTTGCATCACAAAGTCGGCGTAGGGATTGAGACCGCTTGCGTCCTTGAAGGGCGGCAGCGGGACGATCGGCGTATGGGGGGCCGGCAGTGCCAGGTAGAGGAAGAAAGGCTTCCCGTGTTTGGCGTCGGTCGAGCGCTCGCGGATGTATGTCATCGCCTTGTTGAACAAATGCGGCAGCACTTCGGGGATGTGGAAGTCGGACCCGATCGGGCCGCGACGGTACCAGCCATAGCGATCCTGCTTCGGAGTCACTCCCTCCTCCCGATCCGGCACCGCCGTAATGCGCCCGGTGTCGACCCACACATAAGGCGGCATGTCGAGTGATCCGCAGTGACCGTAGTATTGGTCGAACCCGTTGATATCCGGGCCGTTCTTCACCGGCTTGGTGAAGTCGATCTTGTCGCCATCCTTGTGCCAGTCCCAGCCCAGGTGCCACTTGCCGATCATCGCCGTATGGTAGCCGGCTCGGCGCATCAAGTGTCCGAGTGTCGGGCGATCGGCCGGTATCAGATGCGGACTGCGCCCACTGAGCACTCCTCGAGCCAGCCGGCTGCGCCAGTTGTAGCGCCCGGTGAGCAGGCCATAGCGGGTCGGCGTGCAGACGGAGCTGGGAGTGTGCGCATCGAGGAACGTGAGACCTTCCCGGGCCAGTTGCTCCAGATGAGGAGTCTTGATCTTGCAGTCGGGGTTGGTGGCACGGATGTCGCCGATCCCCAAGTCGTCCGCCATCACCAACACCACGTTGGGATGCTCGGCCGAGGGGGCGGACAGCAGAGTGCCGCACCACAGTCCCGCCACGACGACCGCACCGGCCAACCAACGCTGAATCCGCTTGTTCATCGTGCTCTCCCACTGGCTTCGCGAGCTTCTTTCCAACCGTCGAGCATTGTCCGACATCATAGACCCGAGCCGTGTGGTTGACGACCCAGCGCGACTTTTGCGCTGCGATTGGCGGTTGTATTGCGCCGGAATGGCCGCTCCCAAGTCAACGCGCCCAACAGTTCCACCCCGCGGGTCGTCAGGCTACGATGGCATTACCTTGGCGACTCACGAGAAACGGCCAGTCCGCCTACGGAGCCCTCCATCATGAACAAACCGCACTTGCATCCCCGATTTCTTGTGCCGTGTTTCCTGCTTGCGGTCACATCGGCTGCCTGCGCGCTTGGTGCCGAATCCGAGGCGGTCGATGCAATCTACTACAACGGGAAGATCGTCACCGTCGATGACGACTTCCGCATCGCCGAGGCGATCGCGGTCCGTGGGGATCGAATCGCGGCGGTCGGATCCACTCAAGACGTGCTGAAGCTGGCCGGCTCGCAAACGCGGCGGATCGATCTCGAGGGCCGCACGGTGCTCCCCGGACTCATCGATTCGCATGTCCATCCCACGGGCGCATCGATGTATGAATTCGACCACGTCGTGCCGCCCATGGAGACGATCGCCGATGTCTTGCGATACATCAAAGGCCGCGCGGACGTACTCGAGGATGGCGAGTGGATCGTCGTCAGCCAGGTCTTTATCACTCGGCTCCGGGAGCAGCGGTTTCCCACTCGGCAGGAACTCGATTCCGTGGCCCCCCGCAATCCGGTGATGTTCCGCACGGGGCCCGATTGCGCTCTCAACTCGCTCGCGCTGAAACTCAGCGGCATCGATCGCCACACCACGATTGACGACGGGCAACCCGGCAAGATCGAAAAAGACCCGGTGACGGGAGAGCCGACCGGCATTTTACGGAGCTGCCGCCGCCTGGTGCGGTATGAGACGCCCAAGAGCCTGAAGAAACCGAGCCTCGAAGATCGCGTCGCGCAGCTCGAAGCACTCCTGCGAGACTACAACGCGGTGGGGCTCACCAGCATTTCGGATCGTTCGGCCGGCGATAGTGCCATTCGACTTTATGAGATTCTTCACGAAAGAAACAAGCTCACATGCCGCGTTTTCCTCTATTACAGTATCAACGCCCAACAGCCGCTTGCGGCCATTCGTCAGCGGATGGAGCAGGCGTCCCGGCATCCGCTTCACAAGTATGACGATCGTTTGTGGCTTCGAGGCATCAAGATCTTTCTCGACGGCGGCATGTTGACCGGTTCGGCGTACATGCGCAAGCCGTGGGGCGTGAGCCGCATCTACTCGATTACCGACCCGAACTACCGCGGACTGCTCTATGTGCCACCGGACAAGCTCTATCAGATCGCGAAACTCGCCCTCGACCATCAACTCCAGCCGACCGCTCATTCGGTCGGTGACGGCGCAGTCCATGCGCTGATCGCCGCCTACGAACAAGTCGACCGCGAGGATTCCATCCAGGGCAAGCGGCCATGTATCACGCATTGCAACTTCATGAGTGCCGAGGCGATCGACAAGATGCGGCGTCTGGGGATCGTAGCCGATCTGCAACCCGCCTGGTTGCTTCTCGACGGGGCCACGCTGAAAAAGCAATTCGGCGAGGAGCGGCTGGCGTATTTTCAACCGTACCGCAGTCTGTTCGATGCCGGGATCGTCGTGGGAGGCGGATCGGACCACATGCAGCGGATCGGAGGGATGCGAGCGGTCAATCCCTACAATCCGTTTTGGGGCATGTGGATCACATTGACTCGGCAACCGAGATGGACCGACCAGCCGCTGCATCCCGAGCAACGTATTTCGCGGCGGGAAGCGCTGCGGTTTTACACGATCAACAATGCCTATCTGACATTCGAGGAAGACAAGAAGGGATCGCTGGAAGAAGGCAAACTGGCCGACTTTATCGTCATCGACCGCGATTACTTGAATTGTCCGCTGGAGCAAATCAAGGAGATCCGCGTACTGCGGACGGTTGTCGGCGGCAAGACCGTTTATTCCAAAAGGAGCGAAAGGCCCCACCCGTGACCGGCACTTCACTGAGACCGATCAAGATCCGCCGCCGCTTCACCAAGAACGCTCCCGGCAGCGTGCTCTATCAGGCCGGGCGAACCACTGTGCTGTGTACGGCCAGCGTCAGTCTGGACGTGCCCCCCTGGCTGGCCGATTCGGGGAAGGGCTGGGTCACCGCCGAATACAGCATGCTGCCCGGCAGCACGTCCCCGAGAAAGCGGCGGGACCGGGGGACGAAGATCGACGGCCGAACGACCGAGATTCAGCGGCTGATCGGGCGCAGTCTGCGAGCCGTTGTCGATCTGGAGGCACTCGGACCTCGACTGGTCACCGTCGACTGCGACGTGCTGGAAGCCGATGGCGGAACCCGAACGGCGTCGATTACGGGTGGCTGGATCGCGCTGGTCGATGCGCTCTGGTCGATCCGCCGGGAACTGGCCACTCCCGGATCGCTGCCGTTGGTCGATTCGGTCGCGGCGATCAGTGTGGGAATCGTCGGCGGGCGCGCCGTGCTCGACTTGGACTACCAAGCCGATGCCGCCGCCGATGTCGACATGAACGTGGTGATGACCGGCGGCGGCCGGTATGTGGAGATTCAAGGGACGGGTGAGGAGGCCACGTTCGACGAAGACGACCTGCACCGCTTGCTGGCTCTGGCCAAGAAAGGCATCGCGCGGCTGACTCGCCATCAGAAGGACGCATTGGGAAAACGCTGGCCGGTGGCGTGAATAGCGTGCGCGGTAGGGGGTTTGGCAACCCACTACGGGAAAAGCGGCCGGCGATGGCCGGGCGTCCGACGATCGTCTATGCTGCTGCTGGTGGGCGGTTCCCACCTGCAACGCGCGGCTTTCGCCGTGCATTTTCGTCTCACGAACATCTCCGCAACCAGTCCATTTCAGCAACCAGACACGGGTCCTCACATGATACGAACCGATCACCACGGCATTTTCGCAGCAACGTTGACTCCGTTTCGTGCCGACGGCACGGTGGCCATCGAGCAAGTTCCGGCTCTGGTCGAGTACTATCGCGATCAGAAACTCGACGGCCTCTATGTCAATGGTTCGACGGGCGAAGGCCCTTCGCTTACAACCCAAGAGCGGCGTCAGTTGGCGGAGGCTTTCGTGGCGGCCGGTCGAGGCAAGATGACGATCGTGATCCAGGTGGGGCACAACAGTGTGGTGACGGCTCGCGAGCTGGCGGCTCACGCCGAGTCGATCGGTGCCGACGCCATTTCGGCCAAGCCGCCGTCCTACTTCCGCATCGATTCGCCGTCGACGCTGGTCGAGTCGAGCGCGTATGTGGCCGCCGGCGCTCCCAAGACTCCTTTCTACTACTACCACATTCCGCAACTGACCGGTGCCGTGTTTCCCATGGGCGAGTATTTGGCGCTGGCCGAGTCGCAGATTCCCAACCTGGCCGGCATGAAGTTCACGTCGCAGGAACTGGACGAGTTCCAGGTCTGCCTGGACTGGCAGCAAGGGCAAGGGACGTTTTTTTGGGGAGTCGATGAAGCGTTGCTATCCGCCGTCGCCGTGGGTGCTCGAGGCGCCATCGGCAGCACATACAACGTGGCGGCGGGCGTGTTTCGAGGTGTGATGGACGCGTTTGTCCGAGGAGACGTCGAGCGGGCGCGGCGTCTGCAGCTTCAAGGCATCCGTATCGTCCGCACCCTGATCGCTCGTCCGTTCGCCGCGGCACTCAAGGCAGTGGTGACACGAGCCGGAGTACCCATGGGCGGCGTGCGTCTGCCGCATCGCGGTTTGTCGGGTCCGGAAACGGAGCAGTTCCTGGCCGAGTTCGACGAGGCGATGTCCGAAAACTGAGGGAACCGTTCCGAGTCTCCAGTGCATCGACGCGCGGCGCGCGGGATACCAACATTCCTGCGATCACGGCCCCCGCCTTTCGGGTTTCGCCGTCCGGCGCTGCCCCGCTCCTTCAATCCCAGGGCTTGCTCGGTTGCCGTGTTACCACTCGTCTTCATCATCATCACTATAATAGTCGTTGTCATCGTCGCTATAATAGTCGTTGTCATCGTCATCACCATAATCATCGTCATCTTCTTCTCTTTCTTCTTCTCGTTGCTTTCGGGCATCTTCCTGCTTGAGCCGCATGTAGTCGAGATAATGCAGGTTGGCCAGGATGTTGTCCGTGTTCGAGTAGACGTAGGCGAGGAAGAACTGCCCGATTGTGGCGTTCCGTTTTGCCAGCTCTTCGACGACTCGAAGGACGAGTGCCGACCGGTGTCGGTTCTCTTTTTCGAATATTGTCCACCATTTCCTTGCCGTGCCGGTCGTGTTGTCCCAATCCAGTTGCTCCGCCTTGAGTTCTTCGATCCGGTCCCAGATTTGGTCGTCCGTCCACCCTCGAGTATCCGTGATGCCCGGTTCGATTTCGCGGCGTCCCGAGTCGCCCAGGAATGGTTTGGGAATGCGAGGGACGCCGGCGAGAGCCTCTTTGCGCAAAGCCTCATCGCGCCGCGGCGGCCCGTTCGATGCATCTCCATCGCGCGGGATCAACTCGGGTTCGCCGGTTCCCAAGGCGCACTCGCGGTCGATCACGACTCTGGCGATGCCCTGATCGGCCAGTTCCGGCCAGCGGTAATCGACCGCATCGACGGCTCGCCCCATCAGCCGGTGGAGGCCCCGAGCGCCCGTACCGATCGCTTTCGTTTCCTCGGCAATGGCCGCGAGAGCTTCGTCGGTAAGGACGAGTTCGATGCCGTGGATCGCCGCCAACTCCTGTTGAATCTTCAGTGGCGAGTGTTGCACCCGGCCCTGAACGATCCGGGTCAAATCGTCGACCGACAGTTCGTGCAGTACGCTGATACAGGCGAATCGGCCGATGAACTCGGGGATGAAACCGAACTCGACCAGGTCGACCGGCTGTACCTGGCAGAGGATTTCATAGGTCGAGCGGTCGTGGATCTGTTCCAGGTCTTCGCTCGGCCGCGCGGCGAAGCCGATGTTCGATTTGCCGAGCCCCAATCGCCGTTCGATGATCGCTTTGAGGCCCACGAACGCGCCGGTGCAGATGAACAGCAGCCGGCCGGTGTCGACCGGCGAGTGGGAGTTGTTCTGCGTGCCTTTGGAGATGCGTCCATCGAGCAGCGTCAGCAGCGCGTTCTGGACTCCTTCGCCGCTCACGTCGCGGCCCCCTCCGGCAGTACGGCGGATCTTGTCGATTTCGTCGATGAAGACGATCCCCTTCTCGGCTTTCCTGGGATCCCCTCCCACACCGTCGAGGACGCTGGCGATGACCGTCTCGACGCTGTTGCCCACGTATCCCGCTTCGACCAGTCCGGCCGCACTGGTCAAGCCGACGGGAACGCCGAGGAACTCGGCGAGGCGGCGGACGATGTAGGTCTTTCCCACTCCGGTCGGTCCGATCAACAAGATGTGGTGTTTGCCCAGGTCCTCTCCTTCGGTGTCGCGGCAGGCTTGCGAAAGGTAGTGGTTATAGACGGCGACCGCGATATCCTGCTTGGCGCGCGGCTGTCCGAGCACGAACTGGTCGAGGTGCGCGATCATCTCGGCCGGAGTGGGGAGCATGCGGTCGGTCATGATGGTCACGTGAACGTCGAGAAGTCCCGCGGAAACAAGCCGGTGGACCGGAAGAGGGCGGGTATCCCGTGGTCGGGGGCCGTCCGCCGGGTTCGCGGTCGTGGTTCGTCGCCTCGCTCGAGCGGGGCGGCGACCGTGCGACCTCTACTACCATACCGGGAACTCGCGCCCCGGGCTACCGGCGGACGACGCCGCGGGTCATTGGACGGGGCGACGGCGTGCCGGGATACCTTGGCGAGGGTTGCTCATTGGTGAGCTTGCCGCGAACTTTCGCCACCATGCGTGCGGACCTTTCTTGCATCGGAGTTGATTCAAGATTCGACCGGCTTGCGCGCCGTGGGGTCTGAGGCATGGTATGCTAAGGCGGGGCGGTTGCGCGGAAACTGGGGGCGGTCAACGGGCCGGAGTGCGTGCGTGGCCTACTTGATCTCGTTCGTCGTCGTCACTGCTCTGATTACCGTCGTCGGGCACGGGCTGTGGATCGTGGCGCGGGCCGTCGTGCTCGAGCTTCGCTCCGGTACCTCTCGGAAATTCTCCGATCCGAAACCCTGCCCGCGCTGCCGGTCGTCGCTGGATTCGGCCGGCACCTGCCGCCGTTGCGGTTGGATCGCCAAACCGCCGACCAAGGCCAACTGCCTTCTCTCGGCGGCTCGGTTGGAAGAACTCTACCTCCGAGGCACCATCAGTCCATTGGTGTATCGGACCGCCGTCGAAGCACTCCGCGTAGCTCAGGCCGAGGCGGACGCGGCTCGGGTCCAGTCACCCGCTCAAGCGGACCAGCCTGTCCGACCGGCCCCTGTGTCCGAAGGGACAGCCCCGGTATCGCAAGAGACCGTGATCGATGCCGTAATCTCGCCATCGGCGCCGGAAGTTCCGCCCACTCCGGCGGCTCCACCAATTCCAGCGGTGCCGTCCGCTTCTCCGTTTGCTTCATCCGCGCCGTCGCCGCGTTCTCCTGAGCGGCCGGTCGTGGCGACTCCCGCTCATCCGCTCGAAGCCCCTGAACCCGAGCCGAAACCGCCGGTGGTTCGTCCGGCGCTCGGGGCCATGCTTCAGGCCTTCATGGAGAAACGGAACATTCAGTGGGGCGAGTTGGCCAGCGGTATTCTCGTCGTCGGCAGTGCCATCGGCCTGGTCATCAGCCTGCGGGAGACCCTCCGTGCGCTCAGTGAGCAGATTCCCTTTTTCCCGGCCTTACTGTTGATGTTGGGGACGGCCGCGTTTCAAGGCGCCGGGATTTATACACTCAAGTACTGGCGGTTGCGGTCGACCAGTCGAGGTGTGTTGATCATCGGCCTGCTGCTGGTCCCGCTCAGTTTCGCCGCCGGACTGGTGTTGTCGGGGAGCGGCGCGTCGCGCGTGCCGATGAGCAGTCCGTGGTACTGGTTGGCCTTGAGTGTCGGCCTGGTCGGCTATGGAATGACGGTCGTGTTTTCCGCTCGAGCACTCGACAAGCTCTCTTGGTTCCCTTTGAGTCTGGGAGTCTTGGGGCCCGCCGTGGGACAGTTGGTCATCGACCGCCTGGAACCTCAAGACACATCGTTGTCACCGTTTGCCGTCCATGCCTTGCGATTCGCACTCCCGCTGGCCACGTATCTGGTCGCGTTGCTGCTGCAACTGCGACAGGTCGTGCGGAAACCTCAGATCTCCAAGATGCGGATCGAGCGGACCTGGCTGGTTGTCGGTACGGCCACCTTTTCGCTGGCGGTCAGTACGACCTGGCTGGTATTGGCATCGGCGGGCACCTGGTCGACCTTGGCCGAGGTGACTCCCTGGCTCACGCTCGCCTCCAGCGGCCTTGCCATCGTTGCACTCGCCATTTTCGAGCGGTGCGGCCGCCCGTCGCTGGCCGTACCGCGTGTGACCGCTTTGGCTCTGACGTTTCTGACTGCGCTGGCCATGCTGGGGCTGTTGGCCCTGGCGTGGCCCCGAGTCGATCTACTGGTTCTCAACGCCGTTCTGGTGGCGCTGGTCTGCGCCGTATTGGCCGGGCTGACGGGGATGGTGTGGCTGTGGAGCGTGGTGACGCTCGCCACATCGTGTGCCGTGCTCCTGCTGGTGCACCGATTGGGTGGCACACTCCCGTGGCGTCCTGAGAGTGCGATGTCGTTGTGGCGTGCGATCGGTATGGGACGCAGTGCGGGTGTGCTCCTCGGTTGTGGTGCCGCCGCACTGCTGACGGCCGGAGTTGCCGTTTCCCGGCGCCGACCCGAGTCCTCCCGTCCTCTGCTCCTTGCGAGTGTGGTGCTGGTTGCCGTCTCCTATGGGATCGCCTGCTACGCCGGTTTTTGGGGCGGGGGCGATCTGAATGCGGCGACGGCGGTGCTGGCCGTCACCGCCATCGCCCTCGTGGTCGCCTGTCGATACGAGGCGGATGTTCGTATGGAGGGAATTGCCAGCGCCTTGTGGCTCGTCTTCTGGGCACACGTATGCTTCGTGCGTTCGGATTGGATCGGCACGATCGAGCGTTGGGGTTTCCTTGTTCCCGACCGAGCTCTGGCCGCGTTGTGGACCCACGCAATCACATTGGCGCCGGTCTGGGCGATCGTGAGCGGGGTCGGGCGAAAGGGCGGGTCGGAAAAAGAAGTCGGCGGCGTCGCAACCACGACCGTCGGTACCGCGACATTAGCGGGTGTCCTGTTGTTGCTGCACCTGGAGGAGCCGCCGCACTACCATGCAGGAGTGTTGGCCGGCACTGCCCTGGTGTATTGGCTCGGCTTCGTTACGACTCGCGCGGATGGGTTGTTCGCTGCGGCTGATGGCGTGATGGCGTTGGTCGTCATGCTCACGACAGTGGCTCTCGTGACCGACCGTGTTCCCCAAGATCGCTTGGGGGGATGGTGGACCGAACGACGCGTGTGGGAGCTGATCGTCGCCGCGCTTTCGATGTGGTGTTTGTTCGTCGCCGCCGTGTCGTGGTGGCGGCAGCGTTGGAGTCGATTGGCGAGGCTGCTGCCGTGGTCCGACTTTCGCACGAGTTCGATATTGGCGGTGCTGTTGGCGACGGCTCTGTTGGGCCTCGCCGAACAGGCCAGTCAGGCAGCCGTTGCCCACGACCTGAAAATGGACTGCCCGCCGCTGCTTTCCGATCGTCTGGCCGAGATCTGGGTAGTGATCGGGGATTGGACTTCGCCGGCGGCTCTCTTGAGCGTTTTGGCGACGGGATGGTGGCTGCGAATGGAGCGACGCGATGACGAATCGCTGGCAGTGCTGGTGCTGACCAGTCTGGCGGCCATTGGCTTCGTCTCGCCGCCGGCGGCTGGTTGGCAAGCTTCGCTCGTCACGCTGATGACACTTACGGGACTGGCGGTGTTGTCCTGGAATGTGCTGTGGAGCATCCCGGCCGGCCGGCGTTGGTGTGTCCGCGGCGGCGAGTCGGTTCAACGGCGCGTGTTGGGGATGCGCGGGTTAGTCTTTGCGATTGGCGGCGGCACGGTCGCCTTCGTTGCGTGTCTCGCCCTGAGTCAACTTGTCCGAAGGCGGATTCCGGCAGCACCGGATTGGGTTCCCGCTGATTGGCGAGGCCTGTTCTGGATCGTGCCGTTGGCCTCGGTGGGAGCGGCTGGAGTGATTTCCAGTCTTTCCGACCGGCGATGGTATGGGATGGCGCTGGCGGTTCCCTGTTTTCATTTGCTGGCCGCTCTGTGTGTGGCGTTCAGCGTGGCGACGGCAACTCCAAAGTGGTCGCTCGCGGAGGTGTTCCTCAGGCACGCGGATGCCACGTTGTTGGTCGGTGGACTGCTCAGCCTGGCCTGGGCAAAGTGGCATCAGCACAGTCGCCTGGGAGAGGCGGGCTCCTATCAGCCTTGCGCGGTTTACCTGACGGCCGTCGGAATGGCCGCGATTCTCTGCGGTGTCTTCCTCTTCGACGGAGTGTGGCTGCGCCCGGCGGGATGGACACTCGACCCGCAACCCATGTGGCTGGGCGCTGTGGGGGCCACTTTGTGGCTCGGTTCGATAGCCCGCATTTCCTCGGCCGCCGTGGTCGCACCGGCCGCAATCGGTGCGGGCGTCCGTTTTGCACTGGTAGCATTTCTGATTGTTTCTTTGGCGCCGTTATTCGAAGCCGACGCGACCTGGATGGTCGAGGGCATGCTGATCGGCTGGACGGCCATTACGGTCGGAACGGCCGCCTGGGCCATCTGGAAGTCGGTAGCAGCCAGAGCGGACTCGTGGACGCCTCCGCAGACTGCCGGGCCGTTGGAACGCCGATCGGGTTTGCAGCTCGACGCCGTGCTTTCGGTGGGACTGGTGTGCCTGGCACTGTTGGTTGGCATGTTTTCCCAACGCGGATTTTGGCGGAATGCATCGCTGGTGTTGCCTGTTCTGATGGCCGTGCTGGCCGGTCTGGGAGTCGGCTTTCGCCGGAGAGTCTATGGTTACGGCGTGTTGCTGCTCGGGTTTTGGGAAGGGGCCGTACTGGGGATCGAGCTTCCCGGATGGCCGGCGTTCTACCGTGGCGATTTTATCTGGTTTCCTCTGCTGGGAACTCTTGTTGGGGCGAGCCTCTGGTTGGCCATCGAACGGTGGTATCAGATGCGCGGCGAGCCGGAATGGGCGGGGCGAGTGCGGTCGACGGGACCTCATGTGATCGGAAGCTGGACAGTCCTCCTGATGGCCGCTCTATTCTCGGGCATCGCCATTGTCGCTTTGCTGATGATGTGGTCGAGGAGACTGCGAGCGGAGCCGTTGCTGGCGACGGGCGTGGGGAGTGCCACGTTGGGTGTGATGGCAGCCACATTCGTGGCACTGTTGTACGACCGCTTCTCTCGCGGTGGGTTCTGGGGACTCCTGATCTCCGGCGGTGTGATCCTGATTGCGGTCGTGGAACGGGCAGCGCGGTCGGAGCCGCTGGGGGATGCGGTGATCACGTCGCGCACGCACCTGCTGGTGGCTCTTTCACTGGTGCTGGCGGTTTACTTGACACTGTGGTCGGAGGCGAGCGTTCATTTGCAGCGCCGGGCATCGACTGAATCGTCCAGGCAGAGCAACTGGCGGCGGCAGTGGTGGTGGAGTGCGGGGCCGTGGCTCGCCGCACTGGTCGGCTCGATCACCATCGGTGCACTGCTGGTGTTTCCGCTCACTCTCACTTCGCAGGATCGCGCGCTGCGGATCGTCGCGGGCTTGCTGCCTCTGATGGGGCTTTATTCTGCCGCGCGGCTTTCGAACTTGCGCTGGCCGATCGCCTTGAGGACCGTGGCTTTGGTATTCGGCGGCTGGATGATGGTGGCTTTGGGCTGGGCGGCGATGAGCCGGCACGGTTTTCCCAATGGGGACGTCCGCTACATCGCTCAGCTCGCGATCGTGGTGTTGGTTACCGGCGTGCTCTACGGCTCAGTAGTGCCTCGTGCGGCGGGAGCCGCGAGTCTCTGGCATGTTCCGGCGCGGCGCGTGGGCCTGGTGATGCTGGTGTGCGGCGCGGCGACGTGCCTGGTGTTGGTGGTGCGAGAAGCCGGGTTATTTGCGAGCGGGCAGTCGATCCCGCTCGACATTCCCCGGCTCGTGGTCCTCAGTCTGGTAATGGTGGTCACATCCGCCGGCTTGCTGGTGATGGCGGCGATGCCTGAGCGGGATCCTCTTCGCTTGAGTGAGCGCGGGAGGATGGGATATGTCTATGCGGCTCAGTTCTGCCTGGCTCTCGCGTTCGCTCATGTCTACTTCGTCAAGCCGCAGTGGTTCCAATTGGCGCTGCGGCCCTATTGGCCCTACGTGGTCGTGCTGATCGCTTTCGCGGGAGTCGGCATTGGCGAGTGGGCGCGGAGGCGGGGACTGCGCGTGCTGGGCGAGCCGCTGCAAACGACGGGCGGTTTTCTCCCCGTCGTTCCCGCCGTCGGCGTGTGGTTGGATGCGAGTCAGACTCAGCACGCGCCGGTCTACTTTTTCGCCGGCATGCTCTATGTGTGTATCGCGGCCCTGCGGAAGTCGTTCGGGTCGGCGATCGCAGCCGCCGTGTTCGGCAACGCCGCCTATTGGATCCTTCTGAAGGATGCCCACGTTCCGTTCGCGGCTCAACCGCAACTCTGGTTGATCCCGCCGGCCGTAGCCGTTCTGGCGGCCGCCGAACTGAATCGTACACGACTGAGGCCGGCGCAACTGACCGCGACTCGTTACATCTGCGTGATGCTGATCTATCTCAGCTCCAGCGGAGAGACGTTCATGAAGCTGCTGGCTCCGGACTCACCGAGTGAATGGCTGCGGCCGCTGATTTTGCTGGCCCTTTCGGTGGCCGGGATCTTTGCGGGCATCCTCCTGCGAGTGCGGGCATTCTTGTTCTTGGGGTTCGGATTCCTGCTGCTGGGGATGATCGCGATGGTCTGGAGCAGCTCGCGCCTGGTGCACCACACGTGGCCCTGGTGGGCGTTCGGAGTGGCCATGGGAATCGGGATTCTGGTGCTGTTCGGGATATTCGAAAAGCACCGCGACCGCATCAAGGAAACGGCGAGCCGGTTGCAGGAATGGGAGCCGTGAGTCTGCGGCAGGCTCGTTGGTGGTTCGTGCTGCCAAATATCGGAAGAATCGAGACCATGCTTCACCGGAAGACACTCGAAGAATATCGGCGGATGACGACATCTGAGCGTCTGCAATGGACGCTGGAGATGATCCGGGACTCCACGCTCAATCACTCGCAGCGGACGACTGTGCCGTACCAGGGCCGACACGGACACAAACCACGTCTTCGGCTTCCGAGCGCACTTCGAAGTGGACATCGAGGAACAGCGGAATGAGATCGATTTGAGTTTCCGCGTGCCGTGACAGCGAGAGCGTTTTGAAACGGCTGGTCGCCTTTTCGCGGGAGGCGGCCAGTGCCAGCGGGAGCAACAGTTGGTCGGCCAGGTGTTCCCCGACAGGTACTCCCGCCGTTTCGTGCCTGCGGTACTGGCGGACCACTTCCTCGGCCACTTTTTCGGCCGGCAGGCCCCGGCGGCCGAAACCGGTGAACAGTTCCGTTACGCGGCCGAACCGGCGCACGATCATCACGACGTTGCCGGGGCCGCTCGAGTCGTTCACCGTTTCGACTTCGGCGACACTCTCGTCCCAGCCGAGGGCTCGTGTGATCGTGCGGCACTCCCGCCAGCCGATGGCTTCGGGGAGTCGGGCCACGACCACTCGCACCCGAGGATCTCCCGTAGGAGTCGCTTCGAGCAATTCCAAGCGGCGCATCGAACGGGCCGGTGCGACGGTTGCTCGGAAGCGGCCACCTCCTGCGGGAAAGAACCCGTAACGTTCGAGCACCACATCGACGCGAGGCCCTGTCATGGCCAGGCATGGCAGAAAGGTTGTCTTGAGGAAATCGAACGGCGGCGCCCAGGCGTTGTGGGTGCCCCCTTCCAGAAAGAGATGCGACGGTCCTTCGGCCAACATCAGGGCGGGTAGCACGGTTTGGAAAACCAGAGTGGTGCTGCCGGCGGTGCCGATGCGAAAGGTGTAGGCGCCCGGGCGAACGGGGCCGGGGCGGAAAACGAGCCGTTCGGCTCCCAGTCGATCGCCGTCGACGGTAGCCTCCGAGATTTCTGCGGCCGCTCGCACGGCCGTCAAATGCTGCTTCAGCAGTCCCGGTTTCTTGCGGCCGGCACGAATGCGCGTGATCGTGACCGGTCTTCCGGTGACCAGCGACAAAGCGAGGGACGACCGGACGATCTGTCCGCCCCCTTCGCCTTGCGAGCCATCGACGTGGATCATTCGTCCATACCTTCTGCGTTGGTGTCTTAAAGCCTGTAACAAAACCCGCCGCACCGCTTCCCGGCCTCGGGCATGTTGCTTGCGGCATCCAGTTTTGTGACAGCCTGTTAGAGCCTGTAACAAAACCCGCCGCGCCGGTTCCTGGCCTCGGGCGTGTTGCTTGCAGCATGGAGTTTTGTGACAGCCTCTTTCTTCGTAACACCGGTGCGCCGTGCGCGCATCCTGCACCGGCTTTCGGTTGTCACCACCACCCCTACAGCCTCCGGTCTCCCGCCTCCAGTCTTGGGGGCACAGCCCGCGCCAGGCCAGTGTGGACGGGGAGGGATGATAGGGCAGATCGCTGGATTGACAACGCCCCCATCGTGTTGGTTCGACGGAGATGATGTTGCGGAAGAAATATTTCCCTTGTGTTGGAAAAACGGTTCGCCAAGGACGTCATAATGATGTCGGAAGTCGGCAACCGCAGCCGCAGTGAAAACCGGTCCCCTGGAGAAATGGATGATCGACCCCGAGGAGCTCGCGACGCTGTTCGACCGGCACGCCCCGGCACTCGAACTATACGTCCGGCAATGGTGCCGCGACGCCGCGGATGTCGCGCAGTCGGCATTTGTGCGTCTGGCCGAACAACCCGAGGCACCTCGGCAGCCGGTTCCCTGGCTCTACCGGGTCGCGCGAAATCTGGCGATCACTCGGGCACGGGCCGAGTCTGTGCGACGCCGGCACCAGCAGAGGCTGGGAGCCGAGGCCGTTTCGTGGTTCGTGTCGTCGGCAGAGCAGGCCATCGACGCCGCGGAAGCGGCCGCCGCACTGGCCGAACTGCCTGATGACCGCCGCGAGGTCGTGGTGCTGCGAATCTGGGGCGGGCTGACATTCGACGAAATCGCCGAAGTGTTGCGTTCATCCCGGACAACGGTTTTTCGTAAATACACGGCGGCTCTTGCGAGTCTCAAACAACGGTTGGAATCACCATGCAACACGAACCCGTCGAATCGTGGATAGAAGAACTGGAAGGCACACTGGCCTCGCTGCGGCCGACTGCGCACAGCTCGCGCGAACGGATGTTGTTCGAAGCCGGTCGGGCGGCCGGACGAACCGAACAATCCCGCTCGGCGACCACTTGGCCGTGGAAACTCGTCAGTCTGGCTCTGGCCGTGCTGTGGGTCGTTACGCTGAGTCGCCCCTTTCTCCGGCAAGAGTTGTCCGGCCGAACTCACGCAGACCGAATGACGGGGGAAACGGTGGTGCAACCGGAGCTTTCCGCCGACCGTCCCTCGGCTGCTCAAGAG
>JALSIV010000232.1 GCA_026989685.1 Pirellulaceae bacterium | reverse complement strand
CGATTGCCAACGGAAGATGTGGCGTGATGCCGATGATGCGTGGCCTTTCTCTTGTGACGAGGCAGTGATGGCCAATGAGCCTCCTTGGTGGACGCGAGTCGTTTCCGACCCTCGATGGTGCGCTGCCGAAGCCTCCACTTGGCAGCCGTCGGTCGACGTGTACCGTACGCCCGCCGGTTGGCTGGTGAAGTTCGATCTGGCGGGCGTGAGACCGACCGACATCGAGATCTCTCGGCAGGGCTGCCTGTTACGAGTCGCCGGTCAACGGCGCGACTTGACCGCGCGTCGGGCCTTGGCATCCTATTCGCTGGAAATCAGCTACAACCGGTTCGAACGAGCGGTGCGCCTGCCGGCGGATATCGAGCGTTCGGCGATGCGAACCGAGTTCGAACAGGGAATGTTGTTGATTTGGCTGGAGAGCCTGACCGGACCGGCGCCCCGACCTTGATCTTGGCGCGGCGGCAGGTGCAACCAGCAAGGGACATCGTGATTGAGGATGGCAGTGATGGGTGAGACAGCACGTGACCAGCGGCAACACGGGGATCCGGTCGAAACACCCCATTCCGCGGAGCCGGTCCCGGAGCCCAAGCCGGGCGAAATGAGTGGTTTGCCGGTATTGCCGTTGAAGAACACTGTGCTGTTTCCCCAAATGGTGATGCCGCTGGCCGTGGGACGTGCCGCCAGCCTCGCTGCCGTGGAAGCCGCTTTGGCCAGTGAAGACAAAATGCTGCTGGTCGTGCCCCAGGTCGACTCGTCGATCGAAACGCCCACAGCCGACGACCTGTTCACCTATGCGACGACGGCTGTGGTGAAAAAGGCCGAGCGAGCCGAGGATACCGTTCACTTGCTGGTGCAGGGCTTGGAACGCGTCGAGCGAGGCGACCTTGTGCAGAGCGAACCCTATTTGGTCATCGTTCCCCGCAGGTCGCCGGTGATTCGCGAGGATTCCACCAACGCGGAGGCCATGCACCGTGAGGTGATTGAGTTGGCTACGCAGATTGCGCAGCACCTGGAGGGGCAGGGTCCGGCTACGATCGTCCAGATCCTCTCTCAAATCGAAGATCGGGTCCATCAAGTCTACCTGCTGGCCATGGTTCTGGGACTCGATGCGGAAAAAGGACGCAGGTTGCTCGCGGCTTCCGACGAATTGACGCTGCTGAAACAGATGCACGAATACTTGCGCCACGAACTCCAGGTTCACCAGTTGCGCGAGAAGATCGCCTCGTCCGCTCGGAGTGAAATGAGCCGTGAGCAGCGCGAGTACTATCTCAAGCAGCAGTTGCGGGCCATCCAGGAGGAGTTGGGGCAGCAAAGCCCTGAAGATGCGGACGTCGCCGAGCTGCGGCGACGACTGGACGAGGTCGAACTTCCCGAACATGTCCGGGAGGTGGCCGAGCGCGAGTTGTCGCGCTTGGAGCGGATGCCGGCCAGCGCAGCCGATTACCAGTTGACGCGAAGCTATCTGGAGTTGATCCTGGAGCTGCCATGGTCGACCAGCACGCCCGACAATCTCGACCTGGAACACGCTCGGCGGATCCTCGATGACGACCATTACGATTTGAAAGAGATCAAGGACCGCATCGTCGAGCATCTGGCGGTGATGAAGTTGAATCCGCGAGCCACCTCGCCCATCCTCTGCTTCGTGGGACCGCCCGGCGTGGGAAAGACGTCGCTGGGCAAGTCGATCGCTCGAGCCTTGGGGCGCAAGTTCGCTCGGATCGCCCTGGGGGGACTGCATGACGAGGCCGAACTGCGAGGGCACCGGCGGACCTACATCGGCGCCATGCCCGGTCGAGTGATCCGGGCCATTCGGGACGCTCGCAGCAACAATCCTCTCATCATGCTGGACGAAGTCGACAAGTTGGGCCGCGATTTCCGCGGCGACCCGGCAGCCGCGCTGATGGAGATACTCGACCCGCAGCAGAACTGCGAGTTTCACGACAACTATCTCGATCTGGCGTTCGACCTGTCGCATGTATTCTTCATCTGCACCGCCAATACGCTGGACAACATTCCCAGGCCTCTGCTGGACCGTATGGAGTTGTTGCGACTCTCCGGTTACAGCGACGAAGAGAAGATGGAGATCGCGCGACGCTACTTGATCCCGCGTCAAGTGGAGGGGGCCGGTTTGACGGCCGAGCAATGGCAGGTCACCGACGAGTCGTTGCGGTATCTGATTCGCCGCTACACCCGCGAGGCCGGTGTGCGCGAACTGGAGAGGACGATCGGGCGTTTGACTCGGAAAGCGGCGGTCGAGTTCGTCCAGGGTCGGAGGGAGCCGATGATCGTGCAAGCGGACGACCTGCCGCGGCTGTTGGGGCCGGAGCGTTTCCACGCGGAGCGTTTGCGCGACGAGCTGTCTCCGGGCGTGGCGGCCGGTCTGGCCTGGACCGAAGCCGGAGGCGACGTACTTTATATCGAGTCGACGGCGTTGGGAGAAGGGAAAGAACTGATTCTGACCGGGCAGTTGGGCGATGTGATGCAGGAGTCGGCTCGGACGGCCCGAAGTTACCTGATCGCTCACGCCGCCGAGTTCGGTCTTGATCGGCAGCGTGTGGCGAAGACGTCGGTCCACATCCATATCCCCGCCGGGGCCGTGCCCAAGGACGGACCGTCGGCCGGAGTCACGCTGGTGACGGCGCTGGCATCCTTGTTTTCGCATCATGTGGTGCGCAGCGACACCGCCATGACCGGGGAGATCACC
>JALSIV010000231.1 GCA_026989685.1 Pirellulaceae bacterium | reverse complement strand
CAGAAGCCGTAGGCACTGAAATGATGGTGCGTGTTGGCTTGAACATTGAGCACATCGATCACGATCGGCGCAATGGCGATCACCCGGTGGTCCACCGCGCCGGTCAGCCAGGTCGTCCAGCCTCGTTTGGAGCCGCCGGCCACGACAAAGCGCTCCACGGTGGCAACTCCCGGCATCCGACGAGTGGCCGCCGTGATCGTGTCCATGGCTCGTACCGCGCTCTTAACCATCGGATTGCGAGCAGGCCAGGTCGGATCTCCCGTTTTGAGAAACTGGTCCCAAGTGTACCCGATCAAATCGTCCTCGACACGTTGGACTCCGTCGCCGTGAAAGACGAGCGGCTGATTGGGGATCATCTTGAGTTCCGCCACCACCGTCTTGGTAGCTCGAGCAATGGCGGCGACCCGTTCATCGGCCCGATCCGGCGGATTCCCACGATTGCTCCCGCCGCTGATGAACAGAAATCCCGTGTCCGAAACCGTCTTTTCGGGAAACGT
Source organism: Pirellulaceae bacterium (assembly GCA_026989685.1). Taxonomy (GTDB): domain Bacteria; phylum Planctomycetota; class Planctomycetia; order Pirellulales; family Pirellulaceae; genus S141-3. Next base: position 2,211 of record JALSIV010000231.1, on the reverse strand, counting down.
CAAGACCAGCCAATGCTGCCAAAGCGTGCGATCGACGTCCTTCTCGGTCCGCCACTTCTGAGAGACCATATCGATCACGACCGTCTTGATCCCGTTGTCGGTCCGCTCACGGATGATGTTCCAGCGGTAGCTTGGGTCCGGCTTGGAAACATAGTCGTCGAGTGCAGTCCTGGCCGGAAGCGACTGGGCGGCGAGAAAAGGGGAAGACGCGAAAACTGTGCAACTCAGAACGAAACCCAAGATCCGTATCCTGGCCCGTGGCATCGGCACTTCTCCTTGCTGAGGAACAGTTGACTGGCGAACGGTCAGCTCCAGTTTACACAAAGATCGCGCCGATACGACCTGTCCGAAGAAGAGAGAGCTCAAGCGGATGCCGGGAGCGTCCGGCTTGCCACCCATCCGCAGGTTGTCGACAGCCCGGTATCTGCTCGGCCGCCCCAACGGGAACAAGACCGCCGACGGTCAGCGGCCCCCTTCGCTTTGCGGCTGAACACGGACCGATGCGGGGCGGTCGTAGGCCGTGAGAGCAGCGGCAATCACGACGGTGACGTCGTCGGTGGGCTTCCTCTGACCGCGAAACTCGGATAGTGCCGCGCGAATCCGGCCGGCGGCATCTTCCATGGGAGCCGCCCGGCATTCCCGCAGAAGATCGACCACTCGCCCCGCGCCGAACAGCTCTCCCGATTCACTGAGTGTTTCGGTAACACCGTCGGTCAGCAGCACCAGCCAATCCTCTCGAGCGAACGGTCGGCGGACTACGTCCCACGTCGCCGCGAGATCGATTCCCAGGATCAACCCCGTCGATGCCAGCTCCATGGGATCTCCGTCCTGACCGATGATCCAGCAAGCTTCATGACCGGCGCTGACGTACTCCAGGCAGTCCATCCTGGAAGAAAAACGGACCAGCATCACCGTGGCGAAATCCCCGGGCAGCGATGCTTCGACAAACCTGCGATTGATGCGACGCATGACGTCGGGAAGCTCCGTCGTCTCTTCCACGGCCGCATGGAGCAGAGATCGCAGCAGCAGGGCCAACATGGCTGCTGCTACTCCGTGACCGGAGACATCGGCAATACACAGCAGTGTGCTGCCGTCGGCGAGCTCGATCACGTCGTAGTAGTCGCCTCCCACCTCGTCGGCCGGAAAGAAGGCGCTGGCGAGCACGATCCGCTCGAAGGAATCGCTGCGAGGCAGAACGTGCTGCTGGATCTCGCGCGCCCGTCGCATCTGCATGCTTCGATAACGGTCAGCCGTCTGCAGCGCCTCGCTCAGTTGATTGATCTCTCGCCCCAAGAACTCGAACTCCGCCGATCCTTTCGACTCGACCCTCGCTCCAAGTTGCCCCGCAGCCAACTGACGTACCGTTTCCACCAACCGGCCGATCGGCACGGTGACCATGCGAAGCACAACGAAGTTGATCACGCCGCCGACAACCGCCATCAACAACAAGAACCCGACGACGCGTCTCCCCAAATGCCGCCACACACTCCGTTTCAGAGACCGAACATCTTCAGAAATCAGTACGGTCGTTCCTCCATCGCCGTGACTTCCCACGATGATTTCCCGCTTACCCGCCCACGCCATTCGACGGGGAGCCGTTGCGGCCTGTCGCATCGCCGTTACCATACTGCTGGACGCGCGGTGATGAGCTTGAGCCTGGAGGATCTCGCCATCGAGAATGACGGCGATATGGTGGCCCGGCGAATCCTGACTTTTCATACGGGAGCAGACCGCGTCGACATAGTCCTGAATGGCCGTTCGGCCGTGGCCGCGAATCTCCACGATCGCCGGAAGAATGGTTTTCGCTTCTTCGTCCAGAGCAACCCACTTTTCCCGAGTGCGTTCGCTCATCTCTCGCCGGAAATCGTAGGTGAGATAGACGGCAGCCAGGAGGATCAGGGGGATGTTCAGTGCGGACAGGAGCTGTGTGCGCAGCGACCAGGAACGAACCACCATGCGGGGCCTCGCGAGAGTCATGTTGTCAGATAGGGAGCCCTACAGGGTTGTAACAGGACTCCCTGCTGGAATCAACTCGCCCATGGCGGGCGGAGGGCGAGTATGGTTACCGGATCTAAGAGGCTGTCACCAAACTCGATGCTGCCAGCAACACGCCAGAGGCCGGAAAGCGGCGCGGCGGGTTTGGCACAGCCTCTAAATTCTTGCCCCAGTTAGATGCTCGGCAGCGCTGATTTCTTCCCCCAGATCCCAACG
>JALSIV010000230.1 GCA_026989685.1 Pirellulaceae bacterium | reverse complement strand
CTTGCCATGCGACCTTCCGAGCTCGTGCGAGCTTCCTGCCATTGCTCCCCTTCCGACGGCTTTCGTCTTTCCGATTCCTCCCGATTCCCACGCTCACTCGCCCCGCCATGATTGTCCAGCCACTCCTGCCCCTGCTGCGTCGAATCTCCCTTGCCGGACTGTTGCTCGCCGGTTGTTGCCAGGTCGGGCGAGCCGATTCTCCACCGGCCGGTGCCGGCCATGTTGTCGTGCAACCGGCTCGAATTGCCCTTTCCGGCGCCCTGGAGCGAGCCCAGCTCGTCGTCACCCGCCAAGCCGGTCATCGAATCATCGAGGACGTGACTCCCACTGCCCGCTATTCGTCTGCCGACCCGGCGATCGTCGCGGTCGACTCTGCGGGCCTGGTCCGTCCCGTGGCCAATGGCCGGACGGTCATCGCCGTGGAGGTTGCCGGGCAGCGGCAATCCGTGACCGTCGAGGTGTCGGGTATCGAGGGGACTCACGGCAGCCGCTTCTCCTGGCATGTGATTCCCATGCTCAACCGGGCCGGTTGCACCGGTGGCGGGTGCCATGCGGCTCAGTTTGGACAAGCCGGATTCAAACTGTCGCTGCTCGGTTACGCTCCCGAGCAAGACTATCCCGAAATCGCCACCGACCGGCTGGGACGTCGCGTGGATCTACTCGAGCCCGACCGCAGCCTTTTCCTGCTCAAGCCGACCCTGCAAGTGGCTCACGGCGGCGGACGCCGGTTTTCGCTCGATTCCTACGAGTACGAAGTACTGCGCAGCTGGATCGAGGACGGAGCGCCGGCGCCGCCCAAGGAAATGTCTCGCGTGGTCGATTTGGAAATACTCCCCACCGAGCGGGTCTTTCGTAAGGGAGAAACCCAGCAATTGCGAGTCGACGCCATCTACGCCGACGGCACTCGACGCGACGTCACCGTTTTCGCCATGTACGACAGTCAAACCGAATCGATTGCCACGGTCGACGGACGCGGCAAGGTCGAAGCTCACGGCGCCGGTCAAACCGCCATCATGGTTCGCTTTATGGGGCAGGCCAAAGTGGTAACCGTGGTCGTGCCGTTTGCCGAACGGGTCGACTTGCACGCCTTTCAGCCGGCCAATTTCATCGACGAATTGGTGCTCGACCGCTGGCAACGGCTCGGACTTCAGCCGGTTGAGACATGTGACGACGCCACCTTCATTCGCCGGGCATTTCTCGACGCGATCGGGACGCTGCCTCCTCCCGAGAAAGTGCGCGCGTTTCTCGCCGACTCGGCCCCCGACAAGCGCCGGTGGCTGGTGGACGAATTGCTGGGACTTACCGGGGATCCCAAACGAGACTTGTATATCGAGGAGTTCTCGGCCTACTGGGCACTCAAGTGGGGAGACCTGTTGCGCAACAACCGCACCAAGATCGGTGATGGCGGCATGTGGGCCATGTACAACTGGCTGCGCAATTCCTTCCGCGAGAACAAGCCCATCGATCGACTGGTTCAAGAGATCATTACGGCTCAAGGGTCCGTGTTCGAGGTCGGCCCGGCCAACTACTACAAGATCGCCACCAGACCGGAAGACCTGGCCGAAACGACGGCTCAAGTTTTCCTCGGCATCCGCTTGGCATGTGCCCGGTGTCATCACCATCCGTTCGAAGTCTACAGCCAGAAAGACTACTATTCTCTGGCCGCGTTTTTTACTCGAGTCGGCACCAAAGGCAGCTCCGAATTCGGAGCTCTGGGTGGGGATACGGTCGTCGTCGTGCGGCGGAACGGTTCGATCCGGCATCCCCGCACGCGCAAAGTCATGGAGCCGACACCGCTCGGCGGCCAGCCTGTGCAACTCGACGGGGTTCGCGATCTGCGGCGCCCGCTGGCCGAGTGGCTGACCTCGCCTGACAACTCGCTGTTTTCTCGCAATATTGCCAACCGCACCTGGAGCTATTTCATGGGCACGGGGCTGGTCGAGCCGGTGGACGACATGCGGGCCACGAATCCGGCTTCCAATCCCGAGCTGCTCGATGCTCTAGCGGAGTTCTTCGTCGAGCACCGGTTCGACCTTCGCCTGCTGATGCGCGAGATCATGAACTCGCGCGTCTACCAACTCAAGTCCGAGGCACCGGCCGCTCTGGCCGAGGAGACGCGCTTCTACACGCATTACAACGTGAAACGTCTGCCGGCCGAGGTGATGCTGGACGCCGTGAATCAGGTTACGGGAACCGAGGACAAGTTTCCCGGGATTCCGGCGGGGACTCGAGCGATCGAGCTGCCCGACCCCAATTACGCGTCCTATTTCCTCGACACCATGGGGCGTCCCGCGCGGGCGCAAGCCTGCGAGTGCGAGCGCCAATCGGCCCCCAATCTGGCTCAAGTGCTTCATTTGGTCAACGGTGACGCCGTCAATCGGAAGATCGCCGACAAGGGGGGACGGCTGGAACAGTGGTTGAAGGACTCGGCGATGGACGATCAGGCGATTGCCGAACGACTCTACTTGCTGGCGTTCGGTCGCTTTCCCACTGCCGACGAACGCCAAGCGTGCCAGCAACTTGTCACGGGAGCCCCCAGCCGCAAGGAAGGCTGGCAGGATGTCGTATGGGCGATCCTCAATAGCCGCGAGTTTCTGTTCAATCATTAGCGACGAAACGGTCCATGAAGAGGTGTGAGGTGTGAGGGGTGAGGTGTGAGGGGTGAGGTGTGAGGTGTGAGGTGTGAGGTGTGAGGGGGGAGGGGTGAGGTGTGAGGTGTGCGGG
>JALSIV010000229.1 GCA_026989685.1 Pirellulaceae bacterium | reverse complement strand
ACTTGATTCCCCTTGCCAACTGAGCTAAACAGAGAAGAGGAACCCGTTCCTTGTCCCGTTTCCTACTTAACGCCTGTGGCCCGATTGTCCAGTTCACGCTGAACCAACACACTGGAAGGAGCCGAACCCATCTTGCGGACCTTGTCCTGAAGCGTCATTGGGTTTTCGGGGCGATTTAATGAGACATCGCCCATGCTGCTGGTGCGTTTCCAGACGTCACCGCTATAAGTGTGAAGGCCACGCGCCTGTACTCGCCATCCTTTTGCACCACATTCGTTGATTCTCGCTTTTCCGCTGTATATCCGCGTCACCATCTCACACACGCAAACCCACTGGACTCCATGAACACAGAACACATCGCAATTCCCGCCCCAACCGAACGATCGGTTGGGCGGGTTGACCGCGACCCAGCGTCTGCGGAATCTCTCCCGCCGGTCGTTGTCATCGAACCTCGCAAGGGATGGCGATTGGTCGACTGGCAAGAGCTTCGCGACTATCGCGATCTCTTTCTCTTTCTCACCTGGCGGCATATCAAGGTGCGATACGCTCAGAGTGCGCTCGGGATCGGGTGGGCGATCATTCAGCCGGTTTTTTCGATGGTCGTCTTCACGATCGTTTTTGGAAAAATGGCCAAGGTCGCTTCGGACGGAGCCCCGTATGCCGTGTTTTCCTTTGTGGCGTTGGTACCGTGGACCTATTTTTCCAATGCCCTGATCGAAGGTGTCAACAGCCTCGTCGCCAATACCAACATGCTGACGAAGGTTTACTTTCCACGGCTTGTTCTACCCTTGTCGGCAGTTCTGGCAAAACTCCTGGACTTTGCGATTTCCTTTGTCATCTTGATCGGTCTGATGGTCTGGTATGGAACCTGGCCGACGTGGGGAGTGTTGCTGCTTCCGTTCCTCGTTCTCTTGATGGTCTTGACGGCGTCCGGCTTGGGCATGTGGCTGACGGCGCTCGCGGTGCAGTATCGCGACGTCAAGCACGGACTCAGTTTCGCCGTCCAACTCCTCATGTACGCGGCACCGGTCGTCTACCCTGCCAGTCTCGTCCCGGAACGCTGGCGGCTTCTCTATTCGCTGAACCCTATGGTAGGTGTGATCGAGGGTTTCCGAGCCGCATTACTGGGTACTCAGCCGATGCCGTGGGGCATGATTGCGATTGGCACTCTCAGCTCGCTCGCCATCGCCGTCACCGGGTGCCTCTATTTCCGCAGCAAAGAAAGAATGTTCGCCGATGTCGCGTGATAAGATGAATGTATTGGTGACCGGCGGAGCCGGCTATATTGGTTCGCATGCGGTCAAGCTGCTGGTCGAGCAGGGCTATGGCGTCACAGTCGTCGACAACTTGTTCCGCGGCCACCGCCCCGCAGTCCACTCGGAGGCTACGTTTCACAAACTCGATATTCGGGAGACCGACCGGCTTTCGCAGGTCATCGAAGCCGCACACATCGACGCCGTGCTGCACTTCGCGGCATTCGCCTACGTCGGAGAGTCGGTGAGCAAGCCCCTGGACTACTATGACAACAATGTCGGCGGAACCATCAGCCTACTGAAGGCCATGCATCGCACGGGAGTTCGACGCCTCGTTTTCAGCTCCACTTGCGCCACTTACGGGGAACCCGCTCACGTCCCCATTTCAGAGACGTGCCCGCAGTCGCCGATCAGTCCGTACGGTCGCTCCAAGCACATTGTGGAGCAAGTTCTCCGAGACTACTGCGGTGCGAATCCGGCAGCGTCCGTGGTCATGCTCCGTTATTTCAACGTCGCCGGATGCGCGGAGGACGGCTCGCTCGGCGAAGACCACACTCCCGAAACCCATCTCATTCCCATCTTGATGGACGTTGCGTTGCAACGACGTGAATCGGTGACGGTGTTCGGCACCGACTACCCGACCGACGATGGCACGTGCGTTCGTGATTACGTCCATGTGGAAGATCTTTGTACCGCCCATCTCATCGCAATGGAAGCGATGGAACCGGGTGCGATTCGAGCGTACAATGTGGGAATCGGTCGAGGCTACTCGGTGCGGCAGGTTATCGACGCCGCCATGCGTGTCACTGGACGCACGTTTCCGATTGTCGAAGGGGAACGTCGAGCGGGAGATCCGCCCGAGTTGTTCGCCGACGCTCGCTTGATTCGCAAAGAACTGGGATGGTACCCTCGATATGAATCGATCGACGAAATCGTAGAGACTGCTTGGAAGTGGTTTTGCAAACATCCGCACGGCTACGCGGAGCGTACTGCTTCAACAAAGTAGGCAACGGTCTGATCCTACTATCTTGAGCTGCCCCCGAAAGAAATGACCAAACCAATCATCACAGTCGAGAACCTATCGAAAGCCTACCGCATTGGTCTAAAGGAGGAGATTCCCGACACTTTCGTCGGCGCCATGACCTCTTGGGCGAAAGCGCCTCTTCAAAACTGGCGGCGAATTCGCAAGTTGAATACATTCGAACTGCCGGCCGAGCAGTCAGCGGCTGCTTCGATCGGTGAAGAGGCGGATCGCGCTGTGGGTTCGGCGATTCCCGAACAAGCCGAGAACGATATCATTTGGGCACTACGGGACGTCTCTTTCGACGTTCACGAGGGAGAGGTCGTCGGGATCATCGGACGGAACGGCGCCGGCAAGAGCACGTTGCTCAAGATTCTGTCGCGGATTACCGAACCGACATCCGGTCGAGCCGTCATACGGGGTCGCGTTTCAAGCCTGCTCGAAGTGGGAACCGG
>JALSIV010000228.1 GCA_026989685.1 Pirellulaceae bacterium | reverse complement strand
GCCGCTTCATCATTCCCGAGTCGATGTCGGATGTCCGCGATTGGTGTCAGCGGCATCACCTCGATCCCGGTCCCGATACCGGCCTGGATGCAATGAAACGCATTGTTCAAGACGAGTTCGGAGCTCACGTCGGTATCTGGGGAAAGATCGAGCGCGTGCCCGGACACGATTACGACGTTTATGATTTCTGGCTGCAGGTCGTCGATTTCTCCGCCGAAACGCCCCGGACCGTCTACCGTGTCCAAGCGCGCACGAAAACGGTTAGCGAGATTCCCCACGTTTACGTCAAAACGGCACTCGATAAGCTGTATGGAGTTCGAGGAGACGACAAGGCGACCGTCGACTCCGAGGCCGAACGGCGGTGGCAGCGGGGGCCCAATCTGGTCAAAGGCGATTTCGAAAAAGGTCGGTCGGCACCGGAGGGATGGGATGCGTTGCCGAAGTACGTGAGCTGGATCGATGTCGGGAACCAGGCGGAAAGCGGCGCGGCGGGTCTTGTTACAGGCTCTAAAATCATTCGGTTCTCTTTTCCCGCCAGTGTGGCCGATACCAGCGGTGTGCTTTACTACAGCGACTACTTTCCGATCGAAGAAGGGGCCACTTACCGGTTTCAGTGTCGCTGGCGCACCACCGGATCGGCAGTCAAGGTCTTCATCAAGTGCTACGATGAGATGGGTACTCGGTTTCGGCAAAGTCGAAGCGGTAGCCGTTCGAAAAAGGAAAAACGCGAAGTGTACCGAAGTCAGCAGAATTTGAAGGGACCGGCTGGGCAATGGAATGTCCACACCGAGGACTTCACTCCCAGACACACGCAGTACACGCCGCGATGGGGGCGCGTCATGCTCTATGCCTATCATCCGGCCGGTACGGTCGACTGGGACGACATCGTGGTGAAGCAGATCGTTCCACCACCGGCGGAACCGAGCCAGATTCGCCGTCCCTCGTTGGAGACTCAGGTCAAGAGTCGTGAGATCGAGCGGGCTGGGAAGACGAGGGACCAGCAATGACCGATGCCGGTGACGGGAACGCGTCGTGCGAATCCGCGGATTCGCATGGAGTAGACAGTGGCGGCAGCGTGCAGGCACGCGAGATATAGGTGAGGGTTCGAATGCGGTTTCTTCGACGTCGTGAGTTCATCACGACTTCGGCTTTTTCCCTGGCGGCCGCCGGCCGTCGGCAATGGGCCGCCGAGGCACCGTCGAGTCAGCGCCGTCGGCGAATCAAGGTCGGACAAATCGGTACGGCGCACGCTCATGCCTCCGGGAAACTCCAGACTGTGAGAAAGCTGGCTGACGAGTTCGAAGTGGTGGGCGTCGTGGAACCCGATGCCGGCCTGCGTCGCAAGGCAGCCGAAAACAACGCCTATCGAGATATTCGCTGGCTGAGCGAGGAGGAACTGCTGGCGACTCGAGGACTCGATGCCGTGCTCGTGGAAACGGAAGTCAAGCAACTGCTTTCCACCGCGAAGCGCTGCATCGATGCCGGACTCTCCATCCATCTCGACAAACCGGCCGGCGAGTCGCTGGCCGACTTTCGCCGGCTCCTGCGAGTGGCTCAGCGAAAGTCGCTTTGCGTGCAGATGGGCTACATGTACCGCCACAACCCGGCATTCCGGTTTTGCTTTCAGGCGGCGGATCAGGGCTGGCTCGGAAAGATCTTCGCCGTTCACGGCGTGATGGCCAAACAGAGTTCGGTGGTCGAGCGGAACAGGAATCTGCCATACCGCGGGGGGATGATGTTCGAACTCGGCTGCCACTTGATCGACGCGCTGGTCCGCGTGCTGGGCAAGGCCGACTCGGTCGCGCCATTCGCGCGCAACATCCGTCGCGACCTCGACCGACTGCCCGACAACCAACTCGCCGTATTCGAGTACCCGTCGGCTCTGGCCACCATCCGCGTCAGCGTGACCGAAGTCGACGGAGCCCGACGCCGGCAATTCGTCGTCTGCGGGACGAACGGGACGATCGAAATCCGCCCGCTCGAGCCCCCCGAACTGACGCTCACGCTCAACTCGCCAAAAGGCGGCTACGCGGCCGGGCGCCATCGGATTCCGCTTCGCCCGATGACCGGGCGTTATGACGACCAACTGCGGATGTTTGCGGCTGTCGTGCGGGGAGAAACGAAGCGGGAATACTCTGCCGGCCACGATCTGGCAGTCCAGGAAATGATCCTCCGGGCCAGTGGGGTCCCTCTGCAGGAGTAGGACGGCCGTGGTTCGCCGTCGGCGTTGGAGTGAGCCGCCGATCCTGCTATACTAGATAGACAAAGTATAGTTTCACGTCTTTTGTTAGGACGACGGTCCATCCGAGCCAGTGCATTCGATTCGCTGCCTTTCCGCCTCTGCTATAATGACGACTCGCCGCGTTGAGACCCGATGGTCGCCGTGAGAAAAGGCCGGCGTCCATCGGTATGCCTTGCATGGTATCACATTTCTTCTCGGTGGTTCTCATGAGTCAGCTTCCATATTGCTGGAAGACATTGCGTCGCGCATCGTCGCCGGCTGGGAGGAAGCGCGCGAAGGAGCTAGCAAAGAGACGGCCACAGACGTGGCATGCGAACATCGCGTACAGACAATCGAACTGCCTCTGCTTCGAATTGTCTGGCGACGATGGCACCCAGATGAAGGCTCGAGCCCCGCTCTGCAGACCTTCGTGATCCAGCAGTGTGGCGGTGGCACGTACATCCCGACGCCGCGAGCGGTCGTCGGCAGCGGACCCGCGCAACAGCTATAATCTCGGGAAGACGACTCGATTCCGACTCACGCGAAGCGTGAGATGTTCACCAGGTCGCACGGGAGAAACCAGATGACGACGTTTGCATGGGAATCCTTCTGCAACGAACTCGGTCCCGCCAAGATTGTCCACATCTACGATCCCAAGACCGGCCTGAAGGCGATCGTGGCCGTTGACAACGTGGCGTGCGGCCCGGCGATCGGCGGCGTGCGGATGGCGGCTGACGTCACGGTCGAGGAGGTCTTCCGGTTGGCTCGAGCCATGACGCTGAAGAACGCGGCCGCCGGATTGCCTCACGGAGGCGGCAAGTCGGGGATCATCGCCGAGCCCCACACGCAAGAAAAGGAGTCGCTGGTGCGGTCGTTCGCTCGAGCCATCCGGGACTTACGCGACTACATCCCCGGCCCCGACATGGGCACCGATGAAACATGCATGGCCTGGGTTCACGACGAAATAGGGCGCAGTGTCGGATTGCCTCGCGTCCTCGGCGGTATCCCGCTCGATGAAATCGGAGCGACCGGCTACGGCGTGGCTCAGTGCGGAGAAGTCGCCGCCGAATTCTGCGATCTCGACCTGAAAGGAGCCCGCGTTGCCATCGAAGGTTTCGGCAATGTGGGGCGTCCGGCCGCCCGGTTCCTCGAAGAGAAAGGGGCCGTGTTGGTGGCGGCCGGGGACAGCCGAGGTGCCGTATATGATCCGGACGGCATACCGGTCGAGAAACTCATCGAAGTCAAACGGCAAACCGGTCGGGTGACCAGTTATGACCGGGGCCGGACACTATCGCACGAGGAGTTGCTTACCGTTGACTGCGATATTCTTGTACCGGCTGCTCGCCCCGACTGCATCCACGCCGGCAACGCCGCGGAAATCCGGGCCAAGCTGATTCTAGAAGGCGCCAACATTCCCTCGACGCCCGCAGCGGAGGACGTGTTGTATCAGCGGGGGATTCTGCTGGTGCCCGACTTCATTGCCAATGCGGGCGGCGTGATTTGTGCCTCGGTGGAATACGGCGGGGGGAGTGAAGCCCAAGCGTTGCAGCTCATCGATGAGAAGATCCGACGCAACACCCGGGAAGTGCTGACGTTGAGTCGGGCCAAGAGTATGCCCCCGCGGCACGCGGCTGAGATGATGGCCGTTGAGCGTGTCCGAGCGGCGATGGCGCTGCGACAGCGGGTTTAGAGCCTGTAACAAAACCGGCCGCACCGCTTCCCGGCCTCGGGCGTGTTGCTTGCGGCCTGGAGTTTTGTGACAGCCTCTTAGTCTCGGCTCAAAAAAATCGTGAGCATCCTCCCGAGACTCGCCAGCGGGAGACTGTCCTTTAAGTGCTTTCCAGGAAAAGGGTTACGCTGAGCGCGTAAATCATCACCAAAGGCGTAGATGTTATAGCTGTTTTGTCTCAAGTTGTTGCCGCATAACGACCTGGGGCAATTCGGCTTGAGACGATTGACGTTTTGTGTGGAATGTGTAAACTTGCCCCCTGTCACCATATGTTGTGGCAGGATGAGCCCGCAGATACAATATGTGGTGGTTGGTTGGGGTTGCACGTGGGATATCCGAGATCATCGCATCCCAGGAAGGATCCTTGGAAATGTCTGTTCTGCTGTGAGCATTTCTTCTTTTTTTCTTCCGCCCAAACGGGTCGCAACGCCGAATAGTTGTGTGTACATTGGATTAGTTGTGATCGCTTGAATAGTGCGGTCGGAGTAACGCAAGAAGGAGCTGACGGATGGCAAGTGTTCAAACGAGTCGAGTGGGAACGGGCGTGGAGAAGCAGGGCGTGGATCGGCAGCCGTTGCAGATCGAGACCTGTTTTTGTCCGGCTGAAGCGGAGACACCGTTTGACACGGTCGAGTGGACGACTCGCAGTGCCGTGATTCAGGACGAGACGGGGCAGAAGCTGTTTGAGCAGACTGATGCGGAGGTGCCGGCTTCGTGGAGTCAGTTGGCGACCAACGTGGTGGTGAGCAAGTATTTTTATGGCGAGGTGGGGACGCCGGAGCGGGAGCGTAGCGTCCGGCAGTTGATTCATCGGGTGACTCGGACGATCGCCGACTGGGGGGTGGCGGACGGCTATTTCGCCAGCTCCGAGGACGGCGAGCGGTTTTATCGCGACCTGACGTGGCTTTGTCTGCACCAGCACGGGGCGTTCAATTCGCCGGTGTGGTTCAATGTCGGCTTGTATCATCAGTACGGTGTCACGGGAGCGCCTTGCAATTGGCGCTGGGACGAGGCGGCGCAGCAGGCGGTGCAACCCGAGAATCCGTACGAGTACCCGCAGGCTTCGGCTTGTTTCATTCAGAGTGTCCAGGACAACATGGAAGACATCATGCGCCTGGCGACGTCCGAGGCGATGTTGTTCAAGTTCGGTTCGGGCACGGGGACGGATCTTTCCACATTGCGGTCTCACCGCGAAAAGTTGTCGGGCGGTGGTCGACCTTCGGGTCCGCTTTCCTTCATGCGGGTGTACGACCAGATTGCCGCGGTGGTCAAGTCGGGCGGCAAGACGCGTCGGGCGGCCAAGATGCAATCGCTCAAGGTGTGGCACCCGGATATTCTCGAGTTCATCGAGTGCAAATGGAAGGAAGAGCAGAAGGCTCACGTGCTGATCGAAAAAGGAGGTTACGAAGCCAACTTCAACGGCGAGGCTTACAGTTCGATTCTGTTCCAGAATGCCAACTTGTCGGTACGGCTGACGGACGACTTCATGCAGGCGGTCCAAGAGGATGCCGAGTGGACGACTCGCTGGGTCACCGATCCGGCGTGCTCCGGTCCTTCCTATCCGGCCCGGCATCTGCTCAATCGCATGGCCGAGTGCGCGTGGGCGTGCGGCGATCCGGGCGTGCAATACGACACGACCATCAACCGCTGGAACACCTGCAAGAACTCCGGTGCGATCAACGCCAGCAATCCTTGCTCGGAGTACATGTTCCTCGACAACACGGCCTGCAATTTGGCCAGTGTGAACTTGATGAAGTTCGTGCGGGAGGATGCCACGTTCGATGTCGAGCGTTTTGCCGCGGCTTGCCGGCTGTTCTTTATCGCTCAGGAGATCCTGGTCGATCACGCCGCCTATCCCACGCCCGAGATCGCTCGCAATAGCCATCTCTATCGCCCTCTCGGCTTGGGCTACACCAATCTCGGCTGCCTGATCATGACGCTGGGGCTCCCCTACGATTCTCCGGCCGCGCATGGTTTGTGCGGCGCCTTGACGGCGATCCTGCACGGAGCCGCCAACCTGGCCAGCACCGAGTTGGCTCGAGCCGTGGGGCCCTTCGTCGAGTACGCACCGAACCAGGATTGCTTCTTGCAGGTGATGCAGATGCACCGGGACGCGGTGGAGAGCATCAACAACGCCTGTCCGGGAACGCTCAAGCAGGAAGCGCGTCGGATTTGGAATCGGGTGCTCGAGCAGGGTCGGCGATTCGGTTTCCGCAATGCGCAGGCCACGGTGCTGGCTCCCACCGGCACGATCAGTTTCATGATGGATTGCGACACGACGGGGATCGAGCCCGACATTGCGTTGGTGAAGTACAAGTACCTGGCCGGCGGCGGCACGATGAAGATCGTCAATCGCTCGGTGCCTCGAGGACTCAAGACGCTCGGATATTCCGACGATCAGATCGAGGCGATCCTGGCCTACATCGACGAGCATGACACGATCGAGGGCGCGCCGGGCATGCGGGAGGACCACCTGGCGGTATTCGATTGTGCCTTCAAACCGGCTCGAGGCGAACGCAGCATTCCCTGGCAGGCTCACGTGAAGATGATGGCAGCCGCTCAGCCTTTCATCTCCGGCGCGATTTCCAAGACGGTCAATATGCCTCAGGAAACGACGCCCGAAGAGATCGCCGAAGCCTACTTGTGGGGCTGGAAAGTGGGACTCAAGGCGTTGGCCATCTACCGCGATGGTTCGAAGCAGAGCCAGCCTCTTTCGACCACGAAAGAAGGCGGGAAGGATGAGGCGACGGTGGAGGCTCGTCCCAAGCGGGAGCGCCTTCCCGACACCCGGCAGTCGATCACCCACAAGTTTTCTGTGGCCGGTCACGAGGGCTATATCAACATCGGACTCTATCCGGACGGCCGTCCGGGCGAGCTGTTCATTACGATGGCCAAGGAAGGAAGTACGGTGGGTGGCTTGATGGACGCCTTCGGCACCGCCATTTCGCTCAGTCTGCAATACGGTGTGCCGCTGGAAGTGCTGGTGAACAAGTTCTCCCACACTCGTTTCGAGCCTCAGGGTTACACCAACAACCCGGATATCAAGATCGCCAACAGTATCGTCGACTACATCTTCCGCTACCTGGGCCTGGTGTTTCTTTCCCAGGTCACCGAGAGCGACGAGCCGGCCAACGGTTCTTCCAAGAAGAACGGCCGGTCGGAGGAGCATGACGGCGATGCGCTGTTGGCGCAACATCCCCGGTTCCGGGCGGCCATTCGCAAGAAGACCACGACCGAAGTGGAAGCCGTCTTCCAGTCGGACGGACCGCCGTGCGATAACTGCGGAATGTTGACCTACCGCAGCGGCAACTGCTATCTCTGCGGCAACTGCGGCAATAGCCTCGGTTGTTCGTAGAAATGCCGGTGGCGGCTGGGGCGCCGACCCTGCTGCAGTGCTGCAAAACCGCGCTCCACTCGGCGGCGCTGCCGACACGGCTGACGTTCCGCCGGCCGTCACCGAACCCAGCGTTTCCCGCGCATCCGACCGGAATGTTGCAAAAAAGCCTGAAACAAAACCCGCCGTCCCGCTTCCGAAGCTCGGATAGGTTGCCTGCGGCCTGGAGTTTTGTGACACGCCCTAAGAACTTTTTTTACCGTTCGGCTCGTGGCTCATCGAGCCACGAGCTACTTTTTTTCGGCTATCGACGCACCAACAGTTGCCACAGAGGCGGAACAAAGACGATGGCGCCGGTCGTTACGGCCGCCATGCTGGCCAGCAGAACGGCGGCCGATGCGATGTCGAGTGCTTCGCCGATCAGCGGGTGATGCTCGGGATGGACTCCTCGCACCAGGTGTTCGAGCGACGAATTGACGAGTTCGGTCACCATCACCAGGCCGATCGCCAGCAGCAGCACGCACCATTGCGAGCGCGGGAGTTCGAGCCACGCCGCCAGTGCGATGACGGCGATGGCCGCGGAGATGTGCACGATGAAGCTGTCCTGGCCTCGCGTTCCCAGATAGAGTCCCCGAAAGGCGCAGCGGAACTTGTCTCGCCAGCGATGTCGAATGGGCTGAGAGCGGGCAGATCGATCGTCCATCGTCGGCGGTTCCGGTAAGGGGTCACTCGAGTCCTTCTGCACCGACCGGCGGGATCTTGACGCCGGCGATCCGATCGAGACGGCTGCTGGGCAGGAAGCGGGGTTCGATCGAGAAATCGAGCCCCACGTTGTTGCGGCCGCTGTCGACATAGAAACCGAATTTCAGCAGCATCGACTCGCCGATCCGCACGATCGACACGCTTTGGCCGATGTTGCCGGTGTCGGCCAGGTCGACACTCGAGCCCAGATTGGCCAACCATTTTTCGCTCATCCGATACGTCAGCGTGGCGTTGACGACGTTGCTGGTGATGGGACCGTCGATCGCGCGAAAGCCCACATAGAGACGGCCCCGGTCGGGCCGCGCGAGAACGCCGCCGATGGTGGCGCTGCGCAGGCCCTCTGCGTAGGTATCGGCGAATCCGTCGGAGACGATGGTGAAGCGGTCTCCCAGGTGCCAGCGGAAGTCGTATTCCAGCAGACCGGCCACCTGCCCGAAGTTGTCTCGATCCGATTTGGGAAAGAACGTGCCACCCATGTTCAGCACGATCCAATCGAGCGTCCGCTCGCTCCCCGGCGCGCCTCGCTTGGTCTGCCACCGTTGCCGCAGATCGACGCGGGCGGCCAGCATATCGTCGGCGATTTCGGTCGTGGTGGAGCTGACCCAGCGCTGCAGTCCGGAGCGCAGAGCGAAATAGCGTTCGTCGAATCTCAGCGGCAGGGTTCCACCGGGAAGGCCGCCGAAGGTGAGGAAGTAGAACCGCCGCCGAAAATGTTCGATGCTGTTGTCGTCGAGGTTGTCATACAGAGGGAAGATTCCCAGATCGCGATCGGCGTCTGCCCAGTAGATGTCGGTTTGCAAGTGGATCTTGTGAGCCATTCCGTTGAGATTCCAGAGCGTGTTCCGATAGGACGGATCGAACGACCAGATCGGCACGCTGGCCCGCACGCCCAACTGTCCCAGCAGTCTCGTTTGCTCGGTATTGGCCAGGTCTTCCTGCCAGTAGGCCACTTCGCCCAGAGCATAGGGAACGACTTTGAGCCAACCGATCTGCACGGGCAGATCGAGTTCTTGACGCGTGGCGGCTCGCAATCCCTTCGCGGCGACTTCCCAGGCCAGTGGTTGAAACGTGGCGGCGTCGGCGGGGTCGCTCGGTGGATCGGCGATGCTCAGACGGCCGTAGCCGATCTGGGAGTGCGCGTACCAGGTCACTCGGTCGGCCAGCAGTGATTGTCCGCTGACGTAGTGATCGAGCCGCGGCAGCCATTGCCCCACCGTGAAGAAGTCGTTGACTCGGAAAGCGGACGAAAGTCGCCACTCGCGATTGGCACGCAGCCACTTCAACTCGAAGCCGGTCGCCTGGTCCTTTTCCAGGTCCCATTCCCGTTCGAAATACTGCTCGAGGAAATTCCGGTCGCTGATCCAACCCGCCTCCGCTTGAAACCTCACGCCGTTCCCCAGTTCGTGGCGATGTTGCCAGATGGCGCGTCCCCGGTTCTGCGTGGGGGGAAGCAAAGTGCGGCGGTCGGCTCCCAGGTTGTCCAGCCCCGAATCGCGAACTCCCCAGGCATCGAAGAATCCGCGTTTGACCCCCGGTAACCAACCGACATCGCTTCGTTCGTATTCGAAGCGAGTGCCCCCCGCCAATCCGCGTTTGCTCAGGTAGTCGGTGGACAACGTCCAGTCGGTGCCTTCGGGCGTCTCTCGCCAGCCGAATAGTTGATAGGCGTCCCAGTCCACCAGGAACCGGTTACCGAAAATATCGTCGCTCTTGCCGCCGACTCGAGTCACGTAGAAGGTCGGTTTGGTCAAATTGGTTTCCAGCGAGGGCCAGTAGAACATGGGCAGTCCGGCCACATAGACGAAGTTGTTGCGGGCTCGTGCTCGGAGGTCGTGTTCGACGATCAGTTCACCGGTAAGAGGATCGACGGCGGGTGCACCGGTAAAGAAATCCTGCTGGACGACTTGCCGGTCTTCGAACTCGACCCGGTTGGCTTGCAGCCAATAGCGCGGGCCGCCCAGCCGGCTGGTGGTGATGGCCGCATCGAACGCTTGGAACTGCTGCTGATTGAGTTGTTGCAACACATCGGCTTTGAGTCGCAGCACGCCTTCGTAGTTGGGAACGCCGGTGAAGATTTCCGCGGACAAGATCGTTCCGAAGTATTGCGTTGCGTTGTAGTACATCCGCTCGGCGTAGACGACTCGGTCGCCCTGGCGAAAGACGACATTGCCTTCGAGATAGAATTCCAGGGGCAGATTGCGAGCCGATCGTGCCTCACGGTTGCGCAGCAGGCTGCCCAGAGACGGTCCCCACACGACGACTCGGTCGGCTTCGAGGATCACCTTTCCCACTTCGCCGAAGGCCCCTCCTTCCAAGCCTTCGACCACGGCGCGGACGCCCTGCGTCACGATGTAGATCTGCTGGTCGGGAGTGGCACCGGGGCGGGTCTGCAACTGGATCGGCACGTTGCCGCGAGGAAAGATCTGAACGCGGCGGCCGCCGGTGACGAAGGTGGTGGCTCCCTCGACGGGCGCGACTTCCTCTTGTTGGAGGAATCCGACGTGACGATAGGCCGGAGGTTCGGATGCTCGAGCTTGCCGAGCCCGCTGATAGACGTCGGGCAGCCGATGTGGCATCGGTTGGGGGTGCCTGACGGTGAATTCGAGTTCGGCTTGAGTCAGGAAGCGGCCGAAATAAGCCTGGTCGCGGACATGGGCCCCTCCGCCGCTCGAGGTGGCAAAGCGAACATCGTCTTCGAAATAGGCGATGATCTTGGCGGCGAACGGTCCGTCGGGGTTTCGGTCGATCCAAAGGACGGCTTTGCCGCCGGAGAGCGTGGTGGTGCCTTGTTCGAGCCGGCAGCGCCCGCTGAGCACGATTACCTGGTAGGCTCCCTCTTCCCACTGGAACGACCGCTGGGCGGAAATACGGATGGGGGCTTGCCAGTCCCCTGCGGGGAGCCGGATTTGGGCGGCCGACGTTTGAGCCTGCAGTGGGGGGTGGGGGCAGACCGTCAGCGCCACGGCGACAGCCGTCAGGCAGAGAACGAGCACCCAGCAGTATCTGTTCAAGGCCAGCTTCAGGGCATCCATGCCAATCGGGTGCGCGGAGCCGGCGCCAAGCGCAGCTTCCGCGTGAAAAAGCGGGAGGGATTATAGGACCGGTGTCCCTTACCATCAAGGCAAGCTTGGCGAGATGGAGAAGCCGGGGTGCACGGCTGGGTTTGCACGACAGAATTGGCCGGCTTCCATTCGGTGGGCAGGAGTGTGCTGATCGATGCGATCACTCTAGGAGACCGACAAGGTACGCGGTACAATTTCCGGCTCCGAGGCGGCTCGACCGCTTCGTTCGCACCGGGACCGGTGCGGACTTGTGGGGGCTTGGGCGGTGGTCGGTAGAACCGAGGGAGACCCCAATCAGGGAGGACGGGGAGTCATGCAACGCAGGCGGGCGGCATTGTCGGCCGAGGGTCAACTCGCGATGGCCCGATCGGTACTTCAGCGTGAACGAGCGGCCTTGGAAGGGCTGGCCGAGCGGTTGGACGATCGCTTTCTGGCGGCCGTGCGGCTTTGCTCGCAGTGCCGGGGCCACGTCGTCGTCTCCGGTATGGGAAAGGCGGGGTTGGTGGGCCGGAAGATCTCGGCCAGCCTTTCCTCGTTGGGGACTCCCAGCCATTTCCTCCATCCGGCGGAAGCGTTTCATGGTGACCTGGGGGCGGTACGGCCGGACGATGTCCTTTTGTTGTTGTCGTTCAGCGGCAACTCCGAGGAGGTGGTGCGGCTGATTCCGTCGCTGAAGCAAAGGGAGGTACCTTTGATCGCTATCACGGGAAACGCTCAAAGTGTGCTGGCGCGGCAGGCCGACGTGCTGCTCGACATCGGTCGAGTCGAAGAGGCATGCGAGTTCGGCTTGGCGCCCACCACCAGCACGACACTCATGCTGGCTCTGGGGGACGCTCTGGCTCTGGTGACCGCTCGGCAACGGAATTTCATTGCCGACGACTTCGCTCGCAACCATCCCGGCGGGAGTCTGGGGCGGCGCCTCGCCAAGGTGGAGCAATGCATGCGACCGCTCGGCGAATGCCGGTGCGCGCCCGAGGAGATGACGGTACGGGAGGTGGTGGTTCATGTGAGCCGTCCGGGGCGGCGCAGCGGTGCGATCATGCTGTTGGACCGGCAGGGGCGATTGGCGGGGATCTTCACCGACAGCGATCTGGCTCGGCTGTTCGAGCAGCGGGATGACCGAGCCATCGATCGTCCGATCCGGGAGGTGATGACGGCATCGCCCGTCACCGTACTGGTCGGATCGCGACTGGGAGATGCGATCGGCTTGCTGGCCGCCCGTCGAATCAGCGAGCTGCCGGTGGTGGACGCCGACGGTTTTCCTCTCGGGTTGGTCGACATTACGGACGTATTGGACACGGCGGTGGCGTCGGCCGAATCGGTCGAGGACGCGGATGAGGGTTCTGGGGAATCCGAGCAACCGATCGTGCCTTTTCGCTCGGCGACTCGGCGGGAGTCGGCCTGATGAAATCGTCTCAGCACATTCAGGCCATCTTGTCGGACGTCGACGGCGTGATGACCGATGGCGGCATCACATTCGACAATCAGGGGATCGAAACCAAGACGTTCTTCGTGAGGGATGGCCTAGCCATCCGGTTGTGGCTCGCGGCCGGATACCGCTTCGGTGTCATGACCGCGCGTACTTCGCAGATCGTTCGTTTGCGAGCGGCCGAGTTGGGGATCGATCCGGTCCTGCAAGGCGTACCTGCCAAGGGAGCGGCCGTCGAAGATGTCGCCCGCCAGTGGGGAATCGATCCCGAGACGATCTGCTATATCGGGGACGACCTGTCGGACCTGCCGGTGTTTCGGCGCGTCGGCATGGGAGTCGCCGTGGCGGACGCCGTTCCCGAATTGCGGAAGGCGGCAGACTATGTGACCAAGGCCTATGGGGGGCGTGGCGCGGTCCGCGAATTGATAGAAGAACTGTTGAAACAGCGCGGGCGTTGGGACGATCTGATTCGCAAGTACACCGAAGCGTAGGTGAGGAAGCTCGTGGCTGTTGGATCCTTGGTTCACGCATGGGTGCGCCGCAGTGAAGAACCCGCGTCCTGGTGGGCCTCGATGCGCGACTGCCTGGTGGGCCTGGCCATACTCGTGCTGCTCTATGGATTCTACGAGGTGGCCCTCGTTCCCTGGATCGAGCCGGCGCACGCTCGTCATGTGCCGGCTCACGTTCGCGACGATGCGACGGCCACTCCACTGTTACCCGCGGAAATCGCCGAGTTGTTTCCCGAGGGGAGCTGGGAGCGTCAGTCACCCCGCGTATTGTCGACGTCGGGTGGGATCGTTCTCTTTCAGACGAACGAGTCCCGGGCCGATGGCAGGATGTGGATCCGACCCTGTACGTTGATCTTGCAGTCTCCTCGTGCTACCAGCAAGGACCGCCCGGTCATTGTTCGCGCTCCGGCGGGGGCCTCGCTCCGTTTCGACCGGCCGCTGCAGTTGACTCAGACCAGCCCCGGCAAGTTTCTCGGCGGGCAACTCGAGGGTGAAGTGACGATCGAGCGCCCCGAAAGCCGGCCCGGTGCCGGGGACGGATTTCGCGCGCAGACTCGGTCCATTCAACTCAGTCCCAACCGCATCTGGACGTCTCAGGCCGTCGAATTCCAGTTCGGCCGGCATTACGGTAGCGGTCGTGAGTTGATCCTCTCGTTGGCGACGCTTCCCGATTCCAATCGATCGATGGCTTTGGGACGTCCGTCGGAGCTGGAACTGATCCATGTCGACCAGATCGTTTTGGAGATTCCGCCTCGGAAGGCGAATCCGCAACGATCGGGGCGCAGCGAGCCATCCACGCTGCGCTTGACCTGCGACGGCTCCTTCGTTTTCGATTTTTCCAGCCGGACCGCGGCGCTGCAACGGACGGTGCGAGGTGTCCACGTGACACCTTCCGGCGTGATCGACCAGATGACCGCCCAGAAGCTGGAAATCGGGTTCCTCGAGCGAGGAGTCGTCGTCTCGACCGGTGAGGACGAATCGGCTGCCGGCGGCATGCTGCTGCACCACGTCAAGCTGACGGGGAACCCCGCGCGAGTCGACGCCCCGTCGCAGCAGTTGTATGCCGAGGCGACGACGATTCACGTCGGCTATTTCGAATCCCGTCTTCGGCTTGAAGACCCTACCACGTCCCGGTTGCGGTTTCAGCAGCACGCGTTGTCTGCCGCACGCATCCTCTATTCGATGGTGCCGGGTGAACCGAAGCGACTGGGGCGATTCGAGGCGACGGGACCGGGCGAATATCGACAGCATCGAGGCAGCGAAGAGATGATCGTGCGTTGGAAGGGACTGGTGACGTTGCAACCTTACGGCAGGGAGCACGTGCTTTCGGCACCGGAGGGTGCGACGATCACGTTGGGAAACCGAGCCTCGTTTCGATCGGAAGAAGTTTACATCTGGCTGGAAGAAGTATCGGCCGAGGACGCAATGGTCGCGGTCGCCGATCGACCGCCGGCCGGTCTGGAGACTGTGGCGAGCGACGAGGCACCCCGGTTCCGGGTTCGCCCTCGCAAGCTCCGCGCGTCCGGGGGCGTGTCGTACGCCTTTTCGGGTCTCGCAGGCGCCGCGGAATTGTTGGAGTGCTGGTTCGAGGAAGAGCCGGAAGACACGAGTGACACAACGGTGTCTGGAAATGCGGAGCAAGTCGATGGCCCGACAGGGAAAAATGCTTCTCCCAGGTCTCCGTTGAGCCTGGCAGGCGGCAGCGACCGAACTCGACAGTACCGCGTCTCCGCCGAGACGATTCGGTTGCAATGGCTGCGTCGGGGAAAAGAGTGGGAGATCTCGCAGGGACAATTGATCGGGCAGGTCGTCCTGAAGGAAGAGCCGAATGGGCTGTTGCAAGGAGACACGGTGGAACTGTTGCGCGACGAGCAAGGGCTGGCCCGATTCGAGGTGGTGGGACAGCCGGCGGTCGTTACGCAAAACGGGGTGATACTCAAGGGTGAGACGATCCACGTCGACCAGGCGATCGGAAGAATGTGGATGGACGGTGCCGGGGAGATGCAAATTCCCGTGTCGGTGCGGGAGGCGGACGCCACGTCCTTGCCGGTGACGATGCGATGGCAGGAGGGGATGGACTTCGACGGGCACAAGGCGGTGTTTCAGCGAGCCGTTTCGATTGTCGGACGCCGATCGCACGCGGGGAAACCGCAGGTCAGCGAGTTCGCCGTGGAGGGAGGAGCCATGGAGGCGACGGTCGAGCCTCCGATCGATTTCCGGAAACCACCGCGCCGCTCGCAGACGCAATTGCAGCGTGTGCTGTTTCCCGGTCCGGTGGCGATGCGCCATGAAATGCGAGGGCCAGGGGACTCGCTTCAGAGTCGAGAGGTTTTGCACGTTCAAGATTTGGAAATCGACTACCCCAGCGGCGATTTTCGCAGCCGGCATCCCGGATGGGGCGAAAGCGTGCGTGTGGGAAGCACGCTGAAGGGAGCAGCCGTGTCTCCGGGCGCTCCTCGTCCCGGCGGCTCGGATCTGATCTACATCCGCGTCGACTTCCAGCAGGCGATGAGCGGCAACTACCAGCAGCGCCGCGTCCATTTTCGGGACCGCGTTCGAGCCATTGTCGGGCCGGTTGCTTCGTGGGATGGACGACTCGATCCGACTCGCCCTGATCGTCTGGGGCCTCAAGCGTTTCTCCTCAATTGCAACGAGCTGACCGTCTTGCAGGCGGCCGGTGTGCAACCGCCGTCGGTTGAGTTGCACGCGACCGGTAGTGTCCGGGTCGACGGAAGACAATTCGCGGCGACCGGTAATCGATTGGTGTACGATCAGTTCAAGGACGTATTGCTCTTGCAGGGACAAGGACGCGTCCCGGCCCGGATCCGTTTTCGTTCGGCCGCCGGCGGCGGTGCCTCGCAGGTCGCCGCCGGCTCGATCCGCTATTCGCCTCGATCGGGACAGCTCCTGTCGACCGACATTCAAGGCGGTCAGTTCGTTGCTCCGCCCAAATGAAATCGCTTGGCAGTCGCCTTAAGAGCCGGATTTGCGAGAGGTCGACAAATGTTGGTCAAGAACTACACCGAGGACGACTTCCTGCGGGACTTCGGCGTGTTGGAAAGCGGCGGCCGGATCCTCAACGCCGGCTCGTCGGAAGTCCGATACGGCGATCGGTGCTTCAACGTCGACATTCAGCCGGGCGACAATGTGGACTTGGTGTGCGATCTCCACGAGTTGCCGGATTCGATCGGCACGTTCGATGCCATCATCTGCAACGCCGTCCTTCAGTATTGCCGGAGACCCGACGTGATCGCCTCGCAATTCCATCGGCGACTCAAACCCGGCGGACTGTTGTTCGTGGACGCGCCGTGGGTCCAACCGTACTGTCCCGACACGCCCGATCGCTACCGGTTCTCTAAGGAAGCGTTGTTAAGCATTTTTTCCGAATTCGAGATTCTCAAGTCGGGCGTGTCCATCCGCCCGGGATCTGCGTTGGTGATGGTCGGATCATACATCGCCGGAAGTATGACCGGCAACCGCTACGTCAACCGGGCGCTGTCGATGTTGACGACAGCGCTCTTGTTCCCGTTGTGCTATATCCGCACTCGAGATGAAGAGCGGGCGGCGGGCGCGTTCTACGTGGTGGCGAGAAAGCCGGCGGCGTAAAATCACGGGGCCGGTTGCTCCGCTTGCTCTGCTTTCGGCTCTTGAGTCGCCAACGACTCCAGTTCGTCGATGAGTTGCTGAACGGTCTTCGCGGCACCCGGCCGGTACCAGATGCTCAGATGGAGCGGTGCTGCGCCGGCAATCCGAAAGGGACCACCGTTGGGAACCGAACCGCTGGCATGGATGATCGTCTCACGGTGCCGTTCCACATATTGCATCCAATGCCGATTCGCCTTGTCACCGTAGGGAACCGTCGGCAGGATGAGGTCGACGTGATACAATTCATTGGCGGAAACCAGATAGGCCAGGTGAGGCTCGATGTCGTAGGGAATCGTGGCACCGGAGAGTCCGTTGGTCACCGTGTAGTTTCCCGGATTCCGCAAGTAGGCGTGGTAGGCGTCGACCCGCTTCCAGTGGTAGGTCACGTCGATCTGGTGGCGGTTGACGAAGGTCATGATCCGTGCCACGCCCATGTGAGCGACATAGCCGATCAGAAATGCTGCCAGCATGGCATACAGTGTCGGTTTTCGCATAAGATGGCGATTCCTGATGTTGTGACACGAATGAGAAGCGGCGACTATAATGCCATCGACCCATTGTAGTGGGAATCGAGGGAAGTGGTGCTTCACGGAATCTCATGGAGGGGTTCCGGGCGCTCGTGAGTCAGCTCACCTTCCGTCAACCGACGGGACGGGGGAAGCCGCCGCCTTCCAGTCGGTTCGAGATGCCGTGACGCCCAATGTCAGAGTGGATGTCGAATCCAGCGCCCCCGCAACCTCGGCGCGTGGTGGCGCACCATGTCTGCCAATCCGCTGTGAAGGAAAGACGGATGCTATCGAGTCGATGCCGCAGGCATCACGTCCAGCTTGCCGCAGTAGAAGAGAATCCTCGTGCGGTAGTTCTCGGTATGCGCACTCGATGCCTGCACTGAAATCCGCTGTCCCTTGATCGGCGACGTCACTCCCGATTCTCAGCGCGCCGCTTCATCCCT
>JALSIV010000227.1 GCA_026989685.1 Pirellulaceae bacterium | reverse complement strand
CGTGATCGCACTCGAAGTGGGCGACTCCGATGCGTTCTTGCGCAACATCGCCTACACTTGCCAGCATCTCTATCCCAAGCCGAAGCTGCTGATTCTCAACTATCCCCACAATCCGTCCACGGTCACTGTCGAGGCGGAGTTCTACACCGAGGTGGTACGACTGGCCAAACGGTACGGTCTGATGGTGATCAGCGACTTCGCTTACGCCGACGTCGCCTTCGACGGCTATCATCCCCCCAGTTTTCTCGCCGCCGTGGGGGCTCGCGATGTGGGTGTGGAATTCACCACCATGAGCAAGGGATACAACATGGCCGGTTGGCGGGTCGGCTTCTGCGCCGGAAACGCCGAGATGATCCGGGGACTGGGGACCATCAAAGGCTATTACGATTACGGCATGTTCCGCGCCATCCAGGTCGCCGCCATCATGGCCCTGCGACATGGAGAGGCGCAAATCGAATCCCAGTCTCGAATCTACGCCAAACGTCGCGACGTGCTCGTCAGCGGACTGAGGCGTCTGGGCTGGGACGTGACGCCGCCTCGAGCCGGCATGTTCGTGTGGGCTCCCATTCCCGAGCCCTGGCGGTCGCAGATGTCGACCATGGACTTCGCCATGATGCTGCTGGAAAAAGGGGATGTGGCCGTCAGCCCCGGCAGTGGCTTCGGCCCGTCGGGCGAAGGATTCGTCCGCATGGCCCTGGTCGAAAACGAGAACCGCCTGCGGCAGGCCGTCCGCCACATCGGACGGTGCTTGAAATCATAGTGCGTCGTGCGGAACGCTGCGGTATAATATCGGGGCATCTGGGGAACCCAATCCGTTGCGCAAAGGATCGTCGCCATGCCCCGACGCCGACTTTTCTGTCCGATCGCTATTGCCACTCTGCTGCTGACTCCACCCCTGCTGGCCTGCATGTGGGACCATGACACGCTGATGATGGAACGTCAGCGGTTCCCTACGGCACTGGAGCTGATCACCGGAAAGTTCCTGCGGCACTCCCCGGCCTATTACCAGTGGCGAATCGAAGACCGCAAACGCAAACTGCAGACGACCCCGCGCAACCTTCGATACTACGACGATTTGGCCGTCGCCTACGACAAGCTGGAAAAGCACGACGAAGCGATCGAGACCATCCGCAAGAAAGACGCGATCCAACCGGGACTCTACGAGACCGAAGCCAATCTGGGGACGTTCCTGATCCACTCGGGACGTCTCGAGGAAGGCTTGGCCCACATCCGCGAAGCGATCAAGATCAACCCCGACGCCCATTTCGGGCGAGAGATCTACCAACAGTTGTTGGTCGAATACGTCCTCTCGCGAACGTCTGAACAGTCCCCCCTTTCCCTGCCTCTCAATCCGGCCTTCGACCCCGACAAGAACCACGCTTCCAAGCCGCGGGGGTTCGCTCGCTTCGTGTTGGATCGACAACTGGAAGACCGAACCGATGATTTCGATCCGCGCGAGGCGGAGTTGCGGCGCGCCATCAAGGGCGTCCTGGGGATGATGCGGTTCGGCAATTACGACTCGCCCGTGCTGCTCGAGGCACTGGGAGATCTGTTGTCAGCTCTTGATTGGACTCACGATGGTAAGCGATTGGCAGCGCGAGCCTACCTCAAGGCATCCTACGAAGCGAAAAGCGACGCAGCGCAGGCCGCCTACCGCCATCTGGCCAAAGTGGCGCTTCAGAGGCAAACCGTACACAAGCTCACATACGAACAACTGACGCTGGAGCGACTCGAGGCCACGTTCCAGAAGGAGCTGCAAGAGGCGCGCCGCTGGCACGAGCAGATCGTCGCCGACGAAAAGCAGTGGATCGCCGCCGGACTCGATGTCGACGCCGAATTCGCTCGCAAATACTACACGCCGCCGACCATCGAGTACCGCGATCCTGCGGCGGCCCGAGCCGACCTGGCAGCGCGCGCCCTGCCCTACGGCATCGGCCTGCTGTTTCTCTTGTTCCTCGCCGCGTTGGCAGCCAGCGGCTACGGACTCTATCGACTCCAACGCCGGTGGTTCACCCGCCCGCCCAACACGGCTGCCCCATCCGATACGACCACGGCCAGGGCATCCGCCGCTTCCCGCGCCGACGCATGAGCGGCACGATTCGGCCGCACGATCACTCGCCCTCGGGTCGGCCTCGCCGCCCGGCGCGTACGGTCCATTCCCACTTCCGGTAATCCCGTCGCAGTCGTTCGAAATCGGCCCTCCGAGTCGCTTTCAAGTCGTGCTTTTCTCCGATGTCGGCGGCGATGTCGAACAGGTACTCCTGCAGTCGGTCTCCCTTCCGCTTCGCCACGTACTTCAGGTTGCCGTCCCGAGCTGCCATCCAGACGGTGTCGCCGCGAGGCTTGCGCCAAAACAGTTTCCGCTTCACATCACCTCGGCCTTCCGCTACGTGCCGCACAATGTCCATGCCCTCCAGTGGAGTCTGAGGTGAGGGTGTGGCCCCGGCAGCGGCCACGATCGATGCGGTAAAATCGAAGGTAATGCAGACTTGATCCGATACGGTTCCGGCGGGAATCACGTCGGGCCAGCGAGCCATCGCGGGAACGCGGATGCCGCCTTCAAACGTCATCCCCTTGATGCCCGACAGCGGCTCGTTGCGAGCACTCCGCGTCCCGCCGTTGTCACTGGCGAAGATCACCAGTGTCTGCCGGCCCAGGCCCTCGCCGTCGATCAGTTTCAACAGGTCGCCGATCCGCCGGTCCATGTGTTCGATCATGGCGATATAGGTTTCAGGCGGAGCCTTCCCTTGGTTCCACAGCGGAGACTCAAGCGGCAACGGATCGCGCCGCCAATCGTCGGGCCCTTGAAACGGCGAGTGAGGAGACGTGTAGGGCAGATAGAGGAAGAAAGGCCGTGAACGGTCCCGGCTGCGAATGAAACGCATCGCCTCATCCGTCGCCAGATCGGTGAAGTATCCCTTGGCCGAAACGGGATTGCCATCGCGAAACAGGTTGTAGTAGGCCAGATTGTCGAGGTAATGAAAGTAGTCCATCCCGCCGCCGATGCAGTAGAACGTGTAGTCGAAGCCGTGCAGATGCGGAGCGAACTTGGGCTCGTAGCCCAAGTGCCATTTTCCGGTGATGGCCGTCTGGTATCCCGCATCTTTCAACATGCGAGGCAACGTGCGCAGGGAGGTGGGCAGTCCCAGATCATGACGATCCGAAAGCCGCTTGGCGTCGTCGTAGCGCCCCACGTTGCCGGTCCCGATCGCACATTCCAGTCCACCGACCCACTGCTGATAGCGCCCCGTCAAGAAGGCGGTGCGCGTCGGCGTGCATTCGGCGCCGTTGGCGTAGTGAGCGGTAAACCGAACCCCCTGGCGCGCGAGAGAATCCAGATTGGGCGTGCGGATATCCTTTCTGCCATAGCAGGCCAGGTCGCCGTACCCCAAGTCGTCGGCCAAAATGAACACGATGTTGGGCTTACTGGGAATCTCGGCCCGCGTTCGGCCTGTTACACCAAGCAGCAGTGTCGCAGCCAGCAACGCCAGCGCCGTGCGAGTCGATCGCCGAAGGCAGCCAGTACCGCCGACAACGAATGCCCGATCCACCGATTTCGTGTCCACTCGCCGTAACATGCGTCCAACCTCAATCCGTCTACTCGCTCAATTCGATGTAACCGGCGGCCGATCGTCCCGATGCCAATTCCTGCACTCTGACTTGCCACACACCGGTGCGGTCATTCGATGCGAAGTCGAAGTGGATCGCGGCGGCTCCACCGGCAGCGCCATAATAGCCACTGTACTCGGCAACCGCGCCTTCCGGATCGAGAATCGACACCCTTAGCGGTATCACCGCGTCCAGGGGACGTTGGCCATCGGTAACGGCAATCCGGATGTCTATAGCCTCGCCTCGCTTGGCCGCCTTCGGCATGTCGACCGTCACCTTGCGGATCGGGCGCTCGGTGATCATCCAGACCCGGCCCTCGCACGGTCCCAAATCGCAGGCAACCGACAAGCCACCCGGAGAAGTCGACACGTCGACCGCCCGCCGCTCGGTCAATGAGTAGACATACCCGCTGTTCCTCGCAACCCGAACGATGCCTTTCGCGGGCAGCCCGTCTTCCATCACCAGCCCATACTGGCCCACGTACGTCCCGAATCTCCGGCGGTCGTTCACGGCGAACACATAATCGGTCGTTGCGTACCTGCGGCAGCGCACCACAACGTCGGGATGATCGGAATCGACGTACGGCTGATACTTGCCGTGCAGCCACTCGCGAAGCCGAGCGGACCGTTGTTGCAACTCCCGCTTGTCTGCTGCCGCCTCCTTGGTGCGGGTATACCGCGGCAACGTATAGTCGAGATTGATCGCCGGACAAGTTTCCTCGTCACCAATCACGATTCCACCGGCCGACTGAAAGGCTCGAACCGCCTCCACCACCGAGCGGGGCAACACATCGCAATCCGGCATCACCAACACGCGCACTCCCGCCAAGCCGTCTGCCAGGAGCGATTCCTCGTACAACACTCGAGGCTGCAGTTTGGCGTACATCAGAATGTGGTACACGTCCCCCGCCCAGGAATGATTCCAACCGTAGGTTCCTCGTCCCGCGAACATCTGGGACGTGAAACTCTCGAGGAACGCCACATCGGAAGGTGGGTCGGGAACCTGCTTGAGTGTCGGGCCGAGCGGCTGGACCACCTGTCGAATCAGCCGCCGCAACTCGTCGCGAGTCCGGTCATTGGTCAAGCGGTAGGCGCTCTTCGATTCGGTGGGAACCAGCGACTGCCAGCCGTGGTACATGATGCCTTCGATCGGTCGGGCCAGTTTCCACCAGAGTGCCTCACGGAGGTGCATCGGCGCGATGGTGATGTAGGCGGCGTCCGGGTCGCGATCGACCCAAGGCGAGTCCCCGGTTTGAGGTGCTCGGCGCGGCGGGGCCGTTTGCGAGCGGTACCAGATGATCTGCGTCATCTTCATCACCCGCTGTCTTCGCCGGTTGACTCGCGCCATCTCGAACAGCTCATCCGTGCAAAGTCCGATCCGGATCGGATCGGGATAGGTGTAGGTCCAATGAGACAGCACGTCGACTCGGCCGCCGCTCCCCCCGATGCTGGGCACTCGCACGGCCGGATCATAGAACGTCCAAAAGTCATCGCGTGGTTTCATATTCTCCGTCAAGCCGGCAACCAGTTTGGTATGTAATCCATTCCAACCGTCTCCCTGCCGCCAGAACCAGCGGTAAAACTGCAAAATGGGATCATCGTCCGCAATGACCCGATCGGCAGGAAAATCCTTGAGCTTTCGATAGTCGACGCCTCGCTTGGAACGGACTTCCGACGGCACCTCCAACCCGGTCGCCTCGCGGAACGCCTTGAGCTCCAAGGAATGGAACGACACCTGCGAAGCGCCGCGCGTCTCGGTGTGAATCAACGACGCGGCGAATGCGGGATGATCTCCGTAGGCCCGAGCCATCGCGCGGCCGGTGTCGTAGCAAAACTGCTGGACTCGAGGAAACAGGCCGCTCACGTCGGCCCGAGCGTACGGCTTGCCTTCTCGGTCGATTCGCAAGAAGGGCTTTCCCGCTTCGGCCGACCGCAGCCAATGTCCTGGCGAAAGGCCGGCGATCACGCCGATGTTGTTTTCGAGTGCCACATCCAGCATGGCTCGAGCGGCCTGGATCTCCTCTTCTGTTCCCGGCATCGCCTGTTTTCCGTCTTTCCAGATTGCGAAATAGTCGGCTCGTAGTCCCAAGCAGTGCGTAAAGCCGATCTGCTTCAGGCGTGGAATCTCCCGCACCACATTCGCGACTCCACCGACACCCCACATGACGACCGGAAACGAGTGCGGTAGCGGACGAGCGGTGATCACGAGTGGAATCTCCTGGCGAGCCACGTAGTTGCTTCCCGGTTCCGGCCAGTCTTTCAAAGTCAAGCTGGCTTGGATCGGGTAACGCCCCGTCCTGAGATGACTGGGTACGGGCGTCTCCACATCAGCCGGTTCGCCCGGCCCGGCTGCCGGCAGGGAACGCTCCACCGTGATTCCACCGGGAAAGCGGATCGAAAGTCTGCGCGACGTGAGATGTTGTCCGGTTCGGTCGGCGATTCGCCAGCGTACGGGCCGGTCCGTTGTCATTCGCCGCATTACAATCGGCGATCGATCGGGTTCGATCACCACCGGCCGGAAATCGGTCGCGCCGGCAGTGATGCGTACTTCGTCGATCCAGCCGGGAAAGCCTCGGTAGAGCGAGCCCTGGCGGTCGCCGATGGTCAACCCGCGCGTGCCGCGCGCCATCGGCCCGGCGTTCTCGTGGTGGACCCGGCCGACGACCGATCCGTTGTGGTAGAACGTAACGGTGCCTCGAGCATCATAACTCCAGGCCAGATGCTGCCACTCTTGTGAAACGAGCCGAATCGGGTCGGAGTACCACGTCTGCGAGTGATCGCCCAGTCCGATTTCGACCACCAACTGACGGCGGCCCCCCGTTTCGCGCGAAAGAGACCACATCATGCCGGTGTGGTCGTAGGGGACGTATTTCGAGTCGATCAGCACCGGAGCGATCGCGGCAGGAAACGAATCGGGAGCCTTTGGTTTCACCCACATCTCGACGGAGAAAGGCGCCGCCGGATACAGGACCGTCGCGGGATGCACCCGAACAGAATGGCTGACGTTGGATACGGGATGGCCGGCGTCACTTTCCAGACAACCGCCGAAGCGGCCATTCGCCGACCATTTGGCTCCGGTCGGCCGAGTCCGGTGCCGGTGGCTCGAAGCGTCATCGACCCATCGCTCGCCGGAACCGTCGAAATTCCAGAACCCCAGCACGTGCGGACCCTTGGCATCGGCGCCTCGGTAGGACCTCCACCACCGGGCAGTCGGCGTCACGTCCGAAGGATGCTCGCCCGCCGGCGACCATCCGCACACAAGCAGCAGTGCGCATCCGATGGCTGCCGACTGCCAGAATCGGTCTGCCCTGCTGCGGAAAATCGACCGGTACATTGACGTGTGCAGAACGTTCTTTCCGTTCATGGTGCCTCTTCCTCCGTCGCGGATCTTACCGTACCATTTTTCGTCCTAAGAGGCTGTCACAGAACTTCAGGCCTCAAGCAACATATCCGAGCGTCGGCAGCGGTGCGGCGGGTTTTGTTACAGGCTCTAAAACTGATTGAGCGAGCGTGTCGGCGAGGCGACCGGTGCGGTCTCTCTTCCGCAGCGCCGGTGAACAGCTCTCGCGTCATCCCCTATACTGGTGCTCACGCACGACCAGCCCCCTACCATTCGCTGTGCGGATACTATCCTACCAGGAGGAACACGACCATGTTGAGACGTCAACGACGAAGCGGATTGATCATCGGGCTACTCCTGCCGTTGGCCACGATCGCGCAAGTCGACGCAGCCGACGATACGGGAACGGCCATCCGCCTGGCGGGCGGTGCGCTCACCATGAAGGCTCCCAAGTCGTGGAAGAAAAAGGATCCTCGGTTTCGCATCATCCAGTACGAGTTCGCGATCGCATCGAGCGATGGCAAGACGGCGCCGGCTCGCGTCACCATCATGGGTGCCGGCGGGTCGATCCGAGCGAACATCGATCGCTGGAAGTCTCAGTTCGCCAAGCTGTCGCGCAGCGGCGAGAGCGCTTTCAAAGTCGGCAAGGTCGCGGTAACGCTGGTCGATCTGGAAGGCACGTTTCGCGAACGGTCGGGCGGACCGTTTTCGGGGGCGCCGGAAAAGTTGCGAACCGACTACCAGATGCTGGGCGCCATCATCGTGACGCCCGACAAAGGGCAGTACTTTATCAAGATCATTGGCCCCAAAGCGACGCTGGCCAAGCAAGATGATGCACTCAAGAACATGCTGAAAGCCATGAAGTTCGGCGGCTGACGTCGCTGTCGAATCAGTCCGCCACTCCAAGTTTCTCACGCGCCAATTGTTGGACTTGCTTGAGATCGAGCTTGCCACTGCCCAATACGGGAATCTCCTCGACTTGCACGAACGAATCGGCCGAGGGGATGTAGAGGTTGGGCAGTCCCATTTCCGCTAATTTCGATCTCAGATCGTCAGGAGAAAAATCGATGGCCGTGTGAAGCACCACCAGTCGTTCACCCTTGCGCGGGTCGGGAACGGCCGTAACGGCGACTTGCGGAGTTTCTTCGTCTCCACCGAGGATGGCTGCCAGTTTCTCCTCGATCTCGATGTGCGGCACCATTTCACCGCCGATTTTCGAAAACCGACTTTGGCGCCCCGTGATATGGATGAACCCGTCGGAATCGATCATGGCAATGTCGCCGGTGGTGTACCAGCCGTCCTTGAGTACCTGTTCGGTGAGGTCGGGACGCTGGTAATAGCCCAGCATCACATTGGGTCCCTTGATCAGCAGCATGCCCGATTCGCCGGCATCGAGTTCTTCACCCGTGTCCAGATGAACCGTCTTGGCCGCCACACCCGGAATAGGGCGTCCAACGCTCCCTTCTTTGGCCGAGACGACGATGTCGCTCCAAGCGCGACTCGGTGGAACGTTGACCGAAACCAGCGGCGACAACTCGGTCGTGCCGTAGCCCTCCAATGGCCGAACGCCGAACTTCTCTTCGAACGCATCGGCCAAACTGGGCGGCAGTTTCTCGGCGCCGGTAATGACCACGTCGACGCTCGAGAAATCCTCCGGAGCGCACCGTCGCAGGAAGCCTCGCAAAAAGGTCGGAGTCGAAAGCACGACGGTGACGCGATGGTTACGCGCGAGCTGTCCGATTTGCCGAGCATCGAGGGGACTGAAATGATAGGCCCCCTTGACATCGAGACTGAGCGCCGTCCACAGCGTCACCGTATAGCCGAACGAATGAAAGAAGGGGAGAATCCCCAACAAGACGTCTTGCTTGTGCAGGTGCACCACTTGCTCAATAGCCTCCACGTTGGACGCGATATTGAGCTGACTGAGCATGACGCCCTTGGGCTCCCCGGTCGATCCGGAAGTAAAGATGATGGTCTGCAGGTCGTCGGGGCGAATGTGGTGCAATCCAAACCAGCGGTCGAGCAACCGAGAAGGAACGGCATAAGTGAACAGCGCGGCCACCACTTTGTCGGCGATGGTGGGCCGGTCCTTGAAGGACTCGAGATAGACGACGTTGGCATCGAGCTCGAATTCGAACTTCTCCATGAATTTCCGGCTGGTGAGCACCGTGCGGATGCCGGCCAGACGAATGCACGAATTCATGATCTCACTAGTGACCGTGTAGTTCAAATTGACCGGCACTCGGCGATCGAGCGCCAGTGAGGCATTGACGACGACCGCAGCGGCGCCGGGAGGAAGCAGCACTCCGACATGCCCCTCGTCGGGCTGAATGGTGTGACGCCGCAACAGACGCCTGAGGATCAGCGTGCGCATCAACAACATCCCGCCGCTCAAATCCGCTCCCAGCGTGTCGGCGATCTTGCTGCCGAATAGTCGACGCTTGCAGGCTCGCAAGAACGAGCGAGTCACCGGAACAAAACGATCGGCTCGGCGCATCACGGCAATGGC
This sequence comes from Pirellulaceae bacterium, assembly GCA_026989685.1. Lineage (GTDB taxonomy): Bacteria > Planctomycetota > Planctomycetia > Pirellulales > Pirellulaceae > S141-3. The sequence continues at coordinate 1,877 of JALSIV010000227.1, read as the reverse complement.
TCCCAATTCCTGTACGGCGTTTCGAATCTGATGCAGATGGCGGGGATGGCGTAGCGGTCGGCCAAAATGGATCGAAATCGGATATCTCCACTTCTTGGGCCGTTTCCAGAAAAACCGTCCACCCGAAAAACTGAAGATACTGCCCCACAGCTCGTCCAAGTAGACGGGAATCACCGGAGCGTCCGTCCCCTTGAGCAGCCAGATGGCTCCCGGCTTGAACCCCTGCAACTGTCCTGTCCGAGTGATCCCGCCTTCGGGGAAAATGCAGACCAGTTCACCGCGAGCCAGCGAGTCGCGAGCCTCGCCGAGAGCGGCCAACATTTCTTTGCGGCGCTTCGGCTGGATGAAAATCAGCCCCCACCGGGTGGCCCACGCGCGCAACCACCGCATCTGGAAGTTGCCGGACCAGGCGATGATCCGGACGGGACGCCGCACCAATAGCAGGATCAGCAATCCGTCCAGCCAGGAGACATGATTGCAGACCAACAACGCTCCGCCGCTGGCCGGAATGTTGTCCCGGTCCCAAATCCGGAACCGATAGAACAGATTGGCAACGATCCACACCGCAAGGCGGAGCAAGTGCTGCCTGAGCGTATATCGTCGAAGCTGCGTCCGTTCCGGCATCGCCGCTCCCCATATTCGAAGGCCGTCCGTTGTTCCCTGCTCGAACGATAGGGAATCGGCTCGCCCATGGCAACAGATGGACCGGCAAAACCGTTACAACAGGCGAATCGTGCGCAGGAAGGTTTCCATCAAGACCGAACGCCCGTCGGTTCGAAACGATGGATGAGGACCAATGCGCAGCAGACAGAAGAAGGAGCGATCTCGTGGAACTGAACCGCAATCACTTTTTCCTGATCGGGCTGATTCTTCTCTTTCTCGGACTCCAGTTCCGCATGGTCGATAGCATCGTCCTCAATGGCAAGACCAGCCAGTTCATCGCCAAGCGACTGAATAAAACCTCCGGACAGGCCTCGGCCGATTTCACTCCCTCGTTGATGACCAGTCCGCCGCCCGTCTCGCGCCGCACCATCCGACCGCCGAGCTGGCTCGGCTGGATGCTGATCTCCGTCGGCTCGGTGCTGGTCCTGCATGCCCTGGCCATGCCCAAGCCCCAGTGACCGGTCTGCGGTGAAACCGGTGCCTCGCCGGCGCGGTCACCCCCCCGTCCGCTCGCCGGCAAAGAACGGGGACCCGGTCACCCGCGCTTGCTCGTCCCGCGTCGGGCTGATGGGACGGGTGCGAATAAAATCGCGGCTGGCCGTGAACGTCCCGTGCCCCGGGATGGTCACCGTCACCACGACCAACCCGGACGCCTTCCAACTGCGGTCCCACTGCGGATGGTTGGCCTGGAAGGGGAGTCGCCACTGAGCCCCGTTGGTCATTTGCTCGGCGGAAAACGCGCGAGTCCAACGGCCGATCGTCGCGACGGGCGAGCGTTGTCGTCGCGCTCCCGACCGGGCAGTGCGATACCGGACTCCCATCAGTCGTACTTCCATGTTGCCCGCCACCGGCAGGGATCGCCCGGCCACGTCGTAGATTCGCAGTCGCACTACCAGACCGTCTGATGCGGCATCCTCATCCCAATTGGCCAATCCGGCGTCGAATTCGATTCCGGCGACGCGAGGCTGTGCTGCCAACAGACGGTCGGCCTGATCCGCCATGCTGGGGTCGCCGGTCGCCAGAGGGATCTGAACGCGCTGAGGGCGATCGGGAGCCCGCGTTGCCGAACTCAATGCTTCGTCCTTCGTAATCGCGCGACCGCTTTGCTCGATCCTCGTCACCGCCGACCAGGCAATGGGTCGCCAGATCCGGGAGGCACCGTGGTCGAAGCGAAGCCACAGCGTCTGCTGGTCACTGCGAATGTCAACCTCTCC
>JALSIV010000226.1 GCA_026989685.1 Pirellulaceae bacterium | reverse complement strand
TGTGAACCAACACCAGCTTCTCCGTTGCCGATGCCCGGCTCGCGTCTCCCAGCGCCAAGATCACTAGAAACGTTCCCACCCCTATCAACGGACTCTTCGACATGACCGACCTTTCCTTCGAGTGCCTGCTCGCCAGATGTGCTCCGAACACCAAGCACGCACCATGCCACGGTTGAGCTGGAAGGCCGGACAGATAAGTGACAAATCAGTACGGTGAAGTGAGTTACAGCATGGAATCACCGCTAATGTCGGATCTAGCCGCGGTTGGTGATGTTGCCTGCAAACAACACGGACCGATGCGCTCGGTCATTTTCACAACATGTTGCTCGACGACCGCAGGGCGCCCATTTATGAGCTACACTTCATCAGGGCACCGAGCGACGATACGGGCGAGCGAAAAACGGAGAGGATCTATCGCAATGCTAGTGGGCAGGATCTTGAAGCCGCTCTGGTTGGCGGGGCTGCTGATTGCGACCGTCGGAACCTCGCTTCCAACAGTCTGGAGTGAAGAACCATCATCGAGGAGCTGGTCCCCTGCACGAAAGTCCCCGCGGTCGACCACCGGCAAAACAGAATCTTCGAAGAAGCGACTGCGTCAAGGCACGATACTAGAAAAAGTGAAGGGCGAGTTTCGCCTGACCGGTGAACGGGTCGCCTTCTATCCTCAGGCGCCGGACGTCAAGGAGATGACGGTACTCGAGAATCTGGCACTGGAACGACTATCCGAGTTGGTCGCCGAAAACCGCCGCCGGATTTGGCTGGTCAGCGGAATGGTGACCGAGTTCCGAGGCAAGAACTACTTGTTGGTCTCGCGCGCCGTGCTCACTTCGGAAACCACCTCGGGAGTGGGAGAGCCTTGATCGCCGAAGCCCGTTTTCTCCCGGAGTCCTGCCGATGTCCAATATCAACGAGGCTCATTTCAAGGTCGGCGACATCACCGTGATTCGATTTGTTGTCCGCCGGATGTTGAGTACCGTGGCGGTCGACACGCGGCTGCGCGAGGTAACGGCATCCCCTCCAATGGACGGGCCCAATACGGTACTCGATTTTTCCCAAGTGGAGTTCATTTCCAGCGCCGTACTGAATAGACTGATAGTGCTCGATCGAGCGATCAGCAGCATGGGTGGCAAGCTCGTGTTGTGCGGGCTTTCCTCTTCGCTGCGAGACCTCTTTTCCATGACGCGGTTGGATCAGGTGTTTCAGATCGTGGACGATCAAGATGGAGCATTGCGCCAATTCGAACTTACTGCATGAGGCCACAGGCTCGATCCCATGACATTCTCGGTACCCTCTCCTCGGTTGACGACGCGGATGCAAACTCGAAACACATGGACGAAGGACGTGCGGATTCCCAGCGACACCGAGGCGGGCCGGGCGATCGTGGAAGAGATCCTGGCCGAGCTGCGCAAGCGAGCGTGGCCCGAGGGAGATATTTTCGCTGTCCATCTCGCATTGGAAGAAGCGATTGTCAACGCCATCAAACACGGCAATCAACTCGACACAGACAAGATGGTCGAGTTCCAGTGTCGCCTTGGCGCGGAGGAATTGTGCGTGCGGGTCGCCGACGAAGGTCCAGGGTTCGATCCAAACGCGGTCCCCGATCCCACTCTCGATGAAAACCTGGCCTGTCCCTCCGGCCGCGGCGTGATGCTGATGCGGGGTTTTATGGACACGGTTGAATTCAACGAGCGGGGAAACGCCGTTCAGATGACTAAACGGCGCAGCTTGGAAGACGGTGACTGACTGCCCCGAGTCGCCGCAACGTCAATCGGTCGCCTGGGGCGGTTTCTTGCCGAATTTCGCCTCATAGAGTTTGGCGAATTTCTCCGCTTTCGATGGGTCGCACTTGAAGCACTGCGACTTGGCTCGGCCATGCTCCTCGCACCAATCTCCCTTCTCTTTGAATCTCTTCGCTGCCGCCGGACTGCAGACACTGCAGTCCTTCTCCGGCACGCCATGCTCGGTACACCACCAGCCGTTCAGATGATGACCGTCATCGTCGTCGGTCCGGTCTTCCTGTTCTGCAGACGTTTCGTTCATCGCCGTCGCGTCCCCGCTCGGTTTGCTCGCGGTGCAACCGACCGACCACACCGCCATCGCGACGACGATTCCGCACGCCAATCCACGAGAAACGCTACTCAGAGTCATCGTTCACTCCTTTTCCAAAGAACTTGCCAACAGGTCTTCTTCGCACAACCGGGCCGGCGCTCTCGAGTGCTTCGCGGTAACCGGACCGGCAAACACCATGTACAACACGCGCAGCACCAATAGCGACATCACCATGGCGCTCATGACACCCCCGATCACCACCGTCGCCAGCGGCCGCTGCACTTCGGCTCCCATTCCCGTATTCAACGCCATCGGCACAAAGCCGAGACTGGCCACCATCGCCGTCATCAATACGGGGCGCAATCGAGTCATCGCCGCCTGCTCCACCGCGTCTTCCAAGCCCGCTCCGCGAGCGCGCAACTGGCGGATGTAGGAGACCAACAGCATGTCGTCGAGCACGGCCACACCCGAAAGCACCACGAACCCGACGGCGGCGGAGATGGAAAACGGCATGTCGCGAATCCACAGCGCGATGATGCCGCCGGTCCACGCGAAGGGCACGCCGGTGAAAACGCGGACCGCGTCCACCACGTTGCCGTAAGTGAGATAGAGCAGGGCGAAAATCAGCAGCAGTGCAATGGGAACTACGACGACCAATCGCTTGCGAGCGCTGATCAGGTTTTCGAATTGGCCGCCGAAATCGAAGTGGTAGCGACCGGGAGGCAGCTTCACGTCCCGCGTAATGCGACGGCGGGCCTCCTCGACGAAGCTGCCGATATCGCGGCCGCGAATATTGCTGGAGATGTTGATGCGCCGATAGCCCCACTCGCGGGTAATCGTCGACGGCCCTTCCACTAGACGCACGTCGGCCAACCGCGACAGCGGAATCCGCTGACCGCTCGGCGTGCGGATCTCGATGGCGCCGATCGCCTGGTCGCTGGCGCGAATCCGCTCGGGCAGGCGGATCACCAGCGGAAATCGGAGCTGTCCCTCGAACACCTCTCCCAGCTCGTAGCTCCCCAGCGATTCGACCAGGTCCAGTACCTGTGTGGCGGAAACGCCGTAGCGGGCCAGCTCATCCTGACGGATACGGATCTGCAGCACCGGTTGACCGGTAACCTGCTCGACGTTCACGTCGGCCGCGCCGGGAATGGACTGAAGCACCTTCTGGATCTCGCCCGCTTTTTCCACCAGCACCTCGAAGTCGTCGCCGAACAGTTTCACCGCCAGGTCGGAGCGGACTCCCGAGATCATCTCATTGAGTCGCATTTCGATCGGCTGCGTCATGGCGATCCGCTGTCCGGGCAATTCGCGAAGACTCCGTTGAATCAACTCCGTCAGCTCGTCCTGAGTGGTCGCCCGTTTCCACTGGCTGCGGGGCTTCAGCGTGATGAACATGTCGGTCAACTCGACGCCCATCGGGTCGGTCGCCACCTCGGCACTGCCGATCCGACTCCAGACATGCTCGACTTCGTCGGGGAACTCGCGCAAGAGGGCTCGTTCCATCTGCGTGTTGTACCGGATCGACTCGTGCAAGCCCGTTCCCGCCAGACGCACCACATTGATGGCGATGGCTCCTTCGGAGAGCTTGGGGACGAATTCACTTCCCAGATTGGGCGCGATCAATCCGAATGCGACCAGCAGCAGACATCCGGCGAAGCCGATCACCGCCAGCTTGTGGTGCATGGTGTACTGCAGCACCGGGCGATAGAGCCGCTTGATCCAGCGAATCGCCAGCGGTTCCCGTTCCACCATCCGCGTCGGCAAGAGGTAGCTCGCCAACACCGGCATCAGCGTGAGCGACAGAACCATCGATCCGGCCAGCGCGAAGATCACCGTCAGCGCCATGGGCCGGAACAGTTTTCCCTCGACTCCCTGCAACGTCAGAATGGGTAGATAGACGATCATGATGATCAGTTCGCCGAACATCGTCGGCTTCCGCACTTCCACGGCCGCGTCGCGCACCACATCGAGTTTCGTCATATCGGGTGGAACCCCGTGCGACAGCTTCCGCACGCAGTTTTCGATCATCACCACGGAACTATCGACCACCAGCCCGAAGTCGATCGCCCCCAGACTCAGCAGACTGGCGGCGATCCCGAACCGGAGCATCCCCGAGAAGGCGAACAGCATCGATAGCGGAATCGCCAATGCCACAATCAATCCAGCGCGGAGATTCCCCAGAAAGATGAACAAGATTGCTACCACCAGCAACCCGCCTTCAAACAGATTCTTCTGCACCGTATCGATCACGTGGTCCACGAGTTCCGTCCGGTCATAGACGGTCACGATCTCGACACCCGGCGGGAGTGCATCCTTGATTTCCTCCATCTTGGCCTTCAGTTTCCGGGTGACCTCGTGGCTGTTCTCCCCCATCAGCATGAAACCGAGACCATACACCACCTCGCCCTGCCCATCGGCGGTCACCGCCCCGCGGCGGATTTCATGCCCGATTTCCACGTCGGCCACATCCTTGACCCGGATGGGGACTCCATCCTTGGCCCGGATTACGATGTTCTGCAATTGGCGGATATTGACGGTCCGGCCGATGCCGTGTACCAGCAGCATCTGGCTGTTCTGCGTGATGTTGCCGCCTCCCACGTTGCGATTGTTGGCGCGAACCGCTTCCACCACATCGTCGAAAACCAATCCGTGCTTGATCAGACGTTCGGGATCGATCCGGACCTGATACTGCTTTTCATAGCCGCCCCAACTGTTGACTTCCGCCGTTCCGGGCACCGTGCGGAGTTGCGGCTTGATCACCCAGTCGTGGATCGTGCGCAATTCCGTCAGCTTTTCTCGCCGAACATCGTCGGGCAGCTTCGACAGATCGGCGCCTTTCAATCGCACAACGTAGTGAAACACTTCCCCCAGACCGGTCGATACCGGTCCCATTTTGGGACGTTCGATGCCGGCCGGCAATTCCACCGTTCCCAGCCGCTCGTTGATCAGTTGCCGAGCGAAATAGATGTCGGTCCCGTCCTCGAACACCACCACCACTTGGGAGAGACCGAATTTGGAAATCGAACGGAGCTGCTGCAAACCGGGGAGCCCCGCGATGACCTGTTCGATGGGGAACGTGATCTGCCGCTCCACCTCCTCCGGCGAAAGGGACGGCGCCGTGGTGTTGACTTGCACCATCACCGGCGTCGTGTCGGGAAACGCGTCGATGTCGAGGTATTGCAGCGACCAGGCTCCCGCCGCCATCGCGACCCCGACGGCAATCAGCACGACCACCCGGTTCTTCAGCGAAAAGTCGATCATCCAGTTGAGCATCGTCCCGCAAACTCTCTCCTGTGGATTCCCGCGAATGGTCCCCCAACACGGCGCCGTCGTCAGCTTGGCCCTCAACTGAGGGCGGTTATTCGCACAGTCACCCGGCGCCCAGGTTGCCCTTGAGCAACTCGGCTCGCAGAATCCCGCTCCCTTCGGTGACGATCACTTCACCGGGAAGCAGTCCCGCGATGACCTCCGTGACCTCTCCTTGCGTGATGCCCAGCCGCACCATTCGTGTGTGGAAGACCTTGTACGATCCCTTCTTCAGATAGTTCTTGTCGCGCACGAACGCCACGAAGCAACATCCTTCCCAGTGGACGGCAGTGCTGGGAACCACGATCGCATCCTCTTCTTCCCGGAGAATCACATCACCCGCGCCGAACGTCTCGTTGCGCAACCGACCGTCTTCATTGGGCAACTCGGCCCGCACCCGCACCGTGCGCGTCTCCGCGTCGACGTCGGTACTGATCCAAGTGACCGTGCCGGTAGCCGCCCGATCCGAGCCGTCGGGACGGAAGACGACCTTTTGTCCCAGTCGCACGTAACGCGCTTCCTCGAGCGGGACATTCAGCATCAGCCACATCTGCTTGATGTCGGCCACCGTGAAGATCGTCGTGTTGGTGTCGATGACTTCTCCGGCCACGACGTCGCGGGAGACCACCACGCCGTCGCGAGGCGCCGTGACGGGAAGCAGATTCGCCGTGGTCCTCACCGGATCGAGTTGTCCCACCAGTTCGCTCGGCAACCCCAGAAAACGAATGCGCTCGGCGAGCTGATTGGCCGGGGTCTTGTGTACTTCTTCGAGCGTGATCGGCAATCCAAGATTCACCAGAGTCTGCACGGCCTTGTGAAGTGCCACCTGAGCTTCCGCCATCGCGGTTTCCGCCTCGAGAATCCGCTTGCCGGCCACGACCGATCCAAGCTTCAGCAATCGATCGTACGTCTGCGAATGCAGATGGAGCCGTGTGGCCGCTTGCAGCAGCGCCGCCTTGGC
>JALSIV010000225.1 GCA_026989685.1 Pirellulaceae bacterium | reverse complement strand
GCAATCAGCGGTGGGCCAGCGCCGGAAATTACGAGATGCCGCTGGTGCTGATGACTCCCAGCGGCTCGGGCATCCGAGGCAGTCTCTACCACTCGCACTCGTTCGAGAGTTGGGCGACCCGGCTGGCGGGCTGGAAGATCGTGATGCCGAGCCGTCCGATCGACGCCTACGGTCTGATGCTTTCGGCGATCGTCGACCCCAACCCCGTGCTGGCTCTGCTCCCCAAAGCCCTGTTGCGCGTCCCCGGCGACGAGCGGATTCCCGGAGAACCGGAGTCCCTGGAGCAACTCAAGGCGATGATCGATGCGCCCGTCAAGGACCGCTCTTCGTGGCGGCCGCAGTGGCCCAAGCTGGAAGCTCATTTCGTTCGCCTGGGAGAAGCTCGGATCTGCCGCGAAGGAAGTGCGGCGACGGTGGTGAGCTACGGGAGGACGTTGCCGATCTGCGTTCAAGCCGCCGATGAATTGCAACAGCAGCGAGGGCTCACGTTCGACGTGATCGATCTGCGCACCATCTTCCCCTACGACTGGAACGCTATCCGCGATAGTCTCCTCAAGACCGGCCGCGTCCTGTTCGTCAACGAAGACACCGAAGTGACGAATTTCGGAGAGCACTTGTTGCGGCGCGTGGTCGAGGAGCACTTTTACGACGTGCTGGCGCCGCCTCGAGTCCTGCAGGGAAAACACGTTCCCGGCATCGGGCTCAATCAGGTATACGAACGAAACACGGTGCCGCAACTTCCCGAGATTCGGCGGGCCATGCTGGAACTGGCGATGGAGGAACCATGAGCGTTGCGTTTCGAGTTCCCGAGCTGGGAGAGGGTGTGTACGAGGCCGAATTGGTCGAGTGGCGCGTCCAGCCCGGCGACGAAGTGCGTCACGGCCAAACCCTGGCCGAAGTGATGACCGACAAAGCCACCATGGAGTTGCCTTCTCCCTTTCACGGTGTGATCCGCGAAGTCCTCATCGAACCGGGCACCACGTTTCAAGTCGGGCAAGAGATTCTCCAGTACGATCCGGTGGAATCGGCTGCGCCGTCGGAGCCGGCCGGTGGTACCGCAGCCACTCCAACGTCCGTCACCACGGAGACTCCTTCACCGGTGGCCGCTTCGCCGGTGGCGGTCGCTGCGGCCGGCCGACCGGCGTCTGTGGGAACTCCCGATCTGCGCGTCCGCGCGGCCCCGTCGGTGCGCCGGATGGCCCGCAGCCTGGGAATCGATCTGGTGACCGTGTCGGGGAGTGGTCCGGGCGGCCGCATTCTGATGGAGGACGTGGCCCAAGTCGCTCGCCGGGAAGTACCCACCAGCACCGCTCCCGCCCCTTCCCCTCTCCTGCAGTTCGATCTGGGGCAGGCCGGTACGACGATTCCGTTGGCCGGGTTGCGACGCAAAGTGGCCGAACAAATGGTCCGCAGCGTCTCGTCGATTCCGCATTACAGCTATATCGACGCGTGCGATGTCAGTTCCCTGGTACGGTTGCGAGATGAATTGGCCGCACCGCTGCAAGCCGACGGGATCAAGCTCACGTATCTGGCGTTCTGGGTGAAGGCGGTGGTGCGAGCTCTCCAGCACGTGCCCATCGTCAACGCCACCTTCAGCGAAGACGATCGCACGATCACGCTGCACGACCGCTACGACATCGGCATTGCCACGGCCACCGACAAGGGACTGGTGGTGCCCGTTCTCCGAGGAGCCGATCGCATGAGTCTCCCCGAGACGGCTCGGGCCATCGATCAACTCGTGCAAGACGTGCGGGCCATGCGGGCCAAGCCGGATCAGTTGCGAGGCAGCACGTTCACCGTCACATCGATCGGTAATTTCGGCGGCTTGGCCTCGACGCCCATCATCAATTACCCGGAAGTGGCCATCATGGGAATCGGCAAGATCCGCCGAGTGCCCGCTTACGATGCGCACGGCGCGATCCGGCCGATGGACGAAGTCTATTTGTCGTTTTCTTTCGATCATCGGATCGTCGACGGCGCCGTCGGTGCCGTGTTCGCCAACAAGGTGATCGACTCTCTCCGCCATCCGGCTCGGTTGCTGGTGTAACCCCGCCCTCGGTTTCCCCTCTTTCCCGTTTCGACAAAGGAGCCGCTCGGCATGTCCGACCCTCACGAACTGCCTCTGCGAATCGTGTTGGCCAAAGTCGGTCTGGACGGCCACGATCGCGGCATCAAAGTCGTGGCCCGCGGACTGCGCGACGCCGGATTCCACGTTATCTATTCGGGGCTGTGGCAAAAGGTGGAAGAGGTCGTGCGGACGGTGGCCGACGAAGATGCCGACTACCTGGGCATCAGCTTGTTGAGCGGAGCCCACATGACGTTGGCTCCTCGAGTCATGCGACAACTGCAGGACCGGCAACTCGGTCACGTCGGCGTCATCATGGGAGGCATCATTCCGGCCGAAGATGTCGAGCCGCTGGCGCAGTTGGGCATTGCTCGAGTCTTCGGGCCGGGAACACCGATCGACTCGATTGTCGAGTTCCTGCGGGAATCGGGGAGTCGCACTGGAGCGCTTCCGGATTGGGAGACACTCGAGCGGGCCGACCGGCCGTCGCTGCCGCGATGGGTTTCCGCCGTGGTGCGCGGCGACCGGTTGGAGGAAATCGAATCGCGGTTGGACGCCGCTCGTCCGGCGGCTCACATCGTGGCAATTACCGGCAGTGGCGGTGTGGGCAAGAGCAGTCTCGTGGGTAAGTTGGTGGACAGGATTCGGCGCGAAGACATTCGCGTCGGCGTACTGGCCTGCGATCCCCAAAGTTCGGTGACCGGAGGAGCGCTGCTGGGCGATCGTGTGCGGATGCCGTCGCCGGCCGAGGATGACGGGCGATTCATCCGCAGCCTGGCAGCTCCCAGCGGTCAGCAGGCTCTGGCCCCGCGACTCGATCTGCTATGCCGACTGCTGGGCCATTTCGGGTTCGAACTGGTGCTGGTGGAAACGGTGGGAGCCGGACAAGGGGACACGGCCGTCCGCGACTTGGCGGACACGGTCGTGCTGCTGATGCAGCCGCAAACGGGCGACGAGATGCAGTGGGAGAAAGCCGGCGTGCTCGAGGTGGCTGATATCGTTCTGGTGCACAAGGGCGATTTGCCGGGGGCGGATCAGATGGTGAATCAGCTCGGTGACCTGCTCAATCTGTCCGGTGACCACCGCGTCGCGGTACTCAAGGCCAGCGCTGCGCGGGACGAGGGAATCGACACGTTGTGGGAAGCCATCCGCGCGAGGATGTGAGGTTGCCGGAGGAAATCGGCCCGCCGTCACCCACTCCCCACTCACCACTCTCCACTCCCCATTTTTCATTTTTCATTTTTCATTTTTCATTTTCTCATCATCCTCCCGCACATCGCGGATCATCGTGAGAAACTGCTCCATCGACTGAGGCCGGTTGTTGCGATCGGGTTCGATGCACTTCATGATCGCCTTGGCCAGCTTGCGATTGAGCGTGGGGCGGTATTTGAGAATGTTGGTGGGGGGTTGGGTATCGTGAGCCAGCGCCGCCTTACCGGTGGCATCGGCGACTGGCCAGGGGAGCTCATACGTGCAGACTTGGTAGGCGGAGACACCGAAAGCGAAGATATCGAGTCGCTGGTCGGTGGCCCGGCGGCGGACCACTTCGGGTGACATGTACAGCGGGGTTCCCGTGCGGTTGCCCGGCCGCATAAACGGCTCCGTAGCCGGCACCGTGAGTCCGAAGTCGATCAGTTTGAGCGACTGGGATTGCGGGAGGTAGATGAAGTTGCGAGGGCAGACGTCGCGGTGGATCCATCCCTTTTCATGGACGTATTGCAGCGCCTCGGCCATCTGCCGCACCAATTGTGCTCGGTGCCCTTCAATGACCGGGTCGTGCCGTTTGAGCAGGAACTGCAGGCCTGGGCCGTCGAGGTATTCCATGACCAAGAAAGGCGTGCCGTCGGTGGAGAGTCCGTATTCGCGCGTCTCCACGATGCGAGGATGTTTCAGATCGATGGCGATTTCGCCTTCGGAAGGCTTGTGGAGGCCTTTGAAACGAGCCTCGAACGCGGCCACTTTTTCCTTGTCGGCGATCTTCAAGCCGACGATTTCGTCGGTGGTGCGGTCTCGAGCCATGTAGAACTTCGACATGGTGCCCGAAATGGCCCGCCGCAACAACTCGAACCGCTGGTTCAGGTCGACCCGGTCGCTCTGAAAGATCGATTGTAGCTTGGCTAAGATACCCATAGCTCCAATCTACTTCGATCTGGGGGATTCGGCAAGTTGCCAATGGGTTGCCGAACTACTTCCCGCAGTAGTCGATGGCTCGCGCGATTTCCGATTTGAGTCGGTCGCGGGGAACGATGCGATCGACATAGCCATGCTCCAGCAAGAACTCGCTGGTCTGAAATCCCTTCGGGAGTTCGATCCGAATGGTGGCCTTGATGGTGCGAGGGCCTGCGAATCCGATCAGGGCCTTGGGTTCGGCGAAGACCAGGTCGCCCAGCGAGGCGAAGCTGGCGGCCACGCCACCCATCGTGGGATTGGTGAGTACCGAGATGAACAGGCCGCCGGCGCGATCGAAGCGGGCCAGTGCGGCGGAGACTTTGGCCATCTGCATCAGCGACAGGATTCCCTCGTGCATGCGGGCTCCGCCGCCCGAGCCGCTGATGATGATCACCGGCATCTTTCGCTCGGTCGCTCGTTCGATCAGTCGCGTCAGTCGTTCTCCCACGACCGATCCCATACTTCCCATGATGAAGGCCGAGTCGGTGACACCGAAAGCGACACGGCGGGCCCGGATCATGCCGGTACCGGTGATGGCGGCGTCGTTGAGTCCCGTGCGGCGTTGTTCGGAGGCGAGGCGGTCGACATAGCGTTTCTTGTCCTCGAATCCCAGAGGATCGGTCGGCTTGAGGTGCTGATCCCATTCTTCGAACGTGCCATCGTCGAGCACATGTCGAATACGATCGCGAGCCGACATATAGAAGTGGTGGTCGCATTCGGGGCAGACATTGGCTCGCTGCTGGACCGACTTGCGGTAGACCATTGTCTTGCAGTCGGGGCACCGCATCCACAGGCCTTCGGGGACGCCCCGTTTGCCGCCGCCGGTCCACCCGTTTCCGCTGGTTTGACTTTTCGTCGTTTGACTCATGCCGTGGCTCGCCCGCCTGCTGCCGCCATCCGAACTGCAACTTGCCGTTCCCATACCATAGTGTCAGCCGGCGTTGCCCAGGAAGCCCAGAATGGGGCGGGGAGCCGCAGGAACTCGTAGCACCCGATACTGTCCCTGGTCGCATTCGGCTTCCCACAGGTCCTGCAACTGGTGGCCTTCCAGTTCACCCGCCACCAGGCTGGCCAGCGGTTCCGACACGATCAGGCCGATCGTTCCCTTCTTGTGGCGTTTGATCAGCTTTTGCAGCGACTGGCGGACTCGTTCGCGAGCCTGCTGGATCGACTCGCCTTCGGGGGGGCAGACTTCCACGGCGTGAGCCTGTCCCTGGCGAAAGGCTTTGGGTTGATTGCGCTTGATTTCATCGATCAGTTTTCCCTGCCACAGGCCGTGATCGATATTCCGCAGATCCTCGAGTCTGCGGACACGCAAGCTTCTCGGTTCGGCCAACATTTCCGCCGTTTCCCGAGCCGAACGGCAGGGGCCGGCGTAGATGGCGTCGATTTCCGTGTCTTCCAAAGCCTCCCGTATTTCCGAAACCTGCCGCACACCGTTTTCGCTCAAGGGAAAGTCCAGCGTCCCCTTGATGCGACGTTGATCGTCGAAATCGGTGGCTCCCGGTTGAATCAACAGAATGGTCAACATGATTGGTTGTCAGTCGCGTGGTGGGAAGGATCAGGGCTCGAGCCGCGAGGGGCCGGCAGCGCCGGCCGCTCGGTTCAGCGCCTGAACCGCTGACTCATAATTGTCACTACGAAAAATGGCCGATCCGGCGACCAGCCAGTCGGCTCCGTGTTCCACAGCATCGGGCGCGGTGTCCGGGTTCACGCCGCCATCGATTTCCAAAATGCGGTCTTCGGCGCGGGCCCACTCGCGCAGTGCCGCCAGCTTCCGCAGCGCCGCGCGGTCGAAGGGTTGGCCGCCGAAACCGGCGGGCACACTCATCACCAGAACCAGATCGCACCAGGGGAGATAGGGTTCCACCCGGTCCAGCGGCGTGGCCGGATTGCATGCCAGGCCGGCCGCCGCTCCCAGCTTGCGGATGGCCGACAGCAATTCGGCCGGGTCTTCATCGACCTCCACGTGAACCGTGATGACGTCCGCCCCCGCGTCGGCAAAGGCGCGAAGATAGCGGCCGGGATGAGCGATCATCAGGTGAACGTCGAGCGGCAACTCGGTCGCTCTTCGCGCCGCTTCGACGATGGGCATCCCATACGTCAAATTGGGAACGAAGTGCCCGTCCATCACGTCGAGGTGGAATCCTTCCACGCCCACGTCGGCCAGTTGTCCGATTTCATCGGCCAGGTGCCCGAAGTCGCATAGCAGCATCGACGGCAGCACGACCGGAGAACGGTTGGCGATCAAGCGGGCTCGAGGCGGGAAGGGCATTGGTGGAAGACTCCAGGTGGATCGTCGCAGCGCGTCCGGAACCAGAACGGCCAAGGGAAAGGGGAACGCGCGACCGACAGGCGTCGTCAATCAGAACAGCTCAACGTGCATCGTGTCGATAGGCACCTCGACGGCGAAACGACGCCATCACCCAGGTTTCGAACTACCCCGTATCCTACCCCTATCGCCGAGACCGACATCAACCCGCAGACGCGTCCGGGCTCGATGTCCGCCCATGCCAAGTCTACGATTTTAACCGGGCCGTGGGCACCACGGAAGTCTCAAAACCGGCGTTTTCGGGGTTCTCCGATTATAGCGGCAGATACCTCTGTGGCATGACGAACCACCCACCATGTTAGTGGTGTGCGTGTGATAATCGGCAGGCGGTCTGCTGGCCACGTCAGGCCGATGGCTGGGCGGGTGGCCGCTGTCGGGGGCGGTCAGTGCTGAGGATGGGCGTGTGGGCCGTCCGAGTCGGCGGTGTGTTTGGCGAGCCGCCGGATTTCCAATGCCTTGTGGAAATAGAAAATGACGGGGTAGATCAGCAGTTCCATGATGAAACTGGTGATGAGCCCGCCGATCATCGGTGCCGCCATGCGTTTCATCGTGTCGGAGCCGGTTTCCGAGCCGATCATGATTGGGACCAGTCCGAACAGCGCGGCCATTACGGTCATGGTCTTGGGCCGGATCCGTTTCACGGCACCATCGTGGATGGCCAGTTCCAGGTCGCGGAGATTGCGCATCCGTCCTTGCTTGACGAACTTGTCGTACGAGATATCGAGGTACAACAGCATCACGGCGCCGGTCTCGGCATCGAGTCCGGCCAAAGCGATCAGGCCGACCCACACCGCCAGGCTGAGGTGGTAGCCCAGCGCGTAGAGAAACCAGATAGCGCCGACGAGGCTGAAGGGGACGGCCAGCAGGATGACCACCGTGCGGAACATGCTGTGTGTTCCCATGTAGAGCAGGAACACGATCACGACCAGGGTGATCGGTACCACGAGCATCAGCCGCTGGTTGGCCTCCTGCATGTACTCGTACTGGCCGCTCCAGATGACGCTGTAGCCCGCCGGAAAACTCGGCTGATTGACGACGTTGGCTTCGACGAGGGCGCGAGCTTTCTTGACGTAGCCGCCGATGTCGCTGGTGGCGACATCGACGTAGATCCAGGCATTGAGTTTGGCTTGTTCGGAGCGAATGACGGGGGGGCCCGTATGCACCGACAGATCGGCGACTTGTTCGATGGGAATCTGGGCTCCGGTGGGTGTGGAAATGAGGGTTTGCTTGAGCGTTGTCAGATTGTCGCGAAGTTCGCGCGGGTAGCGCACGTTGACCGGATACCGCTCGAGCCCTTCCACGGTAGTGGTGACGTTGGTCCCTCCCAGCGCGGCGAGGATCACTTGCTGTACGTCGTCCACGGTCATGGCATAGCGAGCGATTTCCTTTCGCTTGATCTTGAAGTCGACATACTGTCCGCCGACCGTTTTTTCGGCGAACACGCTGACGGTATCGGGAAGCGTCCGCAGCTGGGAAGAGATGTCTTCGGCGAGTTTGGCCAGTGTCGCCAGGTCGTCCCCCACGATCTTGACGCCGACGGGCGTTTTGATGCCGGTGGAGAGCATGTCGATCCGCGTCTTGATCGGCATCGTCCAGGCGTTGCTGACTCCCGGAAACTTGACGACGTCGTCCAGTCCGGGGACATGGGTGCCATCGGACCGGTTCCATCCATAGACAAGTTCTTCGTCGGTAATCGTGCGTTCCTCGGGCCAGAACAGGACGAGCGGGGCCTTGATCCAGGGATGGAAGCCGGAGAACCATCGTTGGACATGGCGTTTCCGCCATTGCGATTTGTCGTGCTTAAGCGCAATGGTGGTTTCGAGCATGCTGAGCGCGGCAGGATCGGTCGGCGTATCGGCGCGGCCCGCTTTGCCGAAGACATGATCGACTTCCGGAAAAGTCATGATCAGCTTGTCGGTCTGCTGCAGCAACTCTCTCGCCTTGGTGATGGAAATGGACGGGTCGGTCGTGGGCATGTAGAGCAGATCGCCCTCTTCCAGCGGCGGCATGAACTCGCTCCCCAACTGCGAGTACGGCCAATAGGTCACCAGCACCGCCAGCACCGCCAGCAACAAGGTGAAACCGCGGCCCCGCAAACTCAGCCAGAACAGCGGTTCGTACGATTTCATCAGGATCTTACTGACCGGGTTGCTGTCCTCGTGAGGGACGCGGCCGCGGATAAAGAAGTACATCAGCACGGGGATGATGGTGATGGACAGAATCGAAGCAGCGCCGATCGCGAACGTCTTGGTGAAAGCGAGCGGTTTGAAGAGTCTCCCCGACTGGCCACTCAGGCTGAAGATCGGCAGGAAGCTGACGGTGATGACCAGCAGCGAAAAGAACAACTGCGGTCCGACTTCTTTGGAAGCGTCGATGATGATTTGAGCATGGGATCGATTCGCACTGTCGTGCTCGAGATGCTTGTGAGCGTTCTCGATCATGATGACGGCCGAGTCGACCATCACGCCGATGGCCAGGGCAATTCCGCCAAGTGACATGATATTGGCATTCAGGCCGATGGCGTGCATCAGGATCACACTGGCCAAGACGCCGGTGGGCAAGACGAAGATGGCCACCAGCGAACTGCGGAAGTGGAGCAGGAAAATGATGATGATCAGAGCCACCACCGTCATTTCTTCCAGCAGTTTGCGCTTCAGCGTGTCGACGGCTCGCTCGATCAGAGCGGATCGATCGTATTCGCTTTGGATATCGACGCCCGGCGGCAGGCCGGACCGCAACTCGTCCAGGCGTTCCTTGACTTTCTCGATCACGCGATAGGCGTTGTCGCCGAAGCGCATGATCACCACGCCTCCGGCCACCTCGCCTTCTCCGTCCGATTCGGCGAGTCCGCGGCGGAGTTCCGGGCCCAAGTGGATTTGGGCAACGTCGCGGAGCAGCGTCGGTGTTCCCTCGAGGGTCGTGCCCAGCGCGATGTTCTCGAGGTCGTCGATCGCTCGGCGACTCGTCTGGGAATCCGCCGTTCCTCCCCCAAGATACCCCAGTCCGCGCACCATGTACTCGTTTTCCGAGATCTCGATGACACGACCGCCCACATCGTTGTTGGACCGCTGGATGGCTTTGCGGACGTCCTGGATCGAGAGCTGGTAGGCCAACAGCCGGTCGGGGTCGACCTCGACTTGATATTGCTTGACATATCCCCCCACACTCGCCACTTCCGAGACGCCTTCCACCGCCGTCAATTCATAGCGCAGGTACCAGTCTTGCAAACTCCTGAGCTCAGCGAGATCCTGCTTGGCGCGCACCAGTGGCTTTCCGCTGATCGGACACTTGCCTGGCCGGTCGAAGACTCGGACCAGTTCCAGACGTTCGCGGATATCGGCAGGTGCGTCCCGGCGTGCGGCGTACCACCGCTTCGGGTTTTCGGGGTCCCGGTAGATTCCGTTGGGATACTCGGGAGAATACCAACCACTGTAGAGCGAGTATTCGTAAACCCAGCCGACGCCGGTCGCATCCGGTCCCAACCGGGGCGTGACACCCGCCGGCAGTTTGTTGGCGACGAAACTCAAATACTCCAACACGCGGCTACGAGCCCAGTAGATGTCCGTTCCATCTTCGAAGATGATATAGACGAACGAGAATCCGAAAAAAGAATAACCGCGCACAATCTTGGCGTTGGGTACGGCCAGCATGGTCGTCGTCAACGGGTAGGTGACCTGATCCTCCACCACCTGCGGTGCCTGCCCGGGGAACTCGGTAAACACGATCACCTGCACGTCGCTCAAGTCGGGGACGGCGTCGAGCGGAATCGTGTAGACGCCATACACTCCACCCAGCACGAGAACGCCGGTGAGCAGCAGCACCAGGAATCGGTTGTTCACCGAAAACTCAATCAACCTTCCAATCATGGCGGCCTGGCTTTCTCTCTTGCCTGGAGACTCGTGCCCGGAGAGTGGACCGGTGGGCATCCGCTACCGGCCCGGTGAACATCACTTTTTCTTGCGGCTCTGCAACAGCATCGCCAGATTGGCTTCCTTGATCCGCCGTTCGCTGTCGAGCTGAAACTGGCCGGAGACGACGACCTGCTCTCCCACTTTCAGTCCGGACAACACCTGCAATCGGCCACCCTCCAGCTCCTCGCCGATGACGACCTCGCGAGCTTCGAACTTGCCGGGTTCCACCATCACGTACGCCTGTCCCACGGGGTAGGAGACGCCGTCGATGATCCGTCGCTTCCCGACATCGATCACGGCGTCCTGGTCGACGAGCAGGTGTTTTCCGGGAATCGGCGATTCCAGGATCACGTCGGCATACATGGCCGGTTTCAGCTTCAGATCGGGATTGGGAAACTCGATTCTCACTCGAATCTGACGAGTTTTCGGATCGACGTAAGGGTAGATGTAGATGACCTTTCCCACGAACGTCTCACCAGGGCGGTAGGGAAAGGACAACCGAGCCGTCTGACCGACCCGGACGTCGCGAAGTTGGTATTCGAACACGGTCACATAGACCCACATTCTCGACAGATCGGCGATGCGATAAAACCGCTCCCCCGCCTCCATGTACATTCCTTCAAACGCGTGCTTTTCGATCACCCAGCCATCGAACGGAGAGTGGAATGTCACCGTCTTGACCGGATTTTCCTCGCGGCGAAACCGGACGATCTCCGATTCGGGGACGTCCCAATATAAGAGTTTCTGATAGGCGGAAAAAACGTCGTCGGTGCGCAATGAGAATCGAGTGGTGGGTCGAGGCGAACGCTCCCGTTTCAGGCTCAGCAGGTACTCCTCGATCGTACTGAACAGTTGGGGAGAGTAGATGGAGAACAATGGCTGCCCCTTCTTGACTCGCTGGCCCACGTAGTCGACGTGCAGTTTCTCGATCCAACCACCTACTTTCAGCGTCACGTCCCCCAGCAGCGGTTCCGCGTAGGCCACTTCCCCCACCGTGCGGATGACTCGAGTCGCCGAATCCGATTGGACGGGCATCGTGCGGATCCCCATGTTGTAGGCCACTTCCGGACTCACCGAGATAAAGCTCTCCTGAGTCAACTCGTCCATGTAGACAGGGACCAACTCCATGTTCATCGGGTCGACTCCCGGCTTCGGCGAGACGAAATTGGGAATCATGGTCGACTTCCAAAACGCAATCTCCCGACCCGTGTCGACTTCGGCCGACGATGATTGGGGCTCCGACTCTCCCAGCAAGCGGCCGACCGATGCCGGAAGCCGAGGCACCACCCAGGTGCGAATCGCCATACCGGCCAACAGGCCGCTGACCAGGATCAGGAAGACCCACCAGATCGCGCGGATTCGTCGCACGACGGAGGCCGCCGTCCATCGTTGGTTGCTCATGGTGACGGCTCCTGTTCGCTGTTTTCGGTTCGGTGGTTGCCGTGGCCTTTCTTGCCGGATGAAGCGTTCCGATGCGCCGACATGCCCGGCATTGCCTGATGCCGACTCGAGCCGTCACGGAGTTTGGGGGGACGGACAAACTTGCGGTTGATCAGCCGAATCCGGCTTTCGCTGTCCATCAAGAAGTCCGGATTCAGCACCACACGTTCTCCCGGTTGCAGCCCGCTGAGAATCTCGAGATAGTCGTCGTCGAGTTCCATTCCCGTGCGGACTTCTCTCGGTTCGAAGCGGTTGTCCTCACGCACCACGTAAACCAGGCTTCGCTTACCCGTTTCCATCACGGCCCACCGCGGAATGCTGATGCCTTCGCCCATCTTGTGGGGTTCGAGTCGAATGTGACCGAACATGTCGGGCATCAACGCCAGGTCGGGATTGTCGAACTCGAGCCGAACTTGCGCCGTGCGGCTCTTGGGATCCAGATAGGGGTAGACAAAGGTGACTTTTCCCTTGAACTGGCGTCCCGGCAGCTCGCTCAGCGTCAATGTGGCCCCCTGCCCTTCATGGACGCAGTGAATCTGGTTTTCATAGACAAAGACGTTGATCCACACTCGCGACAAGTCGGCGATTCGATACAGCAACTTGCCGCCGGGAATGGCCGTGCCGGCGAACGCGTGTTTTTCGACGATGATGCCCGAGAAAGGAGAGTGGTACGTGAGTGTTTTTTGAACGGTTCCCTGCTTGGCGAGCTCGTCGATCTGCTCGTCGGTCATATCGAGATAGCGCAACTTTACTCGGGCCGACCGCAAGTTGTCGGCCGCATTGAGCGTTCGTGTCGTACCGTCCCCCTTGGCGAACTTTTGCGCGATGAGGAATTCCTCTTCCGCCGCGATCAGGGCCGGCGAGTAGACTTCAAACAGCGGATCCCCGCGTTGGATGGACTGCCCTTCGTAGTCGGCATAGAGTTTGTCCAGCCACCCTTCGAACTTGAGGGTCACATCTCCCACGAGCGGTTCGGCGAACGTCACGGTCCCGATCGTAGACAGAGACCGGACCAGAGGCCCGTGGCGAACCACCGCAATGGTGTACTCTTGCTCCTGGATCTCCGGATCGACGGTGACGGGCTGAGGAGGAGGGCCCTCGTCGGCGTAGACCGGCACCAAGTCCATGCCCATCGGCGTCTTGCCGGGCGAATCGCTGCGAATGCTCGGATCCATGGGGGATCGCCAATACAAGATCCGACGCCCCCGATTCGGATCGGGGATCGCCCGGCGCACGATCGATGCCACACGGTCCTGCCAGATCAAACCGACCAGTAAGGCTGCGAGAAATGCGGCTGTCAGGACCAGACGGCGGCGCCCGCTTGATCGTTCGACCAGCTCACCCGTCTCGCTTGACGCGTCGTCTATGCCGTCGCCATCGAGCGGTGCATTCGAGTCGTTCAATGGAGTGCTCCTCCGTGGTGCGTGTCCCCGTCCGAGCAGCGATCATCCGCAACTATACCGAGTCTTACCGGGAAGGTGCACCCGGAGCAAATCACAGCGGCAACATTCCCGGACCTTCAGATCGCTAACTCTTTTCGTCCGGCGGTCCCAGCCGAGTCCCTGGCTCGATCCGGTAACCTCTCAGGAATTCGGCCGCCGCCATCGAACGCTTGCCGGCCGGGCACAACCGGACGATCGAGAGGATTCCCCGGCCGGTCTGAACCCACAAGCGATCGTCTTGGGCGACCAGGACGGTTCCCGGTGGAGATTCCGCCCGTTGCGGCGAGGCGGCCTCCGATGCCGGCTCGGGCACGACCTGTGCCTGTTCGATTCGCAGCGTGACTTGCCGGTTCGGCTTGCGCTCCCACCAAGTGAACGTGCCGGGCCAGGGTCGCATGGCGCGCACCTGGTCGACGATCTGACGGGCGGTGCGCGAAAAATCGATCCGGCCGTGTTCCTTGCGCAACCGCGGCGCCGGTGTCGCAAGGGTGTCATCTTGAGGCGTTCCCAGTGGAGAGCGGCCATCCCATGCGGCAAGACGGTCGATGGCCGTCTCCACGGCCGCGACACCCATCTGGGCCAACCGCCGTTCCAGTGTCACCGCGTCTTCGTCCGCTTCGATCTTCGTCGGGATCTGCGCGAGGATGGGACCGGCATCGAGTTTCGGCGACATGTGGATCACGCTGACTCCCGTTTCGCTTTCGCCGTGGAACAGCGCCCACTGCACGGGCGCTGCGCCGCGGTACTTGGGGAGGAGCGAGCCGTGCAGATTGATTCCTCCCAGCCGAGCCGCTGCCAGGACATCGGCTGCCAAGATGCGCCCGTAGTCGCAGACGATGAATAAGTCGGCCCGTGCTTCCCGCAGCCGCTCGAGGGACTCCGCCGCGTTGATATCCTCGGGTTCCCAAGTCGGAACGGCGCGCTGGCGGGCCAGTTCGCGCAGGGGAGAGTGGGGGAGCTGTTGTCGGCGGCCGGATGGTCGGGGCGGCCGGGTGATCCAGAGTCGGAAATCGTGCGGCGAGTCGACCAGCCAGCGCATGGTGGGAAGGGCGAACGGACCGGTCGCCATCAGGATGATCGAAAGCGGAGTTGCGGCGCGGCGAGACTCATTCATGGCTCAGCAATACCGGGCTTCCCATTCGGCCAGTCGGGCCAGGATCTGCTCATCCGAACCGATGCCTCCTTGTTCCCGGCGACTGCGGAACTCGAGTTCGAATTCGCCCAGGGCGCCGGCGACGTCATGCCGGCGCATCTCCGTGAGCCGGTCGATAAACAGCACGCCATCGAGGTGGTCGGTCTCGTGCTGGATGACGCGGCCGAACAGACCATCGACGTCGGCGTCGAACAGCGTACCCGCCAGATCGTACGCTTTGACCCGCACGGTGGCCGGACGCACGACAGGCGCGTACAGGCCGGGCAGGCTGAGACATCCCTCTTCTCCCTCCTCGCTGCCGCGGGGGCGGTCGATCACGGGGTTGATGAAGACGTGTTCCTCAGCCGGATTGGGTTCGGCGGTCAAGTTGCAGACGAATAGCCGCAGGGGAAGATCGACCTGATTGGCGGCCAATCCGATCCCCTTCGCCTCGTACATCAACTCGAACATCTTCGCGACGATCTGTCGCAGTTCGTTGTCGACGCGTTGGATCGGTTTGGAGCGATACCGTAGCGTAGGATGGGGATAGGTGATGATTTCCAAGACCGAGGTGCCCTCGCTATGGTCACAGAGACGGCGCATCAGCGGCGAAATACCCGCTTGACCTCTCGGATCGCCAGCGCCAGTTTTTCCACTTCTTCGGCCGTATTGTAAATGTAGAAGCTGGCGCGGTTGCTGGCCATCACGCCATACCGCTGGTGCAACGGCATGGCGCAGTGGTGCCCGGCTCGGATGGCGATGCCGCGGCGATCGAGGATCTGGGCGACATCGTGAGCGTGGATGCCGTCGATCACGAAACTGACGATCCCGGCTTTTTCTTCGGGAGGCGGCCCCAAGAGGCGCACGCCGTCGATTTCCTCCAGCAGCGCGTGAGCCAGACTCACCAGGCGCTGCTCATGCTCGGCGATGGTGGCGAACCCGACCCGTTCCAGATAGTCGATCGCCGCCTTGAGCCCCAACGCGGGGACGATCGGCGGCGTCCCCGCCTCGAAGCGAGCCGGCAGATCGGCCG
Organism: Pirellulaceae bacterium; assembly: GCA_026989685.1. Classification (GTDB taxonomy): domain Bacteria; phylum Planctomycetota; class Planctomycetia; order Pirellulales; family Pirellulaceae; genus S141-3. The sequence continues at coordinate 2,201 of JALSIV010000225.1, read as the reverse complement.
GTTCGTAGCCGTCGACCGTCACGCGGTGGATCATGCTGCCCCCGCCCAGGAACGGCGGCAACTCGGCGATCAGGTCGCGGCGGCCGTAGAACACGCCGACGCCCGAGGGCCCCATCATCTTGTGTCCGGAAAAGGCCACGAAATCGGCGTCCCAGAATTGAACATCGGTCGCCATGTGGGGCACACTTTGCGCACCGTCGACCAGAGCCAGCGCGCCCACGTCGTGGGCCGCCTGCACCAGTTGGCGGACCGGATTGGCCGTTCCCAACACATTGGAGATGGCGGTGAAAGCGAACAGGCGGGTTTTGGATGTGAGGTAATCCGAGAGGCGGTCGAGGTCGAGGCGACCGTCGTCGGTGATCGGCAAAAATCGAACTTTGCAACCGGTTCGCTCGGCCAGTTGAAACCAGGGAACGATGTTGGAATGGTGCTCCATTTCCGTCAGCAGGATTTCGTCGCCCGCGCCGACGCAGGAATCCCCCCACGTTCGAGCCACCAGATTGATGGCCGCCGTGGCGCCGGTGGTGAAGATGATCTCTTCCAGGTGTTGGGCGTGGATCAGACGACGGACCGACTCCCGTGCCTCTTCGTACAAATCGGTACTCTGCTCGCTCAGCCAGTGGATGCCGCGGTGGACGTTGGCATAGTGCTTTTCATAAACCTCCACCAGCGTCTGGATCACCTGGCGGGGACGTTGGGTCGTGGCGGCGTTGTCGAGATAGACCAACGGCCAGTCCCCGTGAACTCGCTGCGCGAGAATGGGAAAGTCCTTGCGCAAGGCGTCCAGATCCACCGGCAAGTCGGCGATGTGGTTCATCCGTTCGAATCCTCGTGGGTAGCGGGGTCGCCGTCGCCGCCCTGCGCGGGGGCCGCCAGAGCGGTCTGCAACACTCTCCACGACAACAGGCAGCACTTTTGGCGATTGGGCGTGAGTCGCACACCGAACAGCTTGAGCATGTCTTCGGCCGAGAAACGCTGGACTTCCTCGGCGGGCTTCCCTTCGATCGACTCGACCAGCATCGAGGCGGCGGCTTGGCTGATGCAGCAGCCGTCTCCCGTAAACCAGGCTTCCTCCACCTTCCCCTCGCCGTCGACCCGCAATTCGATTCGCACGACATCGCCGCACAGGGGATTGTCCCCTTCGTCCACATGCGTGGGATGAGGGCAATGTCCGCGGTGGTAGGGGGAATCGTAGTGATCCAGGATATGTTCCTGGTAGATTTCTTCTTCGTTTGAGAACGCCACGCCGCACCTGAGAACGTGTGAGAGATGGGAGCCTCGCCGACCGCGAAGGTCGTGGCGAGAGGGAGGGCGAGCCGCGAGCAGGACGCCCGTCCCGCGGATTGTCGCCCGAGGGACATCGTGTCCGCAAAATACGGTACTTGAGCCGCTCCTCCAGCTTTCTTCCGTCTCCGCCAGTCTAAGGCTCACATTCCCTGTCGGCAATACTCGTACACCGCGATTGCCGTGGCGGTCGCCACGTTGTAGCTGGACGGGCGGCCGAAAACGGGGATTTCCACCGCCGCGTCCAGTTCCCGCAGGATCTCCGGTTCCACTCCCAAACGCTCATGGCCCACGACCAGCAGACAGGGACGAGGAAAGCGGAATTGTGGCAGCGGCACCGACTGCGTGGTCTGCTCGAGGCCTACCAAGGGATATCCTCGCCGGCGCCACTTCAGCAGTACCGGGAGCAGTGAGCGGTGACGGTGAATCCGCACTTGTTCCAGGGCGTCGCGAGCGATCTTGGGGTCGATCCGGGTCTGCCCCGTCACGATCATTTCGCGCACCCCGCAGCAACCGGCGAGTCGGACGATTCGAGCCAGATTCACCTGGCTGCGCAGCGGGGGACAGGCGATCACCAGATCGTCGGCGCCCCCCGGTTGTGGTGGCTGGTGTCGCAGTTGACCAATCATCGGGAGGCGGGAGACCGGAGGCGGTAGGGGTGGTGATGACAACCGAAAGCCAGTGCCCGATGCGCGCACGGCGCGCAGATGTTACGAAATCAGACTGTAAACCGGATCGGCATGGAGTTCGACCCCCACGACGGATTCTCCTGCTGAATCTCCGGAAGACGGAAGGCACTTTATCCCGGGCGTACCGAGAACGCGGTTGTCTTTTCGCTCTCGGTGGGTTAGTTTCGAGTTACGCGGGAAGGGATCGACGATCAGCGGCAGCGGGACGGGTAGGGACCGGGTGCGACG
>JALSIV010000224.1 GCA_026989685.1 Pirellulaceae bacterium | reverse complement strand
CCCCGCCGATCGCCTGGCGCAACTCTTGCGGAGACGCCGTCCCCGTGGTTCCCAATTGCCGGATCGTGATCGAGGCGACCAGGTTGGCGAAGGCGGCGGCATTCGCAGGATCCAATCCGCACAACAGAGCGCACAACAGGCCGGCCGTGGCCGAATCTCCCGCGCCGACGATATCGATCGGCCCCGAAACACGGCGCGTCGGCACCAAAGTCGTCGCGCCGTCGGGATCCCCTACCCAAATGCCTTCGTCACCGCACGTCGCATAAGCCGGACGGCCGGAGCGCCGAGCCAACTGCGTCGCCGCGGCGGCAGGTTCTTCGCAACCGGTCGCCCGAGTAAACTCGCTCCGGTTTCCCTTCAGCGAGCCGAATTCGAACAGCGCCAATTGACGGCGGCTGTCGACCAGCAGCGGAATGTCAGCCGCTCGCCGTGACAACGCGCCGAGCATGGCGCGCACCTCGTGGTGCACCACTCCCTCGTCCACCTGGTCGATCTGGTCGAGCACGATCCAGCCATCGACGCGCGTGAACCACTTCTCGAGTCGCGAGCATAGCTCCTCGCGCAACGCCGGAGAAAGAGGAACTCGGGTGCGCACATCGAGCCGATTCAACTCCCGCGGCGGTCGGCCGGGGCGCACCAACAGCGGCTTGAGGTACGTCGGCGTCAACCGCTCATCGCTCCGGATAATGCCCGATGACTCCAGCGGAAGCGAGCGGAGCGAGTGCAGGAGATCCACTCCCAGCCCATCGGTTCCGATCACCGTGACCGGAACCAGCCGGCCCACGCCGAGCGCGGCCAAGTTGTTCATCACCGTTCCCAGCGCTCCCGCCTGATTGCGAATTCGGACCACCTGGTAGGCATCCAATCCCGTTTCGATCGACGTTTCGGTCCGGTTCGGATCGATTTCGAAATAACGGTCCAAGAACAAGTCGCCGATCAACCCGATCGTCAACTGCGGAAGACGATCGAGAATGGCATCGAGCTGCGGTAGACTCAACGATGTGGACACGGTCATTCAGTCGAGTGAGGCCAGCGCGAAGCGGCGCAAATGAGGAATCGTGCGCCGATGGTCTCCCTGCACATAATGGCTCTCTCCGCCATCGGCCACCGTGCGCACGAGCACGGTTTTCCAGGGACGATAATAATAGTGCGGCTGGTCTCTGGGAGCCTCCCGCCGCAAGTCGCCTTGCAAGGGAATCAGATCGAATGCCGCCGTGGTAAAGTCGGCGATCCGCCGCCCCTCTTGCCGAGCCACGTTGCGAGCCATGGCCAGCGCCTTGAGGTAGACCTCCGGCCCCATCACCGCCGATCCGCAGCAAAGCGCCACGCCACCCTCGAGTCGTCCAACGGTCTCGCAAAGCGTGAGAAAGTCGCGGTAGCTGGCCAATCCGGTCGCCTGCGGATCAAAGTTGGGATGCTCGTGCAAAATGTCGTAACCGATCCCCACATGCACCGTCACCGGCACGCCGTGCTCGACAGCCGCCGCCAAAACACTCGTGGCGCGGTGAGGATAATCGCTGTTTAATATGTGCCGGCCAATCGCCTCCCCCATCCCCAGTCCCGCGGCGGCTCCGCGGTTGACGACGTCGTTGAGCTGGCCCGTTTCCCGCCACAACCCGAATTCGCCTGTCCGAATGTACCGAGCCACACTCTCGCAAGTCGCCCCGATCCGTGCCAGTTCGTAATCGTGAATCGGCCCGGCACCGTTGAAAGCCAGATGCGAAAGCAGCCCCCGCTGGATCATGTCGATCAATTGCCGCGCCACTCCGGCGCGGATCACGTGAGCTCCCATCAGCATCAATCGAGCGGCTCCTCGATCACGAGCCTCCACCAACCGCTTTCCTAAGACCTTGAGCGACTCCATCGCCGGTGGAGCCAGCGGTTGAGGCACCGCGTCCAAGGGAAGCAATTCGCCGATCGACAAGTCGTGCCGCCGCTCGGCGAGAGGTCGAATCTGTAGTCGTTTGCGGTCGAACATGGCCTCGCACCTTCCCCCTACCACTCCTCAAAGCCGCCGCAAGAACGCCAACAAGTCGGCCAGCTCTTCCGCCTCCAAGGGATCGTCCAACTGATGCCCGTGCTGCGAAAACACTTCGCTCAGCGTGGCCGCTCGCCCATCGTGAAGAAAACGGTCTCGCTGTGAAACTCCCAACAGTGACGGTGGGTTGAACTGCCGCATCCCCCGTTCGTCCGCCAGCCCGACGTCGTAGCACGCGTTGCTGGTGTACCTGGGAGGAGCGTGGCACTCGATGCACCCCAACGATCCAAACAACTGTTTGCCACGGCGGGCCGATGCCGTCATCGGGATCGCTCGAGCCACGTCGATGCCCGGTGGGGGCGGCAGCGATCGCACAAACGCAGCAATCGCTCGCACCGTTTCCTCCTCCACCTTCCCGCGAAACCGCATCGTCTTTTGGATCGACCGTTGCACCTGAGTCTCCAGCGAACGGGAAGTGCCGCCCCATGCAAACGGCGCGGTTCCCTCCTTGCCCAACAAGGAAAGAACTCGCTTGGGCGTTTCGTACCCGCCGTCGCTGATGTTGTCATTGAGCTGGCTGTTGGTGTGGCCGTCGATATGACAACTGTGACAACTCATCCACCCGTCCATCGACAACCTCCCGTCGTAGAAGGCCGCCTCTCCCCGCTCCGCGAGCGAAAGCGGTCGGCGGGGGCCGAGCGACCAGACCGCCGTTCGTTCTTCCCGTGCCAAATCGACCACACTGATCGTGTCGTCCAGCGTGTCGGCGATATACACCACGC
>JALSIV010000223.1 GCA_026989685.1 Pirellulaceae bacterium | reverse complement strand
CCTGAAGATCATCGAAGGGACCGTTGGCACCTTCGATGATCTTCAGGTCGCGCACCACGAAGCAGTGGTCGAATGTGATCGAACAAAATGCTTGCAGGCGATCATCGCCTTCCTCCATCAACTTGATGCGAACCTCGGTGATCTCCATTTCGCAGCTCCTTTCCCTGGTTCGCTCGAACTCACGTTCGTGCGACTGGCGCGACCGTTCTGGCAGCGGTTGCAAAAGGCCAACCCTGGCTCCGCAACCACCGGGCCGCTCGACGAGCGTAGCGCAGTGATGGGCAGACGCCGAAATACGCTGCGCCGCTTCCCGTCATCTGGTATCCCTGACCGATCCACTGCTTGAAATTGTCTTGTAACGCTCGAGTTTCCGGACGGAGTGCCTCCGCCGGCTGTTGCAGCCGGTTGAACATGGCCGCTGCCATCTTCGAACGACTGCCCGTGGCCAATGCCGCCAGCACGGGACTTGCCGACCGAGGCTGCCGGGGAACGCGGCAATGAGCGTAGACCTGCGCCGTTGAAAGTCCACGTCCTGGGTGGGCGATCAACACGGGCCACGCGACCACGTGGGGAATCCGCGTTATTTGCTCGCCGCGTCCCCGACAAATCGCCGCTCCTTCCGCCAAGAAAAATGGGACGTCGCTACCCAATTCCTCCGCCAGCCGCATCAGCCGGCTCGGTTTCCAGTTCAGTTTCCAAGCCCGGTTGGCTGCCAACAGGGCCGCCGCCGCGTCGCTGGAGCCGCCTCCCAGCCCCGCTTGAAGCGGGATCCGTTTCACCAAGTGGGCCTTGGCTCCGTAAGGAGTTCCCGATGCCCGCTGTAGTCGTGACAGCGCCTGCAGCACCAAATTGTCGGGACCTGCCGACAGACCGGAAAACACATTCGCCGAGGCATCCCGCCCGCGGCTCACCTGTTGAGGGCTCGGTACACGGCACGTCAACCCGATTCTGCCGTCGTCCGTTGCCGTCAGCTCGACCGTATCGTATAGGCTCACGGCAACCATGACCGTCTCCAATTCGTGGAAACCGTCGTCTCGCCGTGCCAGAATTTCCAGGAAAAGATTGATCTTCGCCGGGGCGGCCACTCGAACGCACGTCCCCGCTTGCCAGATCCTCATGTCACAAATATTCCAGCCCCCCAAGGGGGAATCCGCACCTTGCGAGATACCCTCCTGGCACACCGCAAGATGCCGCAATCGTCCCGTATTTTAGCGATCTGGCGAATTGCGTCAACAGAGAAAAAACGGGCGAGCTCGCCGGCTCGCTGCGGTTGGGCGACTTGGCAGTCGGCACGTCTTTGTGGGAGCTGGTGGGGCCTGCCGGTGGTCGGGTACAATTGCTGGTTGAGTCTCTGGAACGCGAGGCCGGCTGAGTAAGCGGAGAACGATCGAAGATGTCAGTGATGGACTGGGTCAGTGGCCGAGTTTTCGGCATGGTGCACGGCAAAAACCTCGTTTACAACACCTGCTGGGAAGACCCGCGGCTCGACCGGATCGCCTTGCAGCTTGGTCCCACCGACCGCATCGTGATGATTACATCGGCCGGCTGCAACGCGCTCGACTATGCCTTGTGCGGACCTGAGCGCATCGATGCGGTCGACTTGAATCCTCGCCAAAATGCCCTGCTTGAGCTGAAAATCGCCGGAATCCGCCGCCTCGAGTACGACGATTTTTATTCGATGTTCGGGCGTGGCTATTTTCCTCGCGCCGCCGAGGTCTACCAAGATGTGTTGCGCGCAGAACTCTCGCCTTGGTCGCAGCAGTATTGGGATCGCTGGATCAGATTCTTCCATAGCCGGCGGCGGCCGTTCTACTTCCGAGGAACATCGGGCTCGTTCGCTCGGATCGTCAACATTTACGTCAACCGCATGCTCCGCATTCGCCCCTATGTCGACCAGATGTTGGAAGCGGCCTCGTTGGAAGAACAGCGGGAGATCTACCAACGGCATGTCCGAGATCGCTTTTGGTCTCGGCTGATGTGCTTCGCTATGAACCGAGACACCACCTTGTCGATGATCGGCGTGCCGCGAGCTCAAAGAAAACAGATCGAGACGCAGTACGAGGGTGGGATCATCCAGTTCATTAAGGACTGCGTGGAGGCCGTGTTCGCGGAGTTGCCTCTGAGTGACAATTATTTCTGGCGGGTCTACATGACCGGAAGCTACACCGAGTCGTGCTGTCCGGAGTACTTGAAGCGCGACAGCTTTCAACGGTTGAAGGATGGGCTGGTCGACTGCATTCACATTCATACCGACTCGGTCGAGGGATTCCTGCGGAAGCATGACCAGACGGTGACTCGCTTCGTGCTGCTCGATCATATGGACTGGCTGGCCGATCGCCACTTTCCGCGGTTGGTTTCGGAATGGGAAGCCATTCTCCAGCGTGCGGCTCCGGGAGCGCGAACCATCTGGAGAAGCGGCGGACTGCGCACCGACTTCATCGATCGTGTCGAACTGGAACACCATGGCCGACGCTGCCGGTTGCCCGAGCTATTGACGTACAACTCGGAGTTGGCCGAACAGTTGCACGTGCAGGACCGGGTTCATACTTACGGTAGTTTCTACATCGCGGATATTGCGGCATGAGGCGGTCCCCGATCATGCGGCCATCGTTCACCGAATCTCTCCCTCCCACCTTCCATCTGAGCCGCTCATGGGTTTCTGGACGGACCTCAAGATCCTCTATCAGTTGACGCTCAAGCCGATCCGGGGCCGCGACCACGCGTCTCGCATGGAGAGCTTCTATTCGGGACAGGCGGAGGCCTA
>JALSIV010000222.1 GCA_026989685.1 Pirellulaceae bacterium | reverse complement strand
CTTCCACCGTTCACAATCCGAGCAAGGCGGTCAGTCAGGTCGAGCAGATGTACGCCAGCCGCTGTTTCGAAGCCAGCGGCCGCAAGCTCCTGTGCACGACCTGCCACGATCCGCACGCGCTGCTCGAGGAAAAAGAAAAGCCGATGTGGTACCGCTCGCGCTGCCTCACCTGCCACGACGAATCGTCGTGCGAGCTGGAACTCGCGGATCGCAAACGACGGGTTGCCACCGACGCATGTACCGAGTGTCACATGCCCACCGTCTCCGAGATCAATGTGGCTCACACGGTGCAAACCGATCACCGCATCGTGCGCCGCCCCGGCCAGTCCACCGAGGTTCCCGACTGGACGGCTCGCTTCGGATTGGCCTTCTTCGACCACTGTGACCGTGAGTTGCCCGAGTGGGAATTCAAGCGCTCGCTGGGGCTGGCGCTGGATGTCGATCTGGCCGTCAACTACGACCAAGCGCGAGATGTCGAAATGGAGAAGATGCTGGCCAGCGTGCTCCCGCGCGTCCCGGACGATCCAGACGTATTGATGTCACTGGGGCGAGCCGCCATGAGGCGTGAAGATCGGCGCGCTGCCGAGAACTACTTTCGCCAGGGGCTCCGCTACCATCCTCGCCACGAAGGATTCTTGGGTGGACTGGCAATGCTCTACGGCGACATGAATCGCGAACAAGAGTCACTCGAACTGGTCGACCGATTGATCGGCATCAATCCGTGGGATGCGGGTACGCACGCGCTGCGTGCCGAGACACTTCGCAGACTGGGGCGGCTCGATGAGGCATTCGAGTCGATGCAACAGGCTCTCAAACTCAACCCGCGACTCCCCAACGGCCGGGAGTGGCTGATCGAATTCTGTCGGCAAAACGGACGCATCGATGAAATGCGCCGGCAGTTCGACATCCTGCGCCGACTGGCAAGGGAGTGATGAGGGGGGATCGTGTGGTGATGGCGTTGTCTATCGGCGATTCATCCTCGCCGACGCCCTCGGCCCCCGTTCCCATCGCCGGCTCGCCGGTGCGTCTCTCGTCCACTCGGTCCACTTCCCAACCAACCACGCGGGCCCATCTTCTCCAGCCTCTCTTGTCCGGCCGTCGGCTGCTCGCGTAGAATCCGTCGCGGAGACATAGAGACGAGGATCTCAGAGAGAACACACGGTCGGCCGAGAGGTCGCGTGTCCCACGGATCACCGCCGCGACAAAACACTCGAGCAAGGAGGCTCGTTCGATGAACCGTCGTCATTGGATGTCATGCGCGGCTGCTGCGGCAGCCGGTGCGTGGTGCGGCCTGAGGTGGGCTGGTGCCGCCGAGCCGGAGGTCGATTTGAAGGCGATGCGGGTCCAACTCGTGCAGGGCTTGCGGGTCACCACCGATAGTCAGCGAGACTACATCGACCGGGTCATCCTGCTGGTCGGGCAAAAGAAACTCAGCGCCTCGCTCGTTTACTCCATCTACAAGTGGTCGCGTAAACGGTACCCCCGGCTTCCCTTCGTCTACTTCCGCCGGGCCCTCGATTTGATGGCCAAGAAGCAAGGCATCATTATTTGATGGGCGACTCGTCGCGTGTCGCCCAATAGCCGCCGCGAGCGTGATCGTAGATCACTTCGCTGCCGCGTACGGTGTCGACAACTCGGCCGTCGACGTACACGGTCTCGCCTCGTACCCACGTGCGCACCGGCCAGCCTCGCAACACCTCGCCGTGCCACGGACTCCAGCCGCACTTGGTCAACTGCTCCTCGTTGCGAACGGTTGCTTCTTTGTTCATGTCGATCAGCACCAGATCGGCGTCATAGCCGACGGCGATCCGACCTTTGTTGACCATGTCCCAGATGCGAGCCGGGGCATCGGCCAGCCATTCGGCCAAGTCCAGCAGCGAGCACCGACCGGCATGCACCTGATTGAGCATCAGCGGCAGCAAGTTCTCCACGGCCGGCAATCCCGATGGGGATTCCGGGTAGGGTCGGCGCTTTTCCTCCAACGTGTGAGGGGCGTGGTCGGTGGCGATCGCCTGAATCCGGCGATCGACCAGAGCCTGCCAAAGAGCCTCATTGTCGGCAGCCGTCTTCAGCGACGGGTTCATCTGCACCAGCGTTCCCAGCCGCTCGTAATCGCCCACGTGAAACAGCAAGTGATGAGGACAGGCTTCGGCCGTGATCAGCCGCCGATGGTCTCGCAGTAGTTCGGTTTCCTCAGCCGTCGAGACATGCAGAACGTGGAACCGATGGTGGTGGCGCTGAGCCAGATCGATAGCGCGGCGCGTGGCGATGACGGCGGCCGCGTGGTCGCGAATGCGCGAATGATCGGAGACGTCGCGGATTTCCCCCAACTTTTCGCGGTTGGCGCGAATGGTGGCTTCGTCTTCGCAGTGAGCGGCGATCGGCAGACGGGTTTCGGCGAAAATCCGTTCGAGCGCCTCCTGGTCGTCCACCAGCAGATCTCCCGTACTCGAACCGATGAAGATCTTGATCCCGCACGTCCGCTCGGCCCGCACCAGTTCCTCCAAGTTGTCCACCGTGGCGCCGATGTAGAATCCGTAGTTCACGCGGCTGTGGCGGCGGGCCAGCTCGAGTTTCTCCAGCAGACGTTCGCGAGTCGTCGTCGCCGGGCGGGTGTTGGGCATCTCCAAGAACGTGGTCACTCCGCCCTTGGCGCATGCGCGCGTGGCATGCGCCAGATCTTCCTTGTGAGTCAGGCCGGGTTCGCGGAAGTGGACCTGGTCGTCGACGACTCCGGGAAACAAGACGTATCCCTCCGCGTCGACCATTTCATCCGCGGCGACCGTGGCCGCCGGATCGATGTCGGCGATGATCGCTCCGTCGATCAGCACACTCGTTCGCACGATTTCACTCGGTAGCACGACGTCGGCGTTTCGGATCAGTGTTTTCACGGTGGTCCTGCGATCGGAATAGGGCTGGAGAATCGATCGAGAAAGGCCGCTCGACTCCGAGTGTAGCAGAAGCGGCGGGGTGGTCGATTCGTCCGGCCGCGATATTCTCGCTGCCCAGCCGCCACGGCCGCCGGAGTTTGCCCGGCTTCTCTTGACCGGCGCTGCGGCCGGCGATACCACTGCGTTCTTCGAACCTGTTCCACGGAAGGAACGGGCCGTTCCAGGGAAGGAAGGGACCGCCTCATGCCACGCTTGTCGCTTTCCGGTACAGACCGCCCGTTTCGTCGCCGACTCTCGTTGGAGTCACTCGAGAACCGGGTTTGCCTATCTGCCGGCTTGCCCCCTGCGCCGCCGATCGATCTGACTCCGCCCGTCGAAACACTGTGGAGCGCGGCCTCCGGTTCCCTACCGCTGGAGGAGACGTTTCGGCTCGAGTCGCGCCCCCAGGCGGCTCGCACGATCTACCTCGACTTCAACGGCCACGTCACGACGGGCACCGCGTGGAACCGCAGCACCGGCCGCGATCGCTTGGTCTCTCGCGCCTGGAGCCTCGATCGCGATCGCACCACCTGGTCAGCCGACGAGCGGCGGGCCGTTCAACGGATTTGGGCTTCGGTCGCCGAGGATTTTGCTCCGTTCGACGTGAACGTGACGACCCGCCGGCCGCCGGTCGGCGACCTGCGGCGCAGCAGTCCCGCCGATGACACTTGGGGGGTGCGGGTCGTGATCGGTACGGACCCCGGAGTCGCTCCCGGCTCTCTGGGAATCGCCTACGTAGGCTCGTTCGGGTGGTCGACCGACACGCCGGCTTTTGTGTTCGCCACCGAGCCGAACGAAGTCGCTCTGGCGGTCAGCCATGAAGTCGGCCACACGTTGGGACTCCGGCACGACGGCACGGCAACGTCCGTCTATTACACCGGGGCCAACGGGTGGGGTCCCATCATGGGCAACCCGCTGAACCAGCCGGTGACTCAGTGGTCTCGCGGAGACTACGCCGGCGGCAACAACCGGGAAGACGACCTGGCCATCATGGCTCGCAGCGGACTCAACCTACTGCCGGACGACGTGGGAGACACGGTGGCGACCAGCGCGCCGCTCACCCGAGAATCGACGCACCGTTTGGTGGCGGCCGGGCGGATCGGAAGCCCGGGCGACCGCGATCTGTTTCGCTTTGAAGGGGCAGCCGGTCCCTTGCGGTTGAACGTGGAGGCCCTGCCCGGCAATGCCAATCTCAACGTCGGGCTGACGCTACTCGATTCCGGAGGCACGGTCATCGCCGCGGCCGATCCCACCGGAGATCTCGACGCGTCGCTGAGGCTCACCCTGCCGCGGACCGATACGTACACCCTGATCGTCGACGGGACTCCTCTTCGCGAATCGGGGGTGACGACCGACTATGGCAGTCTGGGCTACTATCGAGTGCGTGCCGACGTGCCGACGCCTCCCGTTTCCGGAGCCTCTCCCGGATTGGCTCCCGTCACAGCGCAGCCTTCGGTCGTTCCGTCCGTCAGCGGTGCATCCGAGCCCCAAGCGACTTTGCTGAGCACCAACCGGTTCGAATCGCGCCGCCGCCGACAAATCAGCGCCGGGCGGCCGACGACCGTGGTCAGCTCGATCTACGTGCGGAATCTGAGCGGCCCATTGGAGGATGCGGTTGTTCGTGTGAACATCGAACATACGTGGGTCGGTGACCTCGAGCTGTGGCTGGAATCGCCGGACGGCCGCCGCACGCTGCTGTCGCGGCGCCGCGGCGGAAACAGCGACGATGCCTATGTCGAGTTCCGCGCCGATGCCACGGCCTCCGTAAAAGACGCGACGAGACTGCGGGGGCCACTTCGCCCCGAGCAGGATTTGCGACGCCTGCGAGGCATCGATCCCAATGGACGCTGGCGACTGATCGTGCGCGACCGTGCTTATCGCGATGGCGGACAACTTCGAAGTTGGTCGCTTGAACTGAAGAACCGCCCGCCCCTGCGCGCCGAGCGTCTGGCGTCGCTTTCCAATGACGATTCGGCAACAGCGCGAAGACCGTCGTCTCGGCCGCAATCCGGCCGCCTTCGAGCAGCCAGCGATCATGACCACCGTCGTGACGACCTGGCCGGAGATCCAGCCGCCGCGCGGCGCGTGTCTGTACCCGGTTCGGACTCGGATCCGGTCCCGGAAAGTGTTCGCGTGCGTCTGCGCCGTCGTCTCGCTGCCGTGGACGCGGCGACGCGGCAACTCGCCGGTTCCGATCATGGCGTGGGGGAACCGGAGGATTTACTGAATTGGCTCTCGATGCGTTCCAGCAGTCGAGGCACATAGCCGCTCAGTCGCCGAGGGAATCGGGAAGATCGCTCGGGCAGGGAACGAATCCGAGCGCGATAGGGACGAGCACGCTCATCGATCGCGTCGATCGCGTTCAGTGCGGCGATCGCGGTGTACAATCCATGCTTCTCCAGGTCGGCGTACTCCAGCAGGACCGGCATGGCCGATTTCACATCGGCTTCGGTGCCGAACAACGCGACAACTTCGGCTGCCGCGATTTGAACACTGGCATTGGCGTCCTTGATCCGTTTCCGCAACGCCGGAAGTTGAGACCGAGCTATCTCGGCGCCTCGCACTTCAAAACCGACGACTCCCCAGTATCGAACGGCCGGATCGGTGGCCGACAGAAGTTCGAGCAGGGCCTGCGTATCATCCGTGCCTCGAGTCGACGCCATCTCGGCGGCCGCCATGATTTTCTCGAGCGGATAACGGGAATGGTCGTGAGCCATATCGTAGGGAGAATCGTCGCCCCGCCGCCGGTGCAACTCGGCTTCCGGAAGGAAGCCCGTATCGCGAACTTCGAGCATCCAGGAGACCAGCGCCTGGTGAAGTTCCTTGCGCTTCTCCGCGTACTTCGGATCCGCGGCCAGGTTGTGAACTTCGTCGGGGTCCGACCGGAGGTCGTAGAGTTCCTCGGACGGCTTGGGTTCCCAGAAATACGTTTGCGGAGGTTGGAGTTTTCCGGCGTGATACAGATCGTGCCATTGTCGCGTGGTGGGGGTTTGGAACATGTAGTCCAGATACTGGCCGTAGATCTTGTGCGGCATGTAGTTGCGGATGTAGACGAACCGCCCGTCGGTGACCGATCGCACCATGTCGTACCGTTCATCCATGCGACCGCGATAGCCGAACAGGTATTTCTTGGGGGCTTTGGCGAATTTCCCCAGGAATGCTTGTCCCTGCATGTGTTCCGGCGGGCGAATACCGGCCAGACTCAGTATCGTGGGCGCCAGATCGACAAACGCCGCCAGCCGCTCGCTGAACGCTCCGTTCCCGTAATCGTCGGGGCGGAGATGAGCGAACTTTTCGGGGATGTAGACGATCAACGGAACGTGCAGACCACTGTTGTAGGGCCAGCGTTTGCTGCGAGGCATTCCCGAGCCATGATCGCCGTAGTAGAAGATGATCGTGTCATCCATATGGCCGGCGGCTGCCAGTTCATCGAGTCGCTTGCCCAGTTGTGCATCCATTTCGGTGATCTTGTCGTAGTACTGTGCCCAGTCATGCCGTACCGTGGGCGTATCGGGATGATAGGCGGGGACTCGCACACGAGTCGGATCGTGAACGAGCTGGTGACCTTTTTTACGGATCTGGCTTTCGTGGCTCACGGTCGAATTGAAGATGGCATAGAACGGTTTTCCGGAGGGGGCGTTTTTCCAGTGAGCCCGATTGGAGCTCTCGTCCCACACCTGTCCCGGTTTCTCGAGGTTGTAGTCCTCCTTGCGATTGTTGGTACAGTAGTAGCCGGCCTTCCGCAAATACTGAGGCCCCATCAGGGCCCCCTTGGGCATGGGCACCATGCTGCGCATGTGTTCTGCGCCCAATGAGGGGGCATACATGCCGGAGATGATTGTCGTTCGCGCCGGTGCGCAGACGGGAGCATTGGACCAGAAACGTCGATAGATCAGCGCGCGGGAGGCCAGCCGATCCAGACGAGGCGTGTCGGCGTAGCTGTCGCCGTAGCAACCCAGTTGAGGCCCGTTATCTTCACTGGTAAGCCAGACGATATTGGGGCGCTCGGCGGCCTGAACCGGTGCAAGAACCGCAGTGGAGACCATCAACAGAACACCGATCCACAATGCAAGAACATCACGCCGGCTCATGATGGGTACCCTTTCTTGTTCACAAATCACGGCAGTTGCTCGAAACGGCTGACGGCCTCGGGACAGATCGTCGGTCGGGCGAATCGGGTTTCATTGTAGCCTGGAATTCCGAGCCGACGCCAGCACGGAGGTGCGCCGCTGCGTGGGAGTCGGATATGTACGCTGGTCCGCGCGCCTGCTGAGCTCGGCTGCTGAAGCATGTCCATTGGAAGAGTCACACTGACGGGGGCTCCTGCCGTGAAGGCGAACTTCAAGCAAAACGGGACACTCATTCGTGCTTGGGGGCTGGCACTGGTTTGCGGAGCCTACAGCGAGCTTGCGCTGTTCAAGAACTACCCGCCGTTTACTTATCTGCCGGAGATTCCTCTGGCGATCATCATCGCCTATCTCGTCATTACGGCCGAATTGGCCGCCCGCCACGTCGAGCAACCGTTCGACACTCGAGGTGACCACTTGGAACTGGAAGGCGTTTGCCGCGTCATTGACGCGTCGGTCAGCCAGAACCTGGTTGACCAAGGCGATGCGTAGAGCCAGGAAATACGCTCGGTTGTGGTCAGCCAAGCAAGAGCCGGCCGGCCAATGCAATGGCTGCCGTTTCGATGCGGAGAATACGCGGGCCCAGTGAGATTCGCTGCCAGCCGTGCGCTTCGGCTTCCCGCAATTCACTGTCGACGAACCCGCCCTCGGGGCCGATCAACACGGCGATTTCCGCTGACGCAACCATTGCCGAAGCGGACTCGCCGCCGGGATGGGCCACGTAACGCTTCCCATGGGGCGGTGGTCCCGCCACGATCTCCTCGAAGGACTTCGCCTCGACCGGCATCAAAATATTGCGCCCGCACTGCTTGGAAGCCTCCACGACGATCCGTTGCGCTTTGGTCAAGAATCCTGAGGAAGGGTGAACCACGCTGCGACGGGACGCGTAGACCCACAACCGAGCCGCTCCCAACTCAACCAGTTTCTCCACCAGAAACCGTTCGCGTCCCGAACGAGGGATCGCCGACGCCACCGTCAGCCCAATCGGAGACTCGCGTGAAATCGACTCGACCGCCCCGACTTCCAGCACGGCCGTTCGCCGTCCGCACTCGATGACGACGGCCGATGCCTCGTGGCCCTTTCCGTCGAACACCTGGACAGATGTCCCTGGAGTGGCTCGAAGCACTTGGGCCAGATGATGCGCTTCTTCACCGCTCAGCTCGATCCGCGAGCGGGGCACGAGCTGCGGGCAGTAGAACCGGCGGTTCATGGTTGGTGTCCACCGTGGGTTGAAGTCAGGAAAGAGACGGAAACCATGCAAACTGAACTGGCCCGACTGTCCAACATCGCTAAAATGGATGCCTTCGATCCAAGGGAGCTATCATGATGTCAGACTCGAACTCTGCCGCAAGCGGCGGAGATGCCAAACCGAGTGAACCGCAAATCGTGACGGTTCGTTTGCGGCGTCCGGCCGTGGCCGCGCTATGGGCGTGGCTGATCCCCGGAGCCGGGCATTGGTATCAGGGGCGGCGATTCAAATCGGCGATCTACTTCTTCTGTATCCTCTCGACCTATTTTTTCGGTCTGGCTCTGGGCGGCGGACATGTCGTGTACGCGTCTTTGGCCAAGAACGACTTTCGCTGGCAGTATTTCTGCCAGTTGGGAGTCGGTATCCCCGCTTTTCCGGCGCTGGTGCAGACCTACCGCGTCCGCAATGGCAAAGAACCATTCTGGGCCGACGTGATGGCTCCACCGGGTGAAGTGCAACCGCGAGTCAAAGATAAGCTGGCTTTGTGGCATGAGCGGTACACCAACAAGTTCGAAATCGGGACGCTGTACACGATGGTGGCCGGCCTGATGAATGTGCTGGCCGTTTTCGACGCTTACGGGGGCCCGTTCGTCTACGCCGAGGGGACCGAGGAGAGTTCGCGACCTTCGGAGCGTGAGCAGAAAGAGCCGACGTCACCGAAACGGAACCGCCGAAAGAAGAAACGCCGATGAACACCGTGCTCGACATTTGGTACGCGGTGCCGCTGATCGTGACGGTCAGTCTGGTCTATGGGGCCACGCGGCACGAAGAGCGTGGTCCCATCTTGCAGTATGCCTGGCACACGGCCGTGTGGCTGGCGGCATTCGTGGTGATTCTGGGTGGCCTGATCTGCCTGGTCGACTGGATGCTGTAGTATACTCGCCAAGGCGGCATTCCGCCGACCGTCGACGTGCCGAAGATCTTTCCGCCTCAACCGGCGAACCACCGCGTCGTCGGCCACCGTAAAGACCTGCAAGGTCCGGCGGTCCGTTGGCAACACCCCATGCGGAGGCTCCATCATGCCACCTCAAGCTTACGTTGAGCGACTTGTCGATCTGCTGGATCCGTCCGCCGATGTTTTTCTGCGAGGCACGCGCGAGGACGCCTTGGCGGCGCTGGCGGCGGGCGATTCGAACCGGTTGCGAGCCATTGCGGGCCAGTATGCCCTGGTTGCCCGTCAGGGAAAAACCGTGCGGATGGCTCGCACGATCGGACGGCCGTTGCGCTACTTTCTGGCCAAGCAGGCGGATGGACCCTGCCTGATCGTGGCCGACCGCATCGATGCCATTTTCCGGCAACTCGAAAGTGAGGGACTGGCCGACCAGTTCCATCCTTCCTACACCCGCATGGTGCCGGCTCACCACATCGTCGAGCTGCAACTGATCGGCTGTCCCGATCCCAATCCCGTCTATCGCCGCTATTTCACTCCGCAGCGCAACCGACTCCCTGCCGATCTCGATGTGATCGGGCGCCAGTACATGGGTGCCTTGGCCGACGCGTGCCAGAAGTGGCTCGACACGATCGACACTCGGCAACCGATCGGCGTGTTGTTTTCCGGAGGCGTCGACAGCGGCGGCCTCCTGCTGGTGCTGTATCACTTGCTGCTGTCGCGCGGCGAATCCCCGTCGCGGCTCAAGGCCTTCACCTTGACGATCGACGGCGACTCCCCCGATGCCCGGCAGGCTCGCGACTTTCTCCGCACTTTGCAGCTTGAGATGCTGCTGGAAACGGTGGACGTGCCGGCAAGTGAACTTTCCTACGAGCGGGCCGTACAGGTCATCGAGGATTACAAGCCGCTCGATGTGCAAGCCGCCACCATGAGTTGGGCGCTTTGTTCGGCCATTCGCCGGCGCTATCCCGACTGGAAGTATCTGGTCGACGGCGACGGCGGTGACGAGAATCTCAAGGACTATCCCATCGAGGAAAACCCCGAGCTGACGATCCGCAGTGTTCTCAACAACCGGATGCTTTACCAGGAGGGCTGGGGTGTCGACGCCATTAAGCACTCGTTGACGTATAGCGGTGGCCAGAGTCGTGGTCATGTGCGCAGCTACGCGCCGGCCCGGTTGTTGGGATTCCAGGGGTTCAGTCCGTACGCGCTCCCCGATGTGATCGAGGTGGCCGAGGGAATTCCGTTCATCGAACTGACCGACTGGGACCACGAAAAACTGTATGCGCTCAAGGGCGAGGTGGTGCGCCGCGGCGTGCGTGCCGTCACGGGACTCGAGATGCCCATCTATCCCAAGCGGCGATTCCAGCAAGGGGCAGTGGTCGATCGTTCGGCATTCGATCGGCTGTTTCCCGCCGACGAGCGCGCATACCGGCAGGCGTTTGCCCGCGTCTTTGCCTGACGCGAGCTGCGCCCGCAAAGCCGGAGGCTGTGGGAGCGGTGGTGACAACCGAAAGCGGGTGCAGGAAACGCACGACGTCTTGGCCGATCGGTCCTGACGCTCTGGTCATCCTATCGCTCGCATTTCCCATCCGTCCGATCGACGGTTTCAGCCACCTTCCCGGCCTGGAGAATCCCCATTCGCCCGGACTCCGTACGAGCGCCCCGAATACCAGGCGCGGTCGCACCATCTGAATCGGGAGACAACACGTTGCGGAACGCGCATGGAAACGGCGAATCTCTCGATAACACGATTGTGTCGATGCGCCCGCCGAAAAACGCCGTCGATCCGCGGCGGCCCTACGCTTTCCTTGTGGAAGACGAGCTTTCCCCGTCGGGTAGACTCGAGCCGGTCGCCACGCTGTTTCTCACCAATCGCGAATGCCCGTTCCGCTGCGCGATGTGCGACTTGTGGAAAAACACGCTGGATGATCGTGTCCCGGCCGGAGCCATCCTCGAACAGATCAACTTCGCGCTCGATCGGTTGCCGTCTGCCAAGCATATCAAACTCTACAACAGCGGCAATTTCTTCGACCGGCAGGCTATTCCCCGCGAGGATCACGCGGCGATCGCCGAGCGCGTCGGCACTTACGAGACCGTGATCATCGAGAATCATCCCCGCCTGTGCCGTCGCGACGCCGCACTGCGTTTTCGCGACTACCTCGCCGGCACCCTCGAAATCGCCCTCGGACTGGAAACGGCTCACCCCGACGTTCTCCTCCGGCTCAACAAACAGATGACGGTGGACGACTATGTCGGCGCCGCACAGTGGCTGGTCGATCACGAAATCGCCGTCCGCACGTTCGTCTTGCTTCGACCGCCCTACCTGTCCGAATCGGAGGGGATCGAGTGGGCCGTGCGCTCGGTCGAACTGGCCGTCGACGCGGGAAGCCGCTGCGTGGCCGTGATTCCCACTCGACCCGGCAACGGCTACCTCGACCATTTGCTCGAGCATGGCCGGTTTTCGCCGCCCCGACTTTCGTCACTCGAGCGGGTGTTGGAAGCGTGTGTGGCGCGCCGGTTCCCCGCACGGATCTTTGCCGACCTGTGGGATCTGGAGCAGTTCAGCCGATGCGACCGCTGCTTCCAACAGCGACGGGATCGATTGGCTCGGATGAATCGAACTCAAACGGTTCCGCCCCCGGTGTGGTGTGATTGCGAGACGTGACCGATGCGCACCATGGAATGCGAAGCACTGATCCTGGGTGGTGGGTTTTCCGGGACGCTGTTGGCATCCCTGCTGGCTCGTCGTGGAACCGATGTCGTCGTGCTCGAAAAAAAACGGCATCCGCGGTTCGCCATTGGCGAGTCTTCCACACCGCTTGCCAACCAGATGCTCCGTCGCCTGGCGATCGATTACGACTTGCCCCGGCTGGCCGAAATCTCGCGATTCGGAAGTTGGCGTCGCACGTTTCCTCACGTGACGTGTGGGCTGAAACGGGGATTCGCTTATTTTCGCCATCGCGCGGAAGAACCGTTTCGTTCGGTGGAGCGAGCCAACGAATTGCTGGTAGCCGCGAGTGTGGCCGATGAGGTAGGGGATACGCAGTGGCTGCGAGCGGACGTGGACCGCTGGTTCGCCGAGCTGGCACGCGGGCTCGATGTCCCGATTTGGGAAGCCTGCCACACTCGCTCGATCCAACGGGAAAAAGATGGCTGGTGTCTGAAGGGCACCATCGACGGCCAGCCGTTTCGTTGTCGCTGCCGAGGGTGGCTGTTCGATGCGACCGGGCCCGCCGCGCTGGTTGCGCGGACTCAGGGGGCTACTATTACCACCGCCGGTTTCCGTACCCTGTCGTCGGCAGTCTACACGCACCTTGAAGGTCTTCGCCGTTGGGAGACGTCACTTGCCGCTGCCGGAGTGGACATCGGCTCCTACCCGTTTCGCTGTGACGATGCGGCCGTCCATCACCTGGTTGATGAAGGTTGGATCTGGCAACTGAGATTTGTCGATGGCCGTGTCAGCATCGGATTGGTCCGACCGATGGCCGGCGGAAACCGTGACACCACCGTTGACGACTGGCTCTCTTGCGTGACACGGTATCCGACTTTGCGACACTGGCTTTCTCCGTCCGAATTGGCGGCCGAACCGGGCTGTTGGGTCTCCACCGGTCCGTTGCAGCGGCGGCTTACTCGGGTCTGCGGCGACCACTGGGTCGCACTGCCTCACACCTACGCCTTCGTCGACCCGTTCTATAGCTCCGGCATCGCCTGGACGCTCTGCGGGGTTGCTCGTTTGGCCGAGTGGTACACGGCATCATCCGGCGGTTCGCACACTCGAGCGGCTCCCGTGAGTTACGCTCGGGCGTTACAGCGGGAAGCCGGGCACCTGGACCGTTTGATTGCGATGGCCTACGCCGCGATGTCCTCGGCCGATCTGTTTCATGCCGCCGCCATGGTCTACTTTGCCGCGACGACACGGACCGAGCGAACTTCCAATCCCTCCGAGATTGGATTCCTCAGCGCAGGTGATGACGAATTCGTGGCGGCAACCGAAGAAATCGCTCGGACCGTTGATCAGGTGCGTTTGGGCGACGAAACGAGTGTGAGGGAAGTTGCCGGCTGGATCGAACGCCGCCTTGAACCGTTCAACCAAGTGGGACTGTTCCGTCCGCCAGAGCCCAACCTTTATTGGGAAACGGCGGCGCCACCTTGATTGTCGGCATGATTGCCCGTTCGCATCCATCGGGTTCGCCCCCGGCCGACGATTATTCTAGCAGTGACCCGTCTCAAGGCAACGAAACCGGCGGACCGATTTCGTCCGCACGGCCGGAGGCAAACGGCACGCGGACAAGGCGAAACCTGTTGCTGACGCAAGAAGAAAGAGGAGACGATCATTGCCGGTCTTGTTGCGAAAAGGCTGTCACAAAAATCCGTGCCGCAAGAAACATGTACGTGGCAGGAGAGCGGCACGGCGGGTTTTGTTACAGGCACGAAAAGGCTGTCGCAAAACTCCGTGCCGCAAGCAACACGCCCGAGGCCGCAAAGCGGTGCGGCAGGTTTTGTTGCAGGCTCTAAAGGACTCCGTACTTGGCGAATGCCTCGGTCGCCTTCATGCCTCCTCGAATGGCGTCGCGGACTTCGTTTTCGGCGTGGATTTTCTCCCAGGCACGTTGGACGGCTTCTGGTTCGACGTCGAGCGGAACCACCACGACTCCGTCCGAGTCGGCCAGCACCAGGGCCCCCGGTTCGAACAGGACTCCGCCGATCTCGACCGGAACATCGATATCGACGACGCGCTGCCGGTTCAAGCTGTCATAGGGAGACGTACCGCGAGCCCAGCAGGGAAAATGCATGGCCGCCATCTGCCGGGTGTCGCGCACGGCGCCGTCCACCAGTGCGCCGACACATCCTTGGTTGCGAGCGGCCTGCGTCAGCAACTCGCCCCAGATTCCCGACCGCTGCGATCCCGCGGCGGCCGCGATGATCACATCGTCGGGGCGACACGCGTCGACTGCCCGAAGTTCCAGTGCGTAGGGATGAGGATCGGTATGAGCCATATCGACCCACAGAGTCGTCTTGCAACGGCCGACCAGCAGTCCTGAGTGTGTAACGTTGCGCCAGGGAATCCGAGGGGACTGACGGGGATATCCGAGTTGGTCCAGCACGTCACAGACCACGGCCACGTAAAAGGTCTCGCGAATCTGTTCGAGTGTAATGGGTGACGCCGTCATTCCAGGTGTCTCACTTCGTCTTACAGCCTGTAACAAAACCCGCCGCGCCGCTCTGCGGCCTCGGGCGTGTTGCTTGCGGCCTGGAGTTTTGTGACAGCCTCTTAAGCGATTGATGCCGGGGCCGAGCAACTGATAACATGGGACTGCGAACCAAGCCGCGATGTCCGATCGCTCACCGCCCCGCGATCGATCCAAACACGGGACCATTGTACGCGATGATGGCTCCCGGTGTCAGAGTGGGGGTGGCGCGAGAACGGGAAGGAATCGGTAGTGCCGCCGGATTTGCGACCCGCGGCGGCTGGGGTGTCGTGGGTTGACTGCGTTGAATGGGTTCGTCGTGTCGACCGTACCCGTCGATTACCGCCCCACGAACCCATGACATGGGAAACCGACAGCAGGAGTTGGCATGCGAGTTGGGATCATTGCCGTCCAGCACGAATCGAACACGTTTCTCGATGGTTCCACGAGTTGGGATGATTTCGTGGCGGATGTTGTGGCGGAAGGGGATCGGGTCCGCGACGTGTTCGGCGAGGCGCACCATGAGATTGGCGGGTTCTTCGCCGGCTTGGACGAATGGGACATCGAAGCGGTTCCACTGTTCGTAGCGCGTGCCATTCCCGGCGGCGTGATCGGTCGAGAGACCGCTGAGCGTTTGATCGAGCGAGTCGAACAGGCTGCGCATCAGGCTCGATCGCTGGATGGCTTGTTGGTGGCTCCCCACGGCGCCGCCGTCAGTAAACTCGACCGCGATTTCGACGGCTGCTGGCTTCGGCGGCTTCGCCGGATCGTGGGGCCGCAGATGCCGGTCGTTGCCACACTCGACCTTCACGCCAACGTGTCGAAGCGCATGATCGAAGCTTGCCAAGCGACCATCGCTTACCATACCAATCCTCACGTCGATCAACGTGAAAGAGGAATCGAAGCGGCCAGGTTGTTGGGACGTGCATTGACTTCGGGGAGTCCGTTGACGCAGTGCGCGGCGCTGCTGCCGCTGGCCGTCGGGTTGGAAAAGCAGAACACGGCGGAACAACCGTCCCGATGGCTGTATCAGACGGCCGGCGCCGTGCAGCACCACGGCGGACCGTGCGCGGTCAGCCCGCTACTCGGCTTCCCGTACGCCGACGTGGCCGAGATGGGTGGAAGTGTGATTGTGGTGACCGAGAACGACCGCAAGCTGGCTCGAGACACCTGCATCCGACTCGCCCGAGATTGGTGGGAACAGCGCTCGCAGTTTACTTCGAGCGGATTGTCGGTGGCCGATGCCATCGAGCGGGCCCGTCAGCTTGCCGGTCCCGTCGGGCTCCTTGACATGGGAGACAACGTGGGAGGCGGATCGCCCGGCGATGGCACGGTGATCGCACACGAGGTTGCCAGAAGAGGTGGCCCGCCGACACTGGTGTGCTTGTGCGATCCGGAAACGGCGGCTCGAGCAGCCGAGGTCGGCGTCGGTGGTGCCGTCGATCAGTGGCGAATCGGCGGCAAGCACGACACGCTTCACGGTGAACCGCTGACGGTCCGCGGCACTATCGCCGCGCTGACCGACGGCAAGTTCCACGAATCGGAAGTTCGACACGGCGGCAAGTCCGACTACGACATGGGCCCCACCGCTGTCATCGAAACCAACCAAGGGCTCACCCTGATCGTTCACTCGGTCCGCGCTCCACCTTTCAGCGCCGGCCAGGTGACATCGACCGGCGTCGATCCGCGAATGTTCCAGATCATCGTGCTCAAGGGAGTTCAGGCGCCCATCGCCGCCTACCGGCCCTTTTGCCGCAGCTTTCTCCACGTCAACACGCCGGGCGTTACGACAACCGATCTGCGCCGTTTGGAGTACGTGCATCGGAGACGGCCGCTCTATCCCTTCGAAGGCGAGACGACTTGGGAACAGACCATCATCGCCGAGGGCGCGTAGCTCGGCAGTCCGAGATTGCGCTGACGCAATGCAGCCCGATGTTGCTGCTACGATTCGTATGACCGCTACCACCGAGCGGATACGCATCGAATTGGCGGCGATGACGGAGTGGGAGGTTCTCCCCCCGCGCTTCCTCCGAGCTACAGTTGGCTAAACCCGTGTTCCCATCGCCGGTGCAGCCAAAGCCGCGATGCGAAGTGCGACTTACTCCGCAGGCGGCACGCCGTGGAAATTCACCGTTGGCGAACTGACCAGGAGCCAGACATGAGTGGCAAGAGCCTGTTCTTGTTTTCGAATCGCAAGCCAGAGATCGACGTGGCCGGCCGGTTGGCTCGACTGGTCAACCTGACGACACCGAACATGCTGTTGCAGGGAGACGAACGCCGTTCCACGAACCGCGCCAATCGATCGTTGCCGGTACTGCTGGCGGCTTGGGAAAACGACGAGCCGGTTGCCGACGAAACCACGATGGCGATCACCAAGGACATCGGCGACACCGGCATCAGCCTGATCCTCTGCCAGCCGCTGCGCATGGACCAGTTGGTGGTTGGCTTCTGGATGCCTGACGAGCCGGGCAACCTGGTGGACGGAACTCCGTTTTACGTGCTGACTCAGGTCATCACCAACACACCGCTAGGTGGTGGCTTCTGGCAGTGCGGAGTGCGAGCGGAGTGCGTATTGACCTTGGCCGACTACCCGCAACTGGAAGTTCTTTCGGAAAAAATGCAGCACCTGGCGCCTCCACGCACCGCATTCGACTCGTCGGACGAACTTCCGCCACTGTGAAAAAAAGGATTCGGCGCGGTAGCCCTGTCGACACGGGGCTAGTCCCACCACCATCGTTCGGGCGGGAGATTCTCGGCGCGTGCAGATTCGTCATGAACGGCGGCCAGCTTGCCGTATCGATCCTGCTGATAGGATCGGGCCTTGAGCCAGCCGGCGGGGTCGACCTGCACGCCGCCGCTCACCGCGGTAATGACTCGGCCACCGGCCAACCGCTGTTGGTTGACCACGGACAACACGGTTCGCGGTTGCTCTCCCAACCGTACTTGGCAGCGCTCGGTGTTGCGGAAGAAACTCCCCGTCCATTCGATTCTTCCCGCTTCGTACTCGTGTTGAATCACGGCCGCCAGCAGCGCCCAGTGCATGATGTTGCGCAGGTCCGCATAGATGCCGAAGCGTTGGGCGAGCCGGTCGTAGTGTCGGGTAAAACCGGCGGCGAAGCGTAGATTCAACGGATCTTGCTTACCAACGGAGGTCGGTTTCCCCGATGGATCGATCGTCGGGTTTTCGCTTTGCAGTCGAACCGGCCGGGCCGGCAATTCGAATGCGCGGCCGCTCGAGTCTACCATGACCGGTGTGTCGGCCAACGTAAACCACCAACGCAGCACGCCCCCCGATGCCGACTGCTTCGACGACGCCAGCAACGCGACGTAGCTGGGCACTCCGAACACGGATTCTTCCAGTCCAACGCCGATCCGCTTCATGTGGTAGTCGGCTTCCAGTATCACCTGAGCCGCTCGGGATCGCGGGTCGATTCCTCGT
>JALSIV010000221.1 GCA_026989685.1 Pirellulaceae bacterium | reverse complement strand
GGAAGTGGTTCATGGACCCGGAGTACCGGGCGTCGGCCAAGCGGGTGTTGCGGTGGGTTGGTTTGCTATTGGGCAGACGGAGCGATTGGGACGAGCCGATCGACGAGCTGAACGACTTGGAGGAATATGGAGCCATGCTGAAAGAACAGATCAAAGAATGGGAGAAGGAACTACGCGAGGAGGGGATCAAGGAAGGAATCGAGAAGGGAATCGAGAAGGGAATCAAGGAAGGGATCAAGGAAGGTGAAGTGGCAGTCCTCGTTCGCCTACTGACGGGCAGGTTCGGATCGATTCCCGATCCGTTGCGCCGACGGATCGATACGGCCGGCTCCGAGCAACTTCTCGCGTGGTCGGAGCGCATCTTGACGGCCGAAAAGATCGAAGACGTGTTTGAGGAATGAGCGAGCCGAGACAGCGGAGCGGACCGGCAAGGGCGGTCGGCGCCGTCTTCGGCCTCTCCCGCTCTTTTCCTCCCGTTCCCGGCTCGCCAGGGTCACGGTCGGTCGACTTTTCCCCGATGACTTTTTCTCATGAAATAAGCCTGACGACCGCCTGGCAGCGTCTACGCCGAAAAAAAACAAACTGTGTCTCATAGCACGTCTGCTTCCGCAGCCACTGGATCGCCTCCCGCCGCTCCGCGCCCCGTTTGTCGCCGGCGTTGGCCGCTGACAGACGGCATCGCTCTCCATAGTGCTCGGGAAGCAACTCGAGCGGCACCAGCCGGACGGCCGCTTGCCTTGCGTCTCAGTGACCCGCTTCACGCGGCCAATCAGCGTTTCGCCATCGAACGGACGAGTTCCCGCAGGAGCAGGCGAGGGAACACCCAGGCGTCGCGAGCATATCGCCGAGCCAGTCGCCGCGGCTCAGAGAGGACCCGGTGCAGCCATTCCAATCGGAATTTCTGGATCCACCGAGGCGCTCGCGTTTTGTGGCCGGCCAGAAAATCGATGGTGGCTCCAGCGCAGACGGCGGCGTTGGCCGGAATCTGCGAGTGGAAGCGGTGGACCCACTTTTCCTGCTTGGGGGCACCGAGTCCCAGCACCAGCAAGTCGGGGCGGTGGACCTGCAACTGGCGCAGGATCTTCTCGTTTTCACCCTCGTCGTGCTCGAAGCCCAGAGGTGGGCTGTACTCACCGACCACTTCGACGGCTCCCCAACGAGACTCGATATTGCGGGCGGCCGTTCGCGCCACGCCCGGTGCGGCGCCGAGCAGAAAGACTCGCAGCGGCCGATGGCGATCGGCCGTATCGAACAGTGCGGGGACCAGATCCGAACCGGCCACGCGTTCGGGCAGCGGTCGCCCCAGAAGTCTCGAAGCGGTGACCACGGGCCAGCCGTCGGCGATGACCAGCGAGGCATCGGCATAGGCGGCGCAGAGCGCTTCGTCGTGTTGCAGCATGACGATGTGGTCGACGTTGGGAGTGACAACATATCGGCACTGATGATCGTTCTCGGCGATCCAACGATGCACCTGGGCGACCGCCTGTTCGAAGGAAACCGAGTCGATGGCGACGCCGAACAGGGGGACTCGGACGCGGGATTCGAGTGACGCGGTGGTGGACATGATGGAGACTCCGTGGGTGTGCTATGCCGGGCCGACCGTTCTCCGGCCGGTCGGGAGTAGCCATATTCCGGCGGCGCTTCGGGTCGTGGTGGGCGCCGATTCGAGTTGCCAGGCGATGCGGCTGGTCCAGCCGGCCAGCGCGAACACCACAAAATGGACCATGGGAATAATGGCCACTTCGTGGAACATTCCGTTGACCATGTAGGCGGTCACTCCGGCTGCGGTCAGCAGGGCCAGGTCTCGCCGGCCGGTGTCGATGGATCGATGCGAGAGAATTGTGAAAATGTCGCGAACCACGGCGGCGAGAAATCCCAGATAGGCGGCAAGTCCGATGAGGCCGGTTTCCGTGAGCAGCGACAAATAGACGTTGTGTTGGACGAAAGGGCGGCCTTTGTCGAGTGGCAGGTCGGTGTCCCGTTCGGCACAGTAGGGTTGGCTTGCGTCGCCGTACTGCCCCAGGCCGAAGCCGAACAGCGGCCGATCGAGGAACATCTTCCAGGCGATCGTGGCCAGGATGGGACGGAGTGACGCCGATTCCGACATGTCGGCCACCGAGACGTCACGATCTCGTTTGAACGAGTTCAGCCTGTCCCACTGAGTCGCCAGCAGGCCGACTGCAAGCACCAGCGCCCAGCACGTCCCGGCAACTGCCCAGCGGCGGGGGACCTGAGTCACGAACAATACCCAGCAGGCGATGGCGGCTCCGAGCCACACGCTGCGGGTTCGTGTGAGCACGATTCCGGTGCCGGTGAGCACCACAACCAGGATAGGAAGCCATCGGGGATATCCTCGGAGCCGCCGGGCGATCAGGGCAGCCGCGGCGCCCCCCAGTGTCAGCAGGATGCCGTTGCCGATCGGATTGAGCAACGGACCGCGGGCTCGCCCCAGGAATTCGGAATAGGCGGCGTCGATGATGAACCGCGGCCGGACCAGCGTGTTCCACTCGCGAGTCTCGCAGAGACCGATGAGGGCCAGGTATAGTCCCAATCCGGCCAGACTCCAGAGCCAGATGCGAGCGAGCCGTGGGCGATATTCGGTGCACTGCACCAAGGCGAACCCCGCAAAGGGAAGGGCGTAGAAAAACAACCAGGTTGCCAGCGGATGGAAGCCGTTGGCGCGCCAGTCGTGCGTCAGCGTGCTGGCGAGCAGGACAATCAGAAAGAGCGACGCTGCCAAGTTGGTTCGATGGACGGGCGGCAGCGGAGCGTGACGCTTCCAGCAGCGATAGCCGGCTGTCACCGCGACGAGGGCCAGCAGTCCCCGGTCGATCGTGAGCGGTACCGGGCCCACGTCCCGATGGAAAAAGGGATAGCCGACGACGATTCCGCTGAGGCCCACCAGCAAAACCCCTGCGCTGATCCCGCCGTATCGCAGCAACACGGCGAGCCATAGCAGGGCGGCCAGCGATGCGATCAAGAGCAGAGGTGCCATAAGCGGGGTCTGTCGGTGGCTACTTGCCAATCGAGATGGAGAAAAAGGCCGGCAGGCCGAAGCCTGCCGGCGTCCGCTTCTCTGTTCCGGTTAAAGGAGCGGACTGGAGAAGTGCGCGTCGGCGCCGGCCGCATCGGAAAGGGGCGCGGCACCGGTGACGACCAACTCGGTGGTGGAGGGAACGGTTGTGGGGGACGATGGCGTATCGGGTGGCGACGGGTCGACTGCAGGGGTAGGAGTGCGGAGTGCGGCCAGGGGGGGCTCGAGTTCCGCACGGCCCGGCCACGCATCCGTGGGAACCATCAGGGCCAGGTTGCCCAATCCCAGAAACAGTCCGCCCAACAGGGCGGCCAGCAGGACGACCGCGGGGCGGGGACCCGTGGGATCGGTCGGCGTGGTGGGCCGGCCGACTCGCGTAATCAGGCTGGCATCTTCGGCAGCCTGCAGCCTCCCCTTGGCTTCCGCCAGGTTCTTGCGGACTTCTTGCAGAACGGCAGTGGCTTGGCGCACGTTCTCGATTCTCGCCGCGTAGGGAGCTCGCAGCCGAGCGATCCGCTCGCTCCGCTCGAGCAACGCGTCTCGCTTTTGTTCCAGCAGCCTCAGTTGGGACTCGTTGATGTGGACGTCTTGCGCCAGCGCCGTCTCGGCGCTGTGCAAGGCCTGCTTCAGTCGTTCCCGGACTTCGCGGACCGTGGCTTCGGCCGCCCGGAGCTTGGGGTGGGCACCGGCATACTGGCCTTTCAGTTGAGCATAGCGAAGCTGAGCTTGCGTGAGTCCCTCTTTGAGTCCTCCCAGCGATGGTTGCAGTTCGAACAGGGCGCTGGGTGCGGAGAGGATGACTTCGGGCTGTTCCTTGGCTTCCTCGAGGAACGCTAGCAGGTTGCGTTGGCGTTCCAATCTGATCTGGGCGGCCCGACGATCATTGTCCAGATTGACCAGCAGTTGCCGCACCACACCTTCGCCCGAACCGGCCTGGGTCAACACCCGGAGTTCCCCCAAGTCGGGACCCGCTTGTTTCTCCAATTCCACCAGCTCCTCAGTGGCTCGCTGGAGTTCATTCGCGGCCACCGATTCGACCTGAGTCAGTTCGGCCACCAAACTGGCGGCCTGTTGCCGCCGCAATTGCCGCAGTTCGAGGTCCACGGCGGTGGTGAGTGCCGCGGCCAGTTGACGAGCTCGGCGGGGCGAGCGGTCTTTGACCGACAGGTAGATCAAGTCGGTACGTCCGAATTCCGCACCCTTGGGTGCCACAACTTTGACACTATCCACCAAAGCATCGATTTGAGCCGTTGTCGGTTTGCCGTTGGGATAGGGAGCCGAATGAGAGGGGCCGACGGCGAGCAGAGCGGCTTCCGCCACCTCGGGGCGGCGAGCCAGCTCCAGCACCATTTCCTGAGCGATCTTCCGCGATTCTCCATCAGGAAATCTCCCCAGATCGGCATCTTCCAGCGACGTGATGTCCCGCAGGATCAGCCCTTGCGTTGCCTGCCAGGTCGGCTCATGCCATACCCACCAGCCGCAGGCGGCGCACACCGAGCCGACGACGGGGAGTAGCCAGTATCGCCGGTACCGGCAGGCGATCCGCCACAGGTGTCGAACAGGGCTGCCCTGGTTCACGAGCGTTCTCCGTGGTTGTGTGAAGCGTGAAAGGTTCGTAATCGTCGTCCCGACTCGAGCGGGCGTGCCCGGATGGGGAACGAAGCCCAAACGCTTGCGGCCGGATCAAACGACGCTTGCTCTTTGCTTAAGCCTAGGTTACGACGAGCCCGGTGAGGGGACGGCCGGCGAATTGTCGACCGCCTGGGCCGGCGGGGCGACGTATGGTTGCCCAGGGAACCCGTGCGCGCACGAGTCTGCGCGTTGCCGAACGATGGGAGCGAACAGAGAGGTTGGTGTTGTGGCGGATCACACGGTCGATTGGCACGTTCGAATTGTGGACGAGGTAGGCGAGTGGGAATCGCTCCAACCCGATTGGGACCGTTTGGCGGGAAGCCGGGTTTTCTGCCGGTTCGACTGGATGCGCGGCTGGTGGCGATCCTACGGATTCGACCGGGGGCGGCCCTTCATTGTCGTGGTGACCGACGAAAACGGAGTCGTACGGGGACTGGCTCCGTGGTGGAGGCAGGTCTCGGTCACCAGCGGACGTCTGCTGCAGTTTCTGGGAAGTGGCGATGTTTGTAGCGACTATCTGTCGCTGCTGTCGCTTCCCGAGGATGAAGAGGCCGTTGCGCGAGCTGTGGCCGACTGGCTGTGCCGTGGCCAGGGATGGGATGCTCTGGAGCTCGACGGCGTCCTTCAGGAGGATGCCGCCATTTCGGTCCTGTTGAGTGCCTGTCGTGATGGAGGATGTTCGCTGGCGCAGCGTCCGGCCATGAGTTGCTGGAACTTGGACCTTCCCTCGAGTTGGGAAGAGTACGTCGGCCGGCTCTCCAAGTCGCACCGCAAGCAGGTGCGTCGCGTGGAGAGGCGTTTGCTGCAAACGGGCCGATTCCAGCTCCGACGGGCTCGGACGGAACAAGAACGAGATCGTGTTTTCGCTGAACTGGTTCGACTCCACCAACTGCGCTGGGAGAGTGTGGGAGAGCCGGGCGTTTTTGCATCGCAGAGGTTCACCGTTTTCCTGCGGAAAATGATCGAGACGTGGTTTGCATCGGGTCATGTGCATTTGTACGAGTTGGTGGAGAATGACAGGACATTGGCTGCCGAAATCCATTTTGTGCAGGACGGTATCTCGTATGCCTACCAGGCTGGAGTGGACCCGGCCGAGCGAGCTCGCGATGTGGGGCACGCCATGAACGTGGCCGTGATTCGGTACTTGATCGAAGAGGGCATGCGAGGTCTCGACTTTCTGCGGGGCGATGAACCCTACAAGGCGCATTTTCGAGCCGTTCCGCGTCCGGCAGCCTGGTACCGTCTCGGGGCGCCTCGGATTCGAGGCAAGGTGCGGCACCAGGCGTGGGTGACGCAACGGGCCCTGCGCTGTTGGGTGAAAGCTGCCTGCGGGATGGCGGGGAGAGAGCAAGGATGAGTGCTGAGGCCGAGAAACGGGCGGTGGCACAAAAGACGCTGGCAGCCGATTCCCTGGCGGTGGGAGTCGTCGCCGTCTTGGCGGTGACCATCTTGCAGCGGGCCATCGGATTCACTCGCAATCTTCTGTTGTGCCGTTACCTCGACGACACCGAATTGGGACGCTGGTCGCTGGCATTCAGCTCGCTGTTGTTGCTGGCTCCGCTGATCGTACTCGGGCTTCCCGGCACGTTCGGTCGCTACGTGGAGGCATTTCGCCAGCGCGGCCAACTTGGGACGTTCCTGCGCCAGACCGGGAGTGTCTGTCTGGCGACGGTCTTGGGAGCTTCTTTTTTGCTGATCGTGTTCCGGCGGGAGATGAGTTTCCTGCTTTTTCATGACACGCAGTATCAACGGCTGGTCGTGACGGTGGCCTTGGCGTTGATCGTCGTCGCCGCGGCCAACTACGTCACGGAACTGCTGATGGCTCTGAGGCTGGGGCGACTGCTCTCGGTTCTGCAGTTGGGGAACAGTCTGACGTTTGCCGCAGTGTCCTTGGTCGGCGTCATCTGGTGGCAAGCGGGTGCCGAGGCGGTAGTGGTTGGATATGCGTTGGGCTCGTCGGTCGTTCTGGTCTGCGGGCTGTACCTGTTGTGGCGGCACGGCCGTACTTTGTTTGAAGGGTCGCCGCGTCGGCCGCGCCGGAAGCTGTGGCGAGCACTGGTCCCGTTTGCCGGGTGGATGTGGGTGACCAACCTAGTGGCCAATCTTTATGAATCGGTCGATCGATTGATGATGGTGCATTTGGCGCCGGCCGGAGCGCACCCCGAGGCGATGGTCGGCCAGTACCACGCCGCTCAAGTGGTTCCGCTGATGATCGCCGCGGTGGCGGGGATGTTGAGCGGCATTGTGTTGCCGTATCTCAGTGCCGACTGGGAGGAGGGGAATCGGGACCGGCTGGCCCGGCGCATGAATCAGACGTTGCAATGGTCGTCGCTGGGACTGACGGCTGCCGGTGTTGGCGTGTTAGCGCTTCGCGGCTGGTTGTTCGACTGGCTATTGCAAGGGAAATACGACGAGGGGCTGGCGGTTCTTCCCTGGACGCTGGCGTACTCGGTTTGGTTCGGGCTGGTGTTGCTGGTGCAGAATTACCTGTGGTGCGCCGAGCGGGCCGGACGAATCGCCGGGGCCCTGGTACTGGGGTTGGTCGTCAATGTGCTGGCCAACGCCTGGTGTATTCCGCGATGGGGTGTGCAGGGAGCCGTTCTTGCTACATCGGCATCGGTCGTGACCTGCCTGGCCGTCTCCTGCTGGCTGTCTGCCCGGTCCGGATTGCAGTGGCAAAGCCCCAGCGGTTGGATTTGTCTGCTTCCTGCGGGGTTGCTGGCCGGGCCGCTGGTCAGCGGAATGCTGATACTGCTGGCCGCATGGTGTCTGCACCGCCGGGGATTGCTGGAAGAGTGGGGCGCCGTTCTGAGGCGACTGCGGCGGCCGGCCTGACCGATGCCTCCTCCGACATGTTCTCGAAGCAGTGGCATCCCGCTTCCGATCCCGATGGCACTCGCCTCGTCGCTGGTCTAGCGTTCCTCTTGACATTGATGGTACGATAGGGGGCGTTCAGATTGGCCCGGGTTTCACCTGCAGGGTCGGAGGCGGGAGACCGAGCGCGAGCAGCAGCTTCCATGTTGAAAGACCTTTCTCATCAGACGATCGCCCTGCCGCGGCAGACGGCGGGGATGCAGGTGACCAGCCACATGCTGGTATGGACGGCCAAGTTCATCAGCGGGGCTCGCGTGCGCTGGGTCGACTGCCAGCCCGATCTGTGTCAGCGGGTCTACTTCGCCAACCACACCAGTCACCTGGATGCTCTGGTGTTGTGGGCCTCGTTGCCTCGCCGCGTGCGCATGTTGACTCGTCCTGTAGCGGCTCGTGACTACTGGGAGCGCGGGGCCGTTCGGCGGTATATCGCCAAGACGTTCAACGCGCTACTGATCGACCGCCGCAACATCAAGGTCCATCGCAGTCCCGTCGACGCCATGCTGAAGGAGATTGGCGACACCTTCTCACTGATCGTGTTTCCCGAGGGTGGTCGAAACGAGGGAGAAGAGCTGGGGACGTTCAAGAGCGGCATCTATTACTTGAGCAAGAAACGTCCCGATCTGGAGCTGGTTCCCGTCTACATGGAGAACCTCAATCGCATCCTGCCTCGAGGCGAAGTGTTGCCGGTGCCGCTGCTGAGCAGCATCACCATCGGTCCGCCGATGTGGTTGGAGCGTGGGGAGACGAAAGCCGAGTTTCTCGACCGGGCTCGGCAGGCGGTGCTCAACCTGCGGCAGATCCGATGAGCGGAGCTGGCATGACACTTCCGGAACAACAGACCGACTCGCGGTTCGACGGCGCGGTGTCCTATGCCGAGATGATGGCTCGGGCGGAAGATTCTTTGCGGCGATTGGCCTCCCAGCTCTTGGCTCGCAGCACCGCCGTTTCGCGTTGGGAGCAGACCGACGATGTGATGCAGGAATCCCTGATGCGACTCCACCAGGCTCTGCGGACGACGCGGATCGAGTCGTCTCTTCACTTTTATCGACTTTCCGCGCGTCAGATTCGGCACGTGCTGATCGATTTCGCTCGGAAGTATCGCGGTCCTTACGGACTCGCCTCCAACTACGGCACGGGCGAGGCGGCGAGATGGTCGGTGGAGCAATGCCGGGCCGACGAACACGACGGGGAGCTGACCTTGGAGGAGTGGTCGGAATTTCACCGCATTGTCAACGAACTTCCTCGGCGGGAGCGGGAGATATTCGATTTGTTGTGGTACGCCGGGCTTTCCACGTCGGAAGCGTCGGAAGTGCTGGGCGTGGGACTCCGAACGGTCCAGCGCCGCTGGCGCCGGGCTCGACTTTTGTTTTGCCGCCGCTGGGAAGCCGAAGTGGAGTGCGGCCGGCGGCTCGACGGATGCGTCGACCAGACCGACTAGGGAACTGCGGCCGTGACTACGGACACTTGGTTCGCCGATGGCGACAGCAGTGAGTTGAGCGATTCCAGTGATCCGCTCGACGCCTTGCTGGAAGAGTGGGAAGCGGCGCGCGACTCGGGTCGCCCGGTTCGTTTGGAAGACTTGAGCGATGACGCCCAGCTCGTTCGCCGAGCCAGGCGGTTCGTTCGGGGCACGGTCGCCTTTGAGCGTTTTCGCAAGGCGGGGCTGCCGAGTGAGACGGACCCGCCGTCTCGGATCGGGCCGTACGAAGTTGTTTCCTGGATCGGCAGCGGCGGCAGTTGCGACGTGTTTCACTGCCGGCACATCGAACTCGGTCGCGATGCGGCCGTGAAACTCTACAAATCGACGACATGGCCCGGATGGAATCTGGAGCAGTTCAAACGTGAGATTGACCACCTGGTCAAGCTCAACCATACCGGCATCGTCCACGTTTACGATGCGGGTAAGCTGCTCCACGCGGGCGAGACGCGGCCGTGGTTCGCGATGGAACTGGTGCACGGCGCCCCGCTCGACCGGCATCTGGCGAGCCTCCAGGGGGAGCGAACGCGAACGGAACGCTGTCTGCAAGTCTTTGCCGATGTGTGCGAGGCCGTGGCGCACGCGCACCGAGCCGGGATCGTCCATTGCGACCTCAAATTCCAGAACATTCTGGTGGATGAGTCGGGCCAGACGAAGGTGATCGACTTCGGAATCGGTTTGCTGCACAAGGTCCGGGCCGATCAATCGCCGGCTCTCATCCGCCCCGCGGGAACCTTGCCCTATATGGCCCCTGAGCGATTTGTCGATCCGACGGCGGCGCAGGATGTTCGGTCGGATGTCTACAGCCTCGGTGTCGTGCTTTACCGCATGTTCACGGCCCGTTATCCCTACGAAGTCGGCCAACGCACCTACAGTGCCTGGAAGACGGCGACGGCCGAGACCGCCCCGACGCCTCCGCGAAGTCACAACCACCGGATCGATGCCGACCTCGAAGCGGTCATGCTCAAGGCGATCGCCAAGTCTCCCGATGAGCGGTATCTCTCGGTCGAACAGTTGGCCGAGGATATGAGACGTTACCGAGAAGGTTGGCCGGTGGTGGCTCGGCCCGTCGGGCCCGTTTCGCAGTTGCGCCACTGGGCATGGCGCAACAAGGCATTCGCCGCATCGGTCGTCCTGGCGCTGATGGCCCTCATCGTCGCCTCGACCGTCGCCGTGTTCTACGCCCGCCAAGCCACTCGGCGGGCTGCTCATTTGCAAGAGATGACACGCATCGCCGAATCGTCCCGCAAGAAGGCGGTGCGTTACAGCCGGGAACTGGAGGATGCTGAGCAAGAACTGAGGGACCGGATCGACCGGCTCCGCTATGCGACGACGAACATGACGCTCTGGCTGGCAAGTGGCGATGTCGAATCGGAACCGTTGCTGGCTCGGGCCGCTCTGACCGATCCGATGCTTTGCGCCCCGGAAGACCGGGGATTCGTGTGGCGGCTGTTGGAGAAACGGACGCGTACCACGCTCGTCGCCACCAAAGCGCACGAGGGAAGTGTCTATCGTCTGGCAGTTTCGGCAGACGGACAGACGCTGCTTACGGCCGGAGCCGACGGCCTGCTGTGCAACTGGCAACTTCCCGGTCTGCGGCCCATCGGCCGCTACCGCGCGAAAATCAGCTCCGGCAGCGACATCGCCAGTTCGCCCGACGGTCGTCGAGCGTTGCTGATCAACCGCAATGGCGAGGCGGTTTGCATCGACTGGACCAAGCACCGTCACCACTATCTCCTGCGCACTCCCCGCGTCAAGGCCATGCTGGGGACATTCTGCTCGCGCAGCGGGCGCATCGCGGTTGCTGCGAATGACGGAATCGTGCGAGTGTGGGACGCCGCCGGGGCCGCCGTGATCGATCGGTGGCGGGTCGAGGATCCGGACGGGGATAGGATTGTGGCGATCCAGTTCGGCAACGACGGCCGCCTCGCCGCCGTGACCCGCAAAGGGATCGTCCTGCTCCGCGACGTCGGCGCTCACAAGGAGCTTTCCAGAGAGACTGGACCATTGAAGGTCGTCGGCTGGGCCATTTTCGATGACGCGCTGCGCCATGTGTTGTTCGTGCGCCCGCCGCGCCGGCTGTTGATGTGGGACCGAGTCGGCCGCGCCGTGATCGAGGATGAGCTGCGGCCCTGGCCTGTGAGCAGTCCTATCGTCGATGGCCTGCTGCTGGGCGATTCGCCGCCTCGCCTCGTCGTTGCCGATCGTCATGTCGTCCAGTTTGCGGAAAGCGGTTTGCGGGTCTTCCGAATGAAAGGAGGAAACGAAATCTCGGCAGTGGCCACATGGCCCGCACCATCGCGGATCATCGTGGGAGACGAGAACGGAATGGTGTTTGTCAATGCAGTCGATTTTCCCGTCGTGCAGCACCGTCGACGGCTGGGTGACGCGCCGCTGCGGCTGTTGGAATTCGATCACCAACGCCGGCTTTTATTTGCCGGATTCCCGCTACCGGCCGTTCTCGAAATCTGCGACTATGCCGGCCGCGCCGTCCGTCGCATCGCCTATCCCCAGGACGAACGGCTGGTCGCGCTGTTGCCGATCGCCGGTTCGATGGCGGCCGTCACGCAGGCGACCGACGGAACGGTTCGGCTGTGGAATCCGGCCGAAACCGATCAACCCGAGGTGATTGCTAGACTCGATCACCGTATTACGGTCAACGGGATCGTTCCGGCCGGTGCAGAGGACACGTGGATCGGCATCACGCGAGCCGGTACGCTCTGGCGGTGGCACCGCCCGTCGAACACGTGGTTCGAAACGCACCGCGTCAGTCGGGGGTTCCGTGCCATTGCCTTTGCGCCACGGCGAGACCTTCTTGCCGTCACGAACGACATGGGACGAGTCGGATTGGTGGATGCGGAAGAGCTGACGGCGATCCGCTTCCCGCACGTCGATGGCGACAACAAGATCGTTGCCTGTTCCCCCGCTTCCGATGTCGTCGTCACGGCCGGGCACCACGGAATCATCTATGTCCGACGATTGCCGGAATTGAAGGTCGTGCGGCAGTTGCAGTTGCACACGACCCGAGTTGCCCAGGTGTCGTTTTCGCCCGACGGAAAGCTGCTGGCGAGCGTCGCCAATGACGGTCAAGTGATCCTGTGGGACACGCGGATTTGGGAGCCGCGATGCCGTTTTCGACTCGGCCCCGCGCCGTTGTCGGCCCTCGAGTTCTCGTTGGATGGGGACTGCCTGGCCGTGGGAAGCAAGTCGGGAACCCTCACGCTCTGGAACGTGTCCGACTAACGGGCAACTTCGTGAAATGCCCGCACCGCACGCGTGTTTCCAATACGCCGGGTTCTCACTGCCACCTCGACAGCCCCTTGCCGAACGCCATCTGGTTTGGGGTTCGGCGTTCCCCCGTGAGATTTTGTTTTCCTTATCCGCGTACCCTTGGCCTTCCGTCTTGCGGCTGGAGGTCGCCTTGACCCGAGTCGGAGTCCGACTTCGATTCGGTGGACGATGGCGAATCGTGTTCGGGCTCTTCGCCGTTCGTTTCCTGAACGTCGTCTGCTGGAGCCTTCGTTTCCGTTTCCGAACCGGTGACGGGCACCGTGTCGATGTCTCGGAATCCGTACTGCTTGTTGTGAATGTCGAAGTCGTCGTCCGTCAGTCCCGGATTGATTTTGACTTTTGTGTAGATGTACTGCTCGAGGAGCCTCGGTTTTCCCCCGGGCTTGGATGGCCACAGGTAGGCGGCGTAGTAGATGGGGATGTTGTGTTCCAGGTCGACATAGACTTCGGCGACATGGAATCGCAGGCCCTCTTTCTTCTCGGGATGCGTCACCTTGAATCGCTTGCAAGGGCGTCCGTCGATCTTGGCGTTGTCGAAGATCTCGACTTCGGCATCGTCGTGTTCGAGTTCTTCCTTCACCACTTCGATCAGACGCTTGGCCAGATTGTAGAACCCGACTTCCATAATGGGATAACGGTTGCCGTCCATGGCCAACGGCCCGTTGGGATCGAGACGCAGCGTGAGATTGGGATTGCGTCGACCGCCCCGCTTGGCAACCAAGTCGCCGTGAAAACGACCTTCCACGTAAAGCACTTCGCGGTTGACGTAGCGGGCCGGCTTGAGGAACTTGAGATAGACGCTGAACGGGACGACGACCTTGCCGTCCTTCATCTGTCGGTGCCGGATTTTGGCCTGAATAAAATGATAGTTGGACAGCCGTCCCTTGATTCGCTCGCGCTTGATCAGCAGACACGTGTAGCCTCGAACATCCTTCTCGATGTGCCGGATGGCCTGGACGGCATACTCGAGAGCCGGCAGCAGCGGATGCTCCTTTTCGCGAGCCGTTTTCAGCAGTGCTTCCATTTCATGGGAATGGCCGACGTCGGGCTCGGTGGTGCGAGCGATCTTGACGGCAGGTTCTTCCTCGATGACTCGGCCAGCGGCGGCCGTCTGCTTCGATTCCGCTGACGACGGTTCATCGGCGCCTCGCGCTGCCGTGCCGCACACCGCCAGCAACAGGCCGACGATCGGCGGGACATGCGTGAAGAAGGAGCGGTGATTCGATGGGGCGGGGCGGCGCTTGGCCGGTGGCACAGTAGCCGCAGGGGAAACCAGTCGCTTCATGTTGCCGTCCGTTGCAAGAGTGATGGAATCAGAAGTCGGGCATCCGGTCCAGATTCACCGACGCCCTCGGCCGCAATTGGCAGTGGAAGCCTTCTATGTAAGGATACGGCGGCCGGTCAAGATCAGCCAGCGAAGGTGGGTAAGGTAGGGGGGCGGCTGCTATCGCGAGGCGGTGGCCTGCAGCCGCTCGGCGAGTGCCGAGTAGCGGCGTCGCGCGTCGGACCGGCGGACGGCCATCTGCAGGGCTCGGTGGCTTCCCACGATGATTACCAGTCGTTTGCCTCGCGTGACCGCTGTGTAGAGCAGGTTCCGTTGCAGCAGCATGTAGTGCTGCGTGTGAAGCGGGAGGACGACGCACGGATACTCGCTTCCCTGGCTTTTGTGGATGGTGAGTGCGTAGGCCAGTGCCAGTTCGTCCAATTCGTTGAATTCGTAGTCGACGATGCGATCGTCGAATTGGACGGTGAGAATCTGGTCGACCCGGTTGAGACCGGTAACGATTCCCTGGTCGCCGTTGTAAACGTGGCGCTGATAGTCGTTCTCCAGTTGGATCACCCGGTCGCCCACCGAGAATTTCCAGCCATACCGTTCGACGCAGGCGTCGTCGGCTCGAGGATTCAAGGCGGTTTGGAGCTCGCGGTTGAGTTGGTGGGCGCCGAGGCGTGAGCGGTTCATGGGTACGAGAACCTGGATGTCGCGGAGAGGATCGAAGCCGAATCGTGCAGGAATGCGGCGCGTGACCAATTCGCTGATCAGGGACGCGATCTGATCGGGTTCGTCGGCCGGAATGAAATAGAAGTCCGAAAGACCCTCCTCGGGATGATCCAAAGGGGGTGAGTGACCGGCATTGATGGCGTGGGCGGCTTGGACGATGCGGCTTTGTTGCGATTGGCGAAAGATGGTCGTCAGACGTACGACCGGGAGCGTCTGGGAACGGATCAGGTCGGCCAGTACGTTGCCGGGTCCGACCGACGGGAGCTGGTCGATGTCTCCGACCAGGACCAGGCAAGCGTGAGAGGGCAGGGCGCGCACGAGCGACGCCGCCAAGTTCACATCGAGCATCGATGCCTCATCGAGCACGAACAGGTCGCCGGAAAGCGTCGAGTCGGGGCCGCGGCGGAAGCCGCCGTCTTGCGGCGAGAATTCGAGCAGGCGATGGACGGTCTTGGCCGGTCGTCCCGTGGTTTCCTCCAAACGCTTGGCCGCGCGGCCGGTCGGTGCTGCCAGAATGCACTGTTTGCCTTTGGCGGTGAAGATCTCGACGATGCTGCGTACGATCGTGGTCTTGCCGACGCCGGGGCCCCCTGTGATGATCAGCATCTTTTGTGTTACCGCCTGACGTACGGCTTCGACTTGTTGGGGGGCCAGTTCGATCTTCAGCCGCTCCTGCACCCAGCCGATGGCTCGGTCGAGTGCGATTCCGGCCAACGGATGACGACCGGTGTGCTGGAGTTTCGTCAAGGCCCGGGCGATGTTCCACTCGGCGCGGTGAAGCTTGGGGAGCCAGAGGCCGGGCGTGTCGATCAGCCGGTCCTGAACGAGTCGTCGATCGGCGACCAGGCCGTCGATGGCGGCGACGATGGACTCGTGAGGGATGGTGGTGAGCTGTTCCACCTGCCGAATGACTGTTTCCTGAGGCAGTGCGCAGTGTCCTTCGTGCGAGGCGTTTTGCAGGATGTGGATTGTGGCCGCTTCGGCTCGGCGAGGAGAATGGGAGTCGATACCGAGTCGTTGTGCCAGTTCATCGGCGGTCTTGAAACCGATGCCCCAGATGTCGTCGGCGAGCCGATAGGGGTTCTCCCGGATGAGGTCGATGGCCCGGTCGCCATACCGCCGGTAAATGCGAAATGCGCGTCCGGTGCTCACGCCGTGCTCGTACAGAAACAACATGATGCGGCGGACATGCCGGGTCTGCTCCCAGCTCCGCTTGATTTCCGCCAGCTTTTTCTGCCCGATGCCTCGCACGTGCAGCAGTAGATCGGGATGGTGATTGAGAATGTCGAGCAGTTTCGTGCCGTACAGGGTTGCCATCCGTTCGGCGAGTTTGGGGCCGATTCCGCGAATGGCTCCCGAGGCCAGGTAGCGTTGCATCCCTTCGGTCGTAGTCGGAGCGAACGTCTGCAGATCGTCGGCTCGGAATTGGCGCCCATATCGTTGGTCGACGATCCAGTGCCCCCGTGCTTCGAATTGCTCTCCGGCTTGAGCGACGGTGGTGCGGCCCACCAGCGTTACCGGTTCACGGATCCCCGTCGCTCGCACCTGCAATACGCAGAAGCCGGTCTCTTGGTTATAGTAAGAGACTCGCTGGATTTCGCCTTTGAGAGAATGATGGTCTGGCACGACCGGGAATGCATGGGCTGGCGACAGGAACGCGACCGAGGCTCGCCGGGCCGCATGGAAGACTCATCGAGCCACAAGGTGCCACTTCAGTCTATAATGGTGGCATGGCTACTGTAAGGAGCCGGACTCGTCCGGCCGGACCAACGCGAGGAAGGGAAATGGGGATGCATCGGTGCTGGATTGCGAGTGTTCTGTTGGCGGTAGCGTGCGGTCACGGTTGGCCATCGATCTGCCGGGGAGAACTCAAGCCCGAGGAGATCGCCATTATCGCGGTGGCTGGAAGTTCGGAGTCGCAGGAGCTGGCTCGCTATTACGCCGAAAAGCGCGGCGTGCCCACGGACCAGATTTGCTCCCTCGACGTAACTCCGGGCAAGAACCTGTCCCGCGAAGAGTGGGAGACGCGTGTGCG
The DNA here is from genome assembly GCA_026989685.1 of Pirellulaceae bacterium. Taxonomy (GTDB): domain Bacteria; phylum Planctomycetota; class Planctomycetia; order Pirellulales; family Pirellulaceae; genus S141-3. The sequence goes on along the minus strand of JALSIV010000221.1, from coordinate 1,494 downwards.
GCCTTTTCTTCGCAATTGGCTGTTAAAGCAGGGACTGGAAGAGAAGGTGCGCTGTTTCTTGACGACCTACGATGTGCCTCTGAAAATCGGCCGGGTGCCGCCGGAGAAATTCGAAGGGCTGGTTGCCTATTTGCGAGCGGAGAAGGAATCGCGGATTGCCAGAATCGATGAAGTGCTTCAGGAGGTCGAGCAGTTGGCAGGCGGCAAGTTGCCGGCGGACCGCACAGCATTGAAATCGGAGACGGAACTCAAGATGATCAGTCGGCGGATGAGCGACGTTTTTCGCGAAGCTCGTGGGCGGCTCGCGGCACTGCGGAACAAGCCGGACGAGCGAAAGGCGGCCGGCGATCAGTATGTGAAGGCCATCGGACGGGCGGGAGGATTGCGACATCTGATCCAGTTCTGGTCGGCCGAGAAAGTCGAGGATGCTGCTCGCGAACTGGAGCTGGCCAATCATCTCGAACGGGCCAAGGGACGGTATCAGGGCCTGCTGGAAGGACGCCAGGTGCTCGGCTTCCTTCCCGAAAGCGTGGAACGACTCGAGCAGATGTTGACCCTCGTCGAAGCCTCGGACGGACTGCTGGGTTCGGTCGTGTGGATCGAGGAGCGGCTAGCGCTGTTGAAAAAGAACGAAACCGCCGCTGCATTTGATAGCGAATTGTCGCTGCTGTTTTGGCCTCGCTATCCTCTGCTGCGCTGGGTCCCCAACTATCTGCACCACCGCTATGACAATAACCCGAGTCAGACGGCGCGATTCACGTTCATGGTAGCCAGGCTCGAGGCGCCGACGTTGGAGCGATGCAAGGCGATCATCGATGAGTCGCTGGAGGCGGAACGAAAAGGACTCCAGGGTAAAGTCTATGTGGACGCTCGAGGCATGAAGGATGCCGAGCAGGTCCAGCGAGGGTCGTACGTGGAATTCGATATGTCGCTGAGACGCTGGGCCAACTTATGGACGGAGCGGGCCAAGCTGCCGGTCGTGATCAATAACAAGCCGGGCCTTTTCCAGGAAGGCGAGTGTCCCGACGCCGCGCTCTATTGCGGCTGGTATTCACTGGCCAAGTATGTCGACGCTTTTACTTTCGTGCCGGGAGCCGTAGCCTATCATCTGGCCAGTTCCGAGGCGACGACACTGCGCAACCCCGACAGCCAGGTGTGGTGCAAGCGGCTGCTGGAGGACGGAGTCGCCGCGACACTCGGGCCGACATTCGAACCATATTTGATTGCTTTTCCGCTGCCTCACGAGTTCTTTACGGCGCTCGGAACCGGAGAACTAACCTTGGTGGAGTGCTATTATCGAACCAAACCCCTGGCTTCCTGGGCGATGACCTTGGTCGGCGATCCCCTTTACAATCCGTTTCGCAATCATCCGGTGGTCGATGCCCGGTCACTGCCACGGAAGTGGCAGTGGATTACGCGAATGCCGTAGAGGTGTGAGGTGTGAGGTGTGAGGTGTGAGGTGTGAGGTGTGAGGTGTGAGGTGTGAGGGGTGAG
>JALSIV010000220.1 GCA_026989685.1 Pirellulaceae bacterium | reverse complement strand
CAACGCATCGGGTTACGCTTGTAAGCCATGGCCGACGATCCGACCTGTTCCGACTCGAAGGGTTCCTCGATTTCCTTCCGGTGAGCCAGCAGGCGGACATCGGTGGCGAACTTCTGAGCGGATTGCGCGATCCCGGCAAGCGTGGCGAGGATCTGGGCGTCGATCTTTCGCGGATAGGTCTGGCCGGTGACGGCATAGGTCTGTTGGAAGCCGATCTTTTCCGCCACGCGTTGTTCGAGTTGCCGGACCTTGTCGTGGTTGCCATCGAAAAGTTGCAGGAAGCTGGCCTGGGTTCCCGTCGTACCCTTGGTGCTGCGGGCGCGGAGCGACTCGATGCGATGTTGGAGTTCTTGCAGATCGAGCAGCAGATCGTAGGCCCACAGCGTGGCCCGCTTGCCGACCGTCGTGGGCTGAGCGGGCTGGAAGTGCGTGAAGGCGAGGCAGGGAAGATCGGCGGTTTTTCGGGCGAAGTCGGCCAGTTCCCGCAGCACGGTGACGAGTCGTATTCGGACAAGCTGCATCGACTCCCGTAGCAACATCAGATCGGCATTGTCCGTCACAAAGCAGCTCGTCGCCCCCCAATGGATGATTCCGCGAGCCGCCGGGCACTGGTCGCCATACGCGTGAACGTGGGCCATCACGTCGTGGCGAAACTTCCGTTCGTACGTCCGAGCCGATTCGAAGTCGATGTCATCTGCGTGGCGTCGCAGCTCCTCGAGCTGCCGGTTGTCGATCGGCAATCCCAGCTCCTGCTGCGCCTCCGCCAGCGCGATCCATAAGCGTCGCCACGTGCGGAACTTGCGCAGCGGGCTCCAAATGGCCGACATGGCCCGGGATGCGTAGCGTTCAATCAGCGGATTCTGGTAAACGTGGCGAGAATGCGATTCGGCGGTCGGCATCCAGGGGGTCCTCGAAACAGGCAACTTCGACTCGTTTCCCCCACCGTATCACGTTGTCGCCGGTTGCGTCAAATGTGGCACGGACGGGAGACCGAGGCATTTCCCGCAACCCCTTCCCGGCTCGGCCGGCGACATTGGAACGCAGCCGGTTTTCTGCAAAACGGCCCAACGTTTGGTGATGTAGTTGGTAGGGGCACCGATCGATGATCTCTATCACAGCGAGAGCAGATGGCCGACGAGCAGACACCGCCGACCGACCAGGATGCGGCCTGGAAAGCGATCTTGGAAGCACTCTTCCGGGAGTTCCTCGATTTCTTTTTTCCCGGGATCGGCGCGGTGGTCGATTGGAGTCGGCCGGTCGAACAGTTGGAACAGGAGTTCCAGCGGCTGTTTCCTGCATCGGAGGCGGGCCGAGGGATCGTCGACAAGCTGTTCCGCGTCACATGGAAAGGCCGCGGCAACGTGTTGCTGCTGATACATGTCGAAGTGCAGGGCCGGCCGGAACGCGACTTCGCCGAGCGGATGTTCCGCTACTTCTATCGGCTGGTGGACCGGCACGGGCCGCCGGTTACCAGTCTCGTCGTGCTGGCGGACGCCAACCGGAACTTCTGGCCGACACGTTACGTATCCGAGTCGCCCGGTACGCGACTCGTCTTCGAGTTCTCCTCGGTGAAGCTGCTTCAGTTCATGTCGGAGTCGGCATTGCGATCGCATCCCAGTCCCTTTGCGATGGCCAGTCTGATACAATTGAGGAAGTTGAAGACGGGGTCGAACGTGGAGCAGTTGTTGGCGGGAAAGATCGAAATGGCCCGCGAACTGTTCGGTCGCGGCTTTTCGTCCGATCAGGTTCGCGAACTGTTCCGGTTCCTGGATCATATCATGCGATTGCCGGCGGAACTGGAGAAGTCGTTCTACGAGCAGTTGGCAAATGAAGGAGAACCTCTCGTGACCTATATGAGTCGACTGGAACGCGAAGCATGGGAACGCGGAATGACGCAAGGAGTCGAGGAGGGCATGGAAAAGGGGATCAAGAAGGGGATCGAGGAGGGGATCGAGAAAGGCGAGGCGCAGCTCCTCATTCGACAGTTGCACCGTAAGTTCGGCGAGGTGCCCGCGGAGATCGAGAAGCGGATTGCCGAATCGAATGCCGAACAGTTGTTGGAGTGGGGGGAGCGTCTGATTTCGGCCGAGACGGTCGACGATATCTTTTCCGGCTGAATCTTTTCCGGTGGACACCGCAGTCAGGCCGCTTACATGTTGGTCGGGTCGTCGGCCGACGTGCCGCCCAGGATCGAGTCGAGTGCATCGCAGATGGCGTCTCGATGCTCCAGGTTCGGTGCGTAGACGCGGCAAATACGGTGGCTGACGGGAAGTCGCCGGTAGAGGTCGTGCGCATCGAGCGGTCGGATGGCGTCGTGGCCCGCATCGAAGAGGAAATTCTGGCCTTGTGACGGACCGGACGTGTGCGGGCGATGGATGTGCCGGGCGATGTCGACGACAAATGGCGTCTCGCGCGCCGCCCCCGCCAGTCGGTCTCGAAGCTTTCGCTGGACGAACTCCGGTTCGCTCAGCAGGCTGGCCGATTCCGATTCCCCGGCGCCGTAGACTTGCGTCCGCTGGCAAACCATTTTGTAGTAGATACGGCGTTCCAGCAGATCCCGCCAACGCTCCCCCAATGACCGCTGCGCCGGGTCGGTGCTGCGAGGCCATTGGCGGACGGCGACGAGGAGCGACCACTCGGTCAGGTCGAGATAGGCATCGAGCAGTTTCAAGGGATTGCCCGGAAAGATCCACGCCTTGCCGTCGCGGAAGAGGTCGGCCAATTGCAGGTCGATGGCCCGAACCGTGCGGTGGAAGTAGAGTGATCGAAAGAGCGCCC
>JALSIV010000219.1 GCA_026989685.1 Pirellulaceae bacterium | reverse complement strand
TCGCACTCGACTCGACAAGGCATCCTGGGTCGATGTGGCTCGCAACGGTACCGCGGACGAGGTGATCGCCTATCTGGAAAACCACTCCTTGCTGCGAACCGATCTCGGCCTGATCGAACCTCGCATGAGAGATCGTGCATTTTACGATCGCGTGATGAGCTTGTTGGAAAAGAGAAACCACTACGACCATCGCCTGGCCTCGTATGCCCTCTATCACGGCGACAGCCCGCAACGGATCGGCCGGTACTTGGAGCACGCAACTGCGTTTGTGAACCAGTGCGGGTTGGCGTTGTCGTCTCCTTTGTTGACGCTCGATCCCATCGCCCAAAAGCGATACGAGCACATCGAGTTTCGTCCACTGGTCAATGCGCGGGTCCATCCGATCGGGTCCAAACGCATCATCGAGAACGTGGGGCTGCGAAAGCAATATCAGACGTTTCTGGACTGGCTGTGCCAGCTCGAGCAAATCGATGATGACCGGCGGCTGGAGCTGACGTATTATCTGCTGCTGCAAGACCGTATCGAGGAGGCACTGGAGCATTTTTCTCGGATCGATCCGGAAAAGGTGACTCGCCGGATGCAGTACGATTACTGTGCGGCCTATCTGAAGTTCTTCGATCCGGATGCCGAGCCGGCCCGGGAAATCGCTCAGCGGTATGTCGATTATCCGGTACCGCGATGGCGCAATGCGTTCCGCGAAATCCTCGCTCAACTCGATGAAATCGAAACCGGGCGGACGCACGTCGTCAATGCCGACGACCGCGAACAGCGGCAGGCGGCCGCGGCAGCCAAGAGTCCCGTGCTCGATCTGGCGACTCGAACCGACAGCGTCGTCATTCATCATCGGAATCTCGAGCGTGCGCGATTGAACTTCTATCCCATGGATATCGAACTGTTGTTCAGTCGTAATCCGTTCGTTCAGCAGCAGTACGGCGACCGTTTCGGCCAGGTTCATCCTTATCGCTCGGTCGAAGTGAAACTCGAGGAGAACGCGAGCGAGACGCGTGTCGAGATTCCGCAGGAGCTGCGTTCCCAACACCTTCTGGTGGAAGTCGTGGGAGAGGGTCAGAGTGTCGCCAAGGTCCGGTTTGCCAGTGCGCTTCGAACGGAACTGGTGGAGACTCAGGGCATGCTGCGTGTCGTGGGAACACAAACCGGACGACCACTACCCCAGGTTTACGTGAAAGTGTTTGCTCGGCTCAAGAGCGGCCAAGTGCGGTTCTACAAGGACGGGTACACGGACCTGAGAGGCCGCTTCGATTACGCCACCTTGAGTTCCGATTTGCTCAATTCGGTCGACCGTTTCGCCGTGCTGGTGCTCAGCGAGAAAGAGGGCGCCGTGATTCGCGAGGTGCCGCCACCGAGGCAGTGACATGAGAGCACTCCGGGCAAACCGACGTTGACTTGTTCGCCCGCGATTCCTACACTTCCCAAGGGTGGCACGCAAGATGTTGAAGTGTAAGGAGTTGTGGCGATTCTCGCTCGTCGGATTCCAGTTTGGTTCTCTGTGGTTGCTGGGTTGGCCGCCGGTTGGTTCGGCCCATCCGGTCGCGGCGACACGGTTTGGGTGGTCCAACCGGACGGATCGACCCAGACCCGGCGCGGAGAGATCATCGATTACCGCGGCGATTTTCTCACCTTGAGGCGAACGGCCGCGACGACCGAGCGGATCCGTTCGGAGCGGATCGAGCGGATCGAGGCCAACTACGGGACGCGGCATCGGCAGGCCGAGGCTGCCTTTTCCGAGCACCGCTACGGTGAGGCTCGCCGGCTTTTCCTGCACGCGATGGAGGGAGAATCGCGTGAGTGGGTTCAGCGGCTCGAGTTGGCTCGCGTCATCCAATGCGACTGGAACGGTGGCCGCGACTTGCAAGCGGCTCGCCAATTTCTCATCTTGGTTCGCAACGATCCGACCGTGTTGCATTTGGAGGTGGCTCCGTTGCACTGGACGGCTCGACCGTTGACGGCCTCGATGCGGCAATGGGCCGAGGAGCATCTTGGGGACGAGACGTTTGCCGTGAGTCGGCTGATTGCCGCGAGTTGGCTGCTGGCCGGCGATCGCCGGCAGGACGCGATGGAGCAACTGAGGGAACTGACCTCCAACGGCGATTCGCGGATTGCCTTTTTAGCGCGTGCTCAACAGTGGCGCACTCGGTGGCCGGCGCTGCCGGATCCTCCGTTGCGCGAGGCGTCGGAGTCGCTGTCGTCGGTGTCCGAGCCATTGCGGCGCGGCGGGTGTTTTTTGATCGCCGAGGCGCATGCTCGAGCGGGCGACGATCGGCAGGCGACATTATGGTGGCTGCGTGTCGGTTTGCTTTATCCGCACGATGCTCGTCTGGCCGCTGCGGCGCTGTGGCGGGCCGGCGACCAATTGCAGCGAGGCGGCGATTCGGTGGCGGCTCGGCGCTTGTTCTTCGAGCTGGTGCAACGATATCCGGCCAGCACGGAAGCGGGACGGGCGCGCAAGCGAATCGAGAGCGGCGAAGTGAATCCGAAAACAAGGAAGGAATGACGCCATGAGCCGGCGGCGGTGGCCGAACAAACCGAAGGGACGGCGGATGCGGATCGGAGGGTGCGCCGGCCTGCTGTGGCTGGGCGTGCCGACCGTCGTCGAAGCGGCGGAGGAGGCCTCCAGCGAGGCGCCTCGAGGGTTCCTCGACATCGTTTTTTCCGGCGGCCCCGTCGGCATGGCCATCATGCTGGTGCTCTTGGGGCTGTCCCTTACGGCGGTCTACCTGATGATCGAACAATTGTTGACGCTCCGCCGCCGCGAGTTGATGCCGGAGGGAATGGCGGATCAGGTGCGAGGGATGATTGTGCAGCGGCAGATCAAAGAGGCGGTCCAGCTTTGCAAAGGTCGTCCCAGTCTGCTGTCGTTCGTGTTGCTCAATGGTCTGTCGGAGCTCGAAGGTGGTTGGACGGAAGTGGAGAAAGCATTGGAGGATGCGGTGGCCGAGCAGGCGGCCCGGCTGATGCGGCGTATCGAGTATTTGTCGGTGATCGGCAACATTGCTCCGATGGTCGGGTTGCTCGGAACGGTGTCGGGCATGATCCTGGCATTTCAGCGCGTCGCGGTGACGCAAGGATCGGCCGGAGCACCCGAATTGGCCGAAGGCATCTATCAGGCGCTGGTGACAACCGTCGGCGGCTTGATCGTGGCGATCCCGTCCCTGGCATGCTTTGCCGTGTTCCGCAATCGGCTCGACCAATTCGTCGCCGAGGCCTCGTTTTTGGCTCAGCATGTCTTTGCGCCGTTGAAGCGGCGGAAACGTCCCGTCCGCGCCGAGCCGCCCCGTCCTCCGCGGAGTTGAGGAGAGGAGTGATGCAGATACCCAGATTCGTTGATGGGCGCGGCGTCAACTTCAACATGACTCCGATGATCGACGTCGTTTTCTTGTTGATCATCTTTTTTCTCGTGTCGAGCCACTTGGCCAAGCAGGAGACGCACGTAGAGGTGGCGCTGCCCAAGGCTGCCAGTGGCGAAGAGCGTGAGCCGGAGCCGCCTCACGTGACGCTCAACGTTCGCAGCGACGGGCAGTGGTTGTGGGGCAACCGTCCCGTTGGAGAGCGGAGGTTGCTCGAGTTGCTGCGGCAGCGGCGGTCGGCCGTCGGCAGTCCGCTGATCGTTCGCATTCGCGGCGACCAGCAGGTTCCCTATCGCACCGTGGAGCCGCTCCTGCGCGCCTGTGCCAAGTCGGGTGTGCGCGAGGTCCGCTTCGCCGTGCTGCCACTTGCGGAGTCGTCCTGATGCGTCGTCCATCTTTGTTTGCGCGCAGAGAGCGGTTGGAAGTCGCCATGACTCCGATGATCGACGTGGTGTTCCTCCTGCTGGTCTTTTTCATCTGGACGGCCAGTTTTCAGATTCCCGAAGCATCCTTGTCCAGTAGGATCGCCGCACCGCCCGCCGGAACCGGTGAAGCCGTCGACGCGCCGTTGACGCCGACCGACGACTTCGACCAGATCGTGTTGCGAATGGTGGGCGGGGAGCAGGGAGTCCAGTGGCGACTCAACGATCAGCCGATTGCCGATCCGGCGGCGCTGAAACAGCGTCTGGCCGCCATTGCTTCGGTGCGCCGTGACGCTCCGTTGATTCTCCATCCGGATTCGGAGGTCGTACTGGGCGATGTGATTCGCACCTACGATCTGGCTCGCCTGGCCGGCTTCGAGTCGATCCAATTCGCGACACCGGTGAAGCAGCCATGAGTGGTTCGTTGTGCAGAAAGATCCTCGGGCTGTTGCTGATGGTCGGCTTGGGCGTGAGCCGGGTCGCAGCCGTTGACTGGGACGACCGCTTCGTTGGGGAACTGCGCCGAATCCGATTGTGGAACCAGGCTCGCGACGTGTGTGAGCAGCGGTTTTCCGGCAGCGAGAAGGCTCGCGACGCCGCCCACTGGTCGGTGGAAGGCATGCGTACCGATGCGGCTGCCGCGCTCGAGGCGATCAGTGACGATGAGCGAGCCCAGCGGTGGCAGGCGGTCGAGGCATGGGCCCAGCGGTTTCGGCAGCGCTTTCCCGGTTCACCGTGGGACCTCCAAGTCGCTTTGCAATCGGTGTTGGCTCGGCTTGCGCGGGGTGAAGCCGAGAGATTGGCGGCCGAATTGGCCGATGGAGATCGGCAGACGGCTCAGCGGCAGAAAGCCCTCGAAACCTTGCGAAGGGCCGAGCGGCGATTGCGCGAATTGACGCAGCGGATGGAACGGGGAGCCGGCGGCTCGTCGGCCGATCCTGTCCCGCCCGACGTACTGCAAGGCATCGAGAACCAACTCGTGCTGGCTGCGGCCAAGGTCTATTGGAACCGGGCGCTCTGTTATCCGAAGCAGAGTGACGATCGTCTGGCAGCCCTCGAAGCGGCTCGGTCCAATCTTCGCCGGCTGATTCGACAGACGCGCCCCGAAAACCTGGTGCAGATCGAGGCTTTGTTGTGGCTGGCTCGCTGCCAGCGGGAGTTGGGGGAAGCCGGTGAAGCCGAAAAGACACTGCGACTGCTGGCCAAGCGAAAAGACGTGCCGGCGAAGTGGAGGCTCGAGTTGGATGCCGAGTTGCTTCGGCTGGCTCACGAGCGGCACCAGCGGAAACTACCGGTCGAACCTCGCATCGGCCGTACGGTCAACGGCGTCCATTCGATCGAGTGGGACTTCGTTTCATTGCGGGTCTTATTGGACCGCCTGGCGTTGAGCCGCGACCCGGAAGCCGAGTCGCTGCAGCAAGAGATCGATCGAGGCCTTACCACGATCGAACTTGTCCACGGGCCCTATTGGGGTCGTCGCGCCACACGGTTGATGGTGGGTCACTCGGCCGGTGTGGCCAGTATCGCGTCGGCTCGTCTGCTCGAAAGATCGGCTCGCGAAAAACTGGGGCAGCGAAAGTGGCAAGAAGCCGTGGAACTATTGCGGGAAGCCGCCGAAGCCGCCTCACGCAGTGGCGCACCCGAAGAGGCGTTTCGTCTGGCCTACCAGTCGGCACTCGTGAAGCAGCAACACGGCATGTGGGAAGGATCGGCGGAGGCGTTGCGCGGCTTGTCGCTGCGTTGGAGGAAAGACTCGCGGGCGCCTCAGGCGCATCTGATGGCCATTTGGTCGCTGGCTCGCGCCGATGGAGGCGAGTTGGCGAACAATCCCACGTATCTCACTTGGTTGGACGAACAGATCCACTTGTGGCCGAAAGCCGAGGCCACGTCGCGGGCTCGAGTCTGGCTGGCCATGTGGCTGCGAAGCAAGAATAAACTTGACGAAGCCGCTCGTACGCTGGCCGGCGTGAACTGGTCGGGCTCGGCTGCCGCGGATGCGGGTCGTGAGTTGTTCTTGGTCTGGTTGACCAGGATTCAGCGAGCAGCCGATGACTCGGCGATGAAAGAGCTGGCCGACGAAGTCGACCGTTACTTCGACCCGTTGTTCGGTGACCAAGCGGGGACGGGCGACGGTTCGGACGCCTGTTTGTTGCCGTTGATCCGCTGGCAGCTCCAACTGGCGACTCGAGGCCGGCTGCCCGACGATGCACTGGCTCTGTTGCAAACGGCGAGCAATCGGAACGATGCGAGTGCTGCCTGTAGAACGCGAGCCCAATTCGTGCTGGCCGTGCTTGGGGAGATCGGAGCGGACGTGTTGAAACCGGCTTTGTGGAAGACGGTGACCTTCGACCAGATTCAGTGGTTGGCGTTGGTATGGCAGCGGCAATTCCGCGGCGAGTCGGCCGACCGGTCGCGTCGGGCAGCCAGTGTGGCGGCGGTCCTGAAAGCATGGCTGGCGGTGCAGGGAGAACAAGTGACGTTGTCGGAGCGCATCTTTGCGCTGCAGGTTCGAGCCGATGCGCTCGCACACAGCGGCGAACGCGAGGAAGCGGCGACCGTCTTGAGGAAACTGGTCGAGCAACATCCCCGGCGAATCGACGTGCGCCGGGCCTGGGCCAGGTTTCTGATGGCGGGTGAGCGGCGGGCGGAGTGGGCGCTGGCCGAGCAGCAGTGGCGACGCCTGGCGTCTCGGCTGAAACCGGGGACGGCGGATTGGTACGAGGCCAAGTACGGCGTGGCCAACTCGCTGTGGTTGCAGGGGAAGAAGTCGGAATGCCGCGAGCGACTGGAGTATCTCAAGGCCACGCGAGGATTCGGGCCGCCTCCATGGTCGCAGCGTCTGGCGAAGTTGGCGCGACAGTGCGGGGCTAAAGATTAAGCGAATGGAGTGTTGCGCTGCGCCTCTCGGGCCGCCGCTCATCGAGCGGCGGCGTACCGGGGTAAGGCCAACCGTCCCCACCGACAGTCGCATGGCAGGGTCTAAACCAGCCGCAGCCTGGTGGCTTCCAAGCTGCGTTCAATGAACTCGGCGGTTTGGGGAGCCATGGCGGTGTAGTAGTCGAAACCGTGACCACCGGCCCGTGTTTCCAGATCACATTCGAAGCGGACGCCCATCGACTCCAGTTTCATCTTGAGCCGATCGGCGCTTTCCCACCATCGCGTATCTTGGGGATCGCAGCAAAAAAACTGGTGCGGTGGGCAGTTGAAGCCTTGAGCGTAGAGCAGTGCCGTTTGCTGGCGGGCCGCTTCTTCGTCGGCAAACAGGCTGCGGAGCACGGGGTCTCCTTCACGCCATTTCCAGTGAAAGTCGATGGCAGGCGCGAGTGCGGCGACGACGGGGAACGTGCGGGGCTGTTTATAGGCGATTCGCAGGGCTCCTTGACCGCCCATGCTGGTACCCACCAGTGCGATCTTCGGTGGTTCGACGTCCCATTCGGCCGCCATCCACGGCAGGACGTGTTCCGTGACATACCGTTCGGGGGTCACAGCGGGATCGAACTGGGGACAGATCTGGTCGAGCCACCAGTGTGGACCTGTCCTGGGGCCGATCAGTCGGATTCCGCGTTGCAGAAAAGGGGCGACGAACTCCGGATGGTCGGCCAGCTTCTGCAGATGGACTCCGTGCAAATAGATGGCGGTGAAGCCTTGGGCGTGGAGCTGATCGGGAACCACGATTTCGCAGTCGTGGCCGGCGATCTCGACCGTTTTCGCGGCAGTCGTCATAAGACGGGTCCTTTTCTCGCCAGTGGGTGAGGCATAGACTGGGGCGATCCCGACCGGCTGGATCAATGGCGACCGTCGGCGCGGGGTCCAACGGGTCTTTTCTGGATGAAACCGAACCAACGGTGAAGATTCTGCTCGATGAACGTGAACTCCGCCAGGGTGTGGAGCGATTGGCGGGAGAGGTCAACGGCCACTACGACGGCGAATCACTGACGATTATCGGCGTGCTGACCGGAAGTGTCGTGCTGTTGGCGGACCTGATCCGACTGCTGGAGATGCCGCTCCGTGTCGGCGTGGTTCAAGCGAGCAGTTATCGTGGGGGAACCGAGGCGGGCGAGTTGTCGATCCAGGCCGACTTCATGCCCGATATCACCTCGAGGCATGTCTTGCTGGTCGACGATATTTTCGACACGGGTAATACATTGGTGGAGGTGGTCAAACTGGTCAAGGAGCTGCAACCGGCATCGGTTGCCACGCTGGTGCTGCTCCGGAAAACGGGGCGGCAGCAAGTGTCGTACGAGCCCGACTTCGTAGGATTCGACATCCCGGATGAATTCGTCGTCGGCTACGGACTCGACTATGCCGACGCCTATCGGAATCTGAACTACCTGGCGGCCCTCGAGCCGGAAGACCTGAACCGAACGATTTGAATCGCTTGCGTCTCCTTCTCATTACCCGTCGATATTGGCCACTGATCGGCGGAGCCGAAATCGCGATGGCTCGGTTGGCCACCCAGTTCGCCGAGCGCGGTCACGAAGTGTCGGTCGTGACGGCAGCCTGGCAGGAAGAGTGGCCACGTCAGGTTGTGGTCCGAGGCGTTCCCGTGTTTCGGATTCGCCAATCTCCGCGCCGCTGGCAGGGTACTTGGCAATATATGCGAGGTTTGGGGCGATGGTTGCATGCGCAGCGCGGCGTCTACGACGCGATCCTGGTATCGATGCTCAAGCATAGTGCCTATGTCGCAGTACAGCACGGTCTGCGAACCGGGTGCCCGGTCGTGTTGCGAGCGGAAGGGAGCGGGGAGACAGGGGACTGCCGGTTCCAGGAGACGGCGCGCTTCGGCAAACGCATTCGGCGGCGGTGCCGGCAGGCGACGGCCATCATTGCTCCGGCTCAGTCCGTGGCCGACGAGCTGTGGATGGCGGGCTACGATCGAGAAAAGGTCGTGACGATCGCCAATGGCGTGCCGATACCGACGACGATTCCCTCGCGCGCGGCAGCTCGCCAGGCCCTCGCCGGCATTCACTCCGATTTGCAAGTTCCCGATGACCAGAGGCTGGTCGTCTACACGGGGCGGCTCGATCGAGCGAAGGGTTTGAGAGAGCTGCTGGATGCCTGGCCCGCCGTACTGCGGCAGCACCGGGGAGCTCGACTGTGGCTGGTGGGCGAGGGTCCGTATCGGGATGAGCTTTACCAGCGGATCAAGGATGCGGAACTGCAGCAGTCGGTCTGCATGCCGGGGACGTTCGACGACGTGAGTGATCTATTGGCGGCGGCCGACTTGTTCGTGTTGCCATCATACGCGGAGGGGCTATCGCTTTCGCTGCTCGAGGCGATGGCTCACGGCGTGCCGACGGTGGCCAGCGACGTACCGGGCAACCGGCAAGTGATTGCCGATTCGTCGACGGGGCGACTGGTGCCGCCTCGAGACGCGGCGGCCTTGAGTCGAGCGATGCTGGAGTTGTTGAATGATCCGGCCGGTGCCATGGCGCTCGGGCGGTCCGGTCGTCGCCGAGTCGAGCAGGCATTTTCGCTCGAGCGGATGGCCGATTCGCACCTGGAAGTGATTCGCGGGGCGCTGGGTCCTATCCCGTAGCCGAGATTCGCCGTGCGCGCGGCATCCCCGCCACGCGACGGTCGGGGAGCTACTCCGGTCGGATGGCGATGTCCTTGAACTGGACCGGGTCGCGATGTCCGGCGAAGCCGAAATGTCCCGACGTCAGGTCCTTGCCCGGGTGCGGCGTGTTGTGCATGAACTCGGTCACCTTGGAGACGTCCGCATCGACGATGACGGTACCGTTGAGTTCCACCGTGATGCGAGAGCCTTTGACGGTGACTTCCTGGTAGTTCCACGTTCCCGGCGGGCGCAGGTATCCCCGGTGCGCCGCCACCATGGCGTAGATCGAACCGTGGTATTGGCGGGGATCGAGCTTCGCATACTTGGGCGCCGTGTTATCGAGGACCTGAAGTTCGCACATCCCCTGATAAGCCGCATTGCCTTTCCCCGGATAGCGAATGGCCAGCCCGTTGTTGCCGCCTTTGGGGATCTTGATCATCAGCGACACGCTGAAGTCACCATAGGTCTCTTTGGTGTACAGCACGCCTCCGCGGTTCGGCTTGCACATGATGGTGCCGTCCTTGACCTGATAGTCGTCGACGGCTCCCGTCCAGCCCGTGAGGTCCTTGCCGTTGAAGATCGACCGGAATCCGTCGCCGCGGTGAGCTTGCAGGTAGGCGTTGGCTTCGTCGGCGGGGATTTCTCGCAGGTAGATGTTTCGCCAGCGGATCTCGCCTCCGTGAGTCTGCAACATGATGGGACCCGTGCGAGGGAGCGGCTTCTTGCGGTCCCAGTAGTTCTCCATGATGGCATGGTCGACCACCAGCTTGTCGTTGAGGTAGACGGTCGTACGAGCGCCGACCTGGATGATGCGGAATCGATTCCACTCGCCGAACGGCTTGTCGGCCTTCACCAGAGGGTCCTTGCCTTTGGCCCCTGGCGAATTGTTCCACAGACCGCCCGACCCCTTGTCGGCTCCGTTCTTGAACTTGTTCGGATCGGTGTAGTCCCAGATCTGCACCTGCGGCGTACCGCGCAAGTAGATGCCGCTGTCGGCTCGAGGCACCGTCTTGTACTCGATCAGCAGTTCGATGTCGCCGTAGTCCTTGTCGGTCACGAGATAGGCACCGTGACCGTCGTTGACGATCTCCCCGTTTTCCACCCGCCAGTGCTTCTCGATGTCCCTGGCCATTTCATCGAGGATCGCTTGACGCTTCTGCGGGTCGGCGGGCAGTTTGCGGTGGGGATTCAGGGTGTGCCAGCCGTTGAGGTCCTTGCCGTTGAACAGCGGTTGAAAGCCGGCCGGTGGCTCGGCGCGAGTCGAAGCGACGAACAGCAGGCAGCAGGCGAGTGCAGTCAGCAGCCGGGTATGCATGGTGAGTCAACTCCTGGAAGGGGGTGGAAATGGCGGGAAACCGGCAGGATATGGGATGATGGACCATCCATTATGAGCCAGTGACGGCGAAGATGCAAATGGGGTCCGGCGGAAGTCGCCGAGGCGGGGAATTGCCTCGGGAAGCCGCAGCGGGGACAATACGGGTCGAGGGGAACGAGCAGTCGACTCGGCCCGGAGACCATCCATGAGGAGTTCAAACCATGCGACGTACGATCCGCGGTTGGGTGGGGCTGATAGTTGGCATTGCGGCAGCCGTCCCTGCCGGGGCTCAGCCCCCCAACTACGATGAGGCGAAGGTACCCGAGTACCGGCTGCCCGATCCTCTGCTCACTCAGGCGGGTGAAAAAGTCACCACACCCCGGCAATGGTGGAGTATTCGCCGGCCGGAGATCCTCAAGCTGTTTTCCGAGCAGATGTACGGCCGAGCTCCCCAGCCGCCTCGTCCGATCCGCTACCGACAACGGGTGATCGATTCCAAAGCCCTCGGTGGCAAGGCGACGTTCCTGAACGTCACGATCTGGTTGCTGGGGGAGCAAGACGGGCCTTCGATGGAGGTGCTGCTGGTCATTCCCAACGCCGCACCGCGACCGGTGCCCGCTTTTGTGGGTATGAACTTTCGCGGGAACGCGTCGACGCATCCTCACCCGGGGATTCCGCTGAGCAAGAGCTGGATGCGGGCCAGCCGGGGAGGTGAGGTCGTCGACCACAAGATGACGGAGAAGGCTCGCGGATCCGCATCGTCGCGATGGCCGTTCGAGCAGATCGCCCAGCGCGGCTATGCCGTGGCGACCGTGTATTACGGCGACGTCGATCCCGATTTCGACGATGGTTTTCAAAACGGCATCCATCCGTGGTTCTATCGTGACGGTCAGCGGCGGCCGGAGGCCGACCAGTGGGGATCGATTGCCGCGTGGGCGTGGGGATTGAGCCGCGTGATGGACTATCTGGAGCGGCAGCCACTGATCGATGCCAAGCATGTGGCAGTGATGGGGCATTCGCGATTGGGGAAGACCGCGCTGTGGGCCGGAGCCACCGATCCTCGTTTCGCCATCGTGATTTCCAATGACTCGGGGTGTGGAGGTGCCGCCTTGAGTCGTCGCCGGTACGGTGAGACGGTCAAGCGGATCAACACTTCGTTTCCTCATTGGTTCTGCGAGAACTTCAAGCAGTACAACGACCGGGAGGACGAGATGCCGTTCGACCAGCACATGTTGATCAGCTTGATTGCGCCTCGTCCGGTACTCGTATGCAGCGCCGAAGAAGACCGCTGGGCGGATCCTCGAGGCGAGTTTCTCTCCTGCCGGCACGCGGATCCCGTCTATCGCTTGCTGGGGACGGACGGACTGGCGGCGACGAAGATGCCGGCGATCCATCAGCCGGTATTGTCTACGGTCGGCTATCACATCCGCGCGGGAAAACATGATGTGACATCACTCGACTGGAAAACGTATTGCGACTTCGCCGATCGGCACTGGAAGAGGGGCGGGGGTTCCGGGGCTTCCCAGTAATGGCCGACCGTTTCGGGGCTCGATTGCGAGTCGTCACCTACAATATTCACAAGGGCATCGGCGGTGTGGACCGCCGTTACCGGCTCGAGCGGATCATTGCCGTCCTGCGGCACTGCGAAGCCGACATCGCCTTCTTGCAGGAAGTGGACGATGGAGTTCCCCGCTCGCGGCGGCAGTGCCAGGTGGAAGCGTTGGCTGCGGCCACGGGATTGGTCCATTTCGCGTTTCAGCGCAATGTTCGACTACGGGAAGGGCACTATGGCAATGCCATTCTCAGTCGTTTCCCGTTGAGCGACGTGACGCATTGCGAGTTGACGATTCCGCTCAAAAAGCGCCGCCGAGCTTTGCTTTGCCACGCTCGAGCGGCAATCGGAGGTCGACATCGACGGCTGCTGCTGGTCAATACGCATTTGGGATTGTCGGGTTTCGAACGGAACGCTCAGTTGAGGAAGTTGCTGGGGAGCGGCGTGATTCAGCGCACGCACCGAACCACACCGATTGTGCTGGGAGGCGACTTCAACGACGTGTGGGCCACGCTGGGACGGAGATTCCTGGAACCTGCCGGGTTTCGACCGGCAGGCAGGCAAGTCCGCACCTTTCCCGCTTTCTACCCGATGCGGCCCCTCGATCGACTCTTCTTTCGCGGCGATCTGGAACTCCATCATGCTTTCGCCTCGCGCACTCGAGTGGCGCGCGAGGCTTCCGACCATCTTCCGCTGATCGCCGTTTTTCGTCTGCACCGATAGCGCGTCCCACTTGCTGCCGTTTGCCGGGAAACGTAGACTGCTTCACGGAGCGGGCGTTGTCGGGAGGGTTTGGGAGCGGCGACCGATGGACCGATGCGTCGTTTCCGCATGCGCTGAGCCGGCGGACGAACATGAAGGGCGAGTATTCAGATGGATTTGCGCGAGTACGAAATCTCGGTGTCGTGTATTGATCGAAACCCGTCGCCGGCGTCGTTGTATGAGGATGCCGTTCAGTTCGATTCGGGAGCCATTGTTTCCAGCGGCGCGGTAGTCGCCGATTCGGGAGAGAAGACGGGACGCAGCCCCAAGGACAAGCGAGTGGTTCGTGAACCCTCCTCGGAAAGCGAGGTGTGGTGGGGACCGGTCAATATTCCGCTGGAGCCGTCGTCGTATGCCATTCATCGTCGTCGGGCCGTCGATTACCTGAATACGCGGCGAAAACTCTATGTGATCGACGGTTTTGCCGGCTGGGATCCCGCCTATCGGATCAAGGTCCGGGTGATCTGTTCGCGAGCCTACCACGCGCTGTTCATGCACAACATGCTGATGCGTCCGTCGGCGTCGGAGTTGGCCGAGTTCGGAAAGCCGGACTATGTGATTTTCAATGCCGGCGAGTTTCCGGCGGACCCCGATGTGATCGGCGGCGGATCGCGCACCGCCGTCGTCCTCAATCTGGGCGCCGGAGAGATGGTGATCCTGGGAACCCAATACGCCGGCGAGATGAAAAAAGGCATCTTCACGGTGATGCATTACCTGATGCCCAGGCGGGGCGTCCTTTCCATGCACTGCTCGGCCAACGAAGGAGAGCAAGGCGACGTATCCCTCTTTTTTGGACTCTCGGGGACGGGAAAAACGACCCTGTCCGCCGACCCGCGGCGCCAGTTGATCGGCGATGACGAGCATTGCTGGTCCGACAACGGCGTGTTCAACATCGAGGGCGGGTGCTATGCCAAGTGCGTCGGCTTGAGCCGGGAGTCGGAGCCGGAGATTTACGACGCCATCCGATTCGGCACGGTGCTGGAGAACACGGTGTTCGACCCGGAATCGCGAATCGTCGATTTCGACGACACGTCGATTACGGAAAACACTCGTGCCTCGTATCCGATCGAGCACATCGTCAACGCCAAGATACCCTGTGTCGGCGGCCACCCGCGCGACATCATTCTGCTCACGTGCGATGCGTTCGGAGTGATTCCGCCGGTGAGTCGGTTGACTCCGGAGCAGATGATGTACCACTTCATCAGCGGGTACACGGCGAAAGTTGCCGGAACCGAAGTGGGAGTGACCGAACCGGAAGCCACATTTTCGGCGTGCTTCGGTGCCGCCTTCCTGGTGTGGCATCCCACGAAGTACGCGGAGATGCTAGCCGAGCGGATGCAGGCGCACGAGGCCCAGGGGTGGTTGGTCAACACCGGTTGGACCGGAGGAGGGTACGGCGTCGGCCGTCGCATCGAGCTCGAGTACACGCGAGCCATCATCGATGCCATTCATTCGGGAGAGCTGTTGCGTATCGACACTGTGGAGGATCCGGTCTTCGGTTTCGCCGTGCCGACGAAGTGTCCCGGAGTGCCCACCGATCTGTTGATGCCTCGCAAGACCTGGAGCGATGCCGTCGCCTATGACGTCGCGGCCGTCGATCTGGCCAAGCGGTTTCGCGAGAACTTCCAGCAGTTCGAATCCGAGGCGTCACCGGGGATCCGCGAGGCGGCTCCCCGCACGACCGTGGCTCGTTAGCTCGAGCCAATCCAGAATCCAACCAATCAGGAGGAGAATGTCATCATGGGTCAAGACATCGTATCGCTGTTGGGTGAAGATGCGGCCACGCTGCTGGAACATCGTTGCCGAACGGTGCCCGGTGATTCGATTCACCTGCCAGGCCCCGATTTCGTCGATCGTGTGTTCGCTCCTAGTGACCGAAACAACCGAGTGCTGGCGAATCTCCAACGGATGTTCGGCCACGGCAGGCTGGGAGGAACCGGCTACCTCTCGATCTTGCCGGTCGACCAGGGCATCGAGCATTCGGCAGGCGCTTCCTTTGCTCCGAACCCCGCCTACTTCGATCCGGAGAATATCGTTCGTCTGGCGATCGAAGGCGGTTGCAATGCCGTCGCCTCGACGTTCGGAGTCCTTGGCATGGTGGCGCGCAAGTATGCTCACAAGATACCCTTTGTGGTCAAGATCAACCACAACGAATTATTGACCTATCCCAATCGCTTCGACCAGATCATGTTCGGCAATGTCGATCGTGCCTTCGAAATGGGAGCGGCGGCCGTGGGCGCCACCATCTATTTCGGCTCGGAAGAATCGAACCGGCAAATCGTGGAAGTGGCGGAGGCTTTCGACCGTGCGCACGAATTGGGGATGGCGACGATCCTGTGGTGTTATTTGCGCAATCCGGCTTTCAAGAAAGACAAGGACTACCACGTGGCCGCCGACTTGACCGGGCAGGCCAACCATCTAGGGGTGACGATTCAGGCCGACATCATCAAGCAGAAACTGCCGGAGAACAACGGAGGCTTTACCGCGATCGGTTTCGGTAAGACGTCTCCGCTGGTCTATGAAAAACTCTCCGGCGACCACCCGATCGACTTGTGCCGGTATCAGGTAATCAACTGTTATATGGGGCGAGCCGGCTTGATCAACTCGGGCGGCGCGTCGAAGGGAGCGGGCGATCTGGTGGAGGCGGTGAGGACGGCGGTGATCAACAAGCGAGCCGGCGGCATGGGATTGATCAGCGGGCGCAAGGCGTTTCAGCGCCCGCTGGCGGACGGGGTTGCGCTTTTGCACGCCATTCAGGACGTCTATCTCGACTCGAGCATCACCATTGCCTGAGGTGCAGACGGGGAAAACCGGCCATCATGACGACTCAGCTTTCCGCCGTTGACTATTGGGTGCTCGTCATCTACTTGGCAGCGACGGTGGCATTGGGATTGTGGATCGGTTCGCGGCTCCGCACGGGACGCGACTTCTTTCTGGGCGGTCGTGCACTCCCGTGGTGGGCGATCGGCATGTCGCTGGTAGCGACCGACATTGGCGGCACCGACATTATCGGCGTGGGCGGCATGTCCTACCGTTACGGAATGGCGGTGGCCAATTTCGAGTGGATCGGGTGCGTTCCCGCGATGATCGTCGGCGCATTCGTGTTCATTCCCATCTTTTGGCGTTCCGGTGTCTATACCATTCCGGAGTTCATGGAGCGGCGCTTCAACGCCGGTGTGCGCGTGGCACTGGCCAGTTGCTGGCTGGTGTTCATGGCCTGCAATCTGGGGATCATGCTGCTGGCGTCGGCGCGCATGTTGACGGCGCTATTCGGCTGGGACTCGACCCTTTGTATTGTGATCACGGCCCTGCTCGCGGGCGGCTACACCTTCGCCGGTGGATTGTCGGCCGTCGTTTACACCGACATGATTCAGTGTGCCGTGATGATTGGTGGTTGCCTGCTGGTACTGGTGCTGGGGCTGGTGGAAGTAGGAGGCGTTTCCCAGTTGCGAGGCCGAGTGGCGCAACTGGAGCGAGAGCAGGGGAGAGTGGAGGTAGACGGTTCCACCGACGCGCGTCCCGAGCACCTCCGGTTGGTGCTCCCCGCCGATACTCGCTCACCCTTTCCCTGGCCGGGTATCCTGTTCGGTTTGGCCTTGATTCTGAGTCCGGCCTACTGGATCGGCAACCAGGCGATTGTCCAGCGGTCGCTGGGAGCCAAGACTGAGTTTCAAGCCAAAGCCGCGTACGTATGGGGGGCCGTGCTGAAGAACTTGATCCCCGTCATCATTGCGGTTCCCGGTCTGATCGCTTTTGCGCTCTATCCCCGCTTGGAGGATCCCGACCAGGCGTTTCCGGTGTTGGTGGCGCGGCTCCTTCCCAGCGGGATCCGCGCCGTTTTCTTGGCGGCGTTCATCGCGGCACTCATGTCGAGTATGGATTCCTATTTGAATTCGGCTTCCACGATCGCGACGCACGACTTCTACGTGCGGTTTGTGGCACCGCGAGCCGACGATCGAAAACTGCTGGTCGTCGGCCGCGTCATCACACTGGCGCTGGTGGTGTGGGCGATTGCTTTTGCACTCTACCTGGCAGGGACGAGCAAGCAGATTTATACGGTGTTTCAAACGCTGATGGCGTTTTTCCAGGGGCCGGCTTTCGCGGTCATCCTGGCTGGCCTGCTGTGGCGCCGAGCGACGGGAAAAGGGGCCCTGGCCGGGTTCCTCACGGGCGTGGCCACGGCCGTGTCGCTTTACTGTCTGAACCACCCCGCGATTTCCAGTGCCCTGGGTTGGACGAGGCTGTTCCAGATTGAGGAGCCGTTTTTGTATTTTTCTATCTGGGCGTTTTTGGCAACGGCCGGAGTGCTGGCGTGCGTGAGTTGGCTGACGACCATCGAACCGGAAGAGAAGCTGGCGCTGGTGGTGTCGTGGAGAGGCCGGATCAATCGGCGCACGGATTCGAGTTGAGAGGCTGTCGCCAGACTCCACGCCGCAAGTAGTCCATGTGAGGCGGGAAAGCGGTGCGGCGAGTGTTGTTACAGGGTTGACGACGGTTGGGAGGTGAGCGGATCATGTGGTTGCATGCGATTGGCGATGCCATACGGGCCTGGCTGTTGTTGATTCCATTGCCGCTGGTGCGCCTCGCGTTCGCCCTGCTGCCGCTGGCTCTGTTAATATGGGTATGGCTGTTGCCTCGAGATGCCGTAGAGCGTCCCGGCGAATCGGAGACGAGGGATCGCGCGGCGCAGCAGTTGAAGTGGGCAGCCACCGTGGCGCTAGGGCTGCAGGTAGTGGTATACCTGATGGAATTCGCTGCCGGGTAGTCCCAGCCGGAACTACAGCGATCTTTCCTACTTGAGCTTGAAAGGGTTGTCCATGTCGAAAACCAACCGCCGCAAGTTTCTGCAGTCGTCCACCACCGCCACGGTCGCCGCGGGAGTTCTCCGGCACGTCGCTTCGGCTCGCCCCATCGGCTCGAACGACCGTGTTCG
>JALSIV010000218.1 GCA_026989685.1 Pirellulaceae bacterium | reverse complement strand
AAACTCAACGCCGTGCTTGGCGATGGTTTTGATGACCTGGGGCAACTCGGTTTTGTCGGACCGCTGCTGGAAAAAGAGGGCGAACTGCTTTTCCCCATGCCCCTCCATGTGTTGGGCAAGACGGACGAGGATGAGGACAAGAAGACGTTTGTGGCTTGCGATTGGCTCGTTCCATCAGAGAAGCCCATCGCTAGCGATATGGGCGCGGTTCATCTGCCGCTACCAATGGGGATGCACCGGACCGGCAGGGGTGAAAAGGCTCCGAGTTCCGCTGATGATTTCTTCGTCACGGCGACCGGGATGGAAAAAATCCTCAACGGTGAGCTGCCTTCTCAGGATGATTCCATTCACCGCGACGAGTTGTTCTGTATCGAAGCCCGCGTTGGAATCGAGCGAACCGTTGAGACTCGCACGGCCCGGGAAGGAGCGATCTACAGCCCTCGTTACATTCGATTGCGACGGGGTGTGCGACTCGTTGTCGGAATCTCAGGACTTCCGGAGGGTTGGAGACTGCCTCGGTTCTTCCCGCTCGGTGGTGAATCGCGGTTGGCGGCTTGCGACAAGATCGATCCGCCCGCCTTTCCCGAGTTGCCGAACGAAATCGGTCCGGCGGTTTTGGTTCTTGCGACGCCGGCCTGTTTCGCCAACGGCGTCTGGTGGGGGGCTGCCCCCGGAGAGGACGCGGGAAAACTTGCTGCCGACATCGGAGGGACTGTACAGACGGCCGCTTTCGACCGCCCAATCGACATCGGTGGTTGGGACTCGGTCAACCACCATCCCTTGGCACTGCAACCCTACGTTCGGCCTGGTGCCGTTTGGTGGCTCTCCGCCGAGGCGAAGATCGCTGCCGATGAGACAAGATTCCATCGGATCGGTGGTCGAAACGCATACGGTTATGGCCTGGCGTTCTCCGGAAAACAGCCTTCACTGAAAACGACTTGATTTGAATGAGGAACCTTCCATGAAGACGGAAATACTTGGACTCCTTGCTGAGACCTCGATCCACCCCGGTTCGGGACAGGATGCCGGTTTCGTCGACTTGCCGGTTGCGCGCGAAGCGGCGACGGATTACCCGGTGATCGTCGGCAGCAGCTTCAAAGGGGCATTGCTCGATCGGGCTCGGAGTGAAGACGCGATCGATGAAACGACGCAAAAACGGGTGTTTGGAGAGCAGGAATCGGCCGGCGCGCTGGTGGTCTCCGATGTCCGGTTGGTCGCTTTGCCGGTTCGCAGTCTGACTTCGACCTACAAATGGACTACCTCTGCGCATCTGATCGAAAGACTGTTACGAGACATGCAGCGGGCGGGCCGCAACGGGAAGCCGCTGGAGGTTCCACGTCCCGAAAAGTGCAAGTACATCGGTGCAGGCGATCGTGACCTCTACCTTGAAGAGCGCCAATTCGGACGCGCCGGAGATTTGCCCGCCGACGTACTCGGTCTGTTGCGGTCTCTCGTGGCGAACGAATCGGCGGCCGCTCGACTGAAGGACCAACTGGTCATCCTGCACGACGACGATTTCGCCTGGTTCGCTCGCTACGGCTTGGCGGTCAACGCCCGCAACGTGCTCGACAACGAGACGAAGACCAGCAAGAACCTCTGGTACGAAGAGACTATCCCGCCTGATAGTCTCTTCTATTGCCTGTTGGCCGAACGGAGCGACGATGCCATTGCAACCGTTAAGGCTTTGTTTCGCGAGAGACCATATATCCGGGTCGGTGCCAACGAGACGGTCGGCCAAGGCTGGTTCGCCATTCAGTGGCTGGGAGGTGACGCATGACTGACAACGCCGCAACACGCCGAACGCTCGATCAAAAACGGGCCGAACATGCTTTGAACAATATCCAGGCCATCCGAGACGACAAGAACGATGGATATTACGTCTCGTACGTTTCGTCGCTGCCCGCCACGATTGTGATGAACGGGCTGGGTCAAGCCCTGGTAACGCAATTAGCCAAGGCAAAGGGGAGCCAAGGAGCGAATTCGCATTACTTGCTGTTTCACCATGTCGCCGGTTGGCTCAGTCAACAAATTCCCGAGATCCGCTCACCAATCAAGAACGATTTCAAGCCGGTGATCGAACGCCTGATGCAGGCCGATCAGCAGGTCTACTTGCGGGCTCAGGCGGAAGCGATGGCCTATCTGAACTGGCTCAAGCAGTTCGCGCGAGCGTATTTGGCCGAAAAGGAGGGCCAACGTGACTGAAACCGTCAAAGAACCGTTCTGTCCGCTTTATCGAGAAGTGCTTGATAATGAGCCATGGAAAAAGTCTTCCAGCGCGCATCGCGGCTTGCTGTTCGACAAGTACGCCGATGCGTGGAGAAGAGACCAAAAGACGACTTTTGTTTTCGATAAAGGCGATTCCGACGCGAAGGACGGTGCTGGCAAGTGGCTTCGAAAGATGGCCGCCCAGTGCGGTGACCGCGAGCGTTTGACCGAAGCGTGCATGCGTCAGCGGCAATTAGTGGACTCCATCGGAGGCAGAATGCTGTATCTGAAAAACACCAGCCGATTCGTCACCGGTCTCGGTCGAGAACACCCACTCGAAAACGGTTTCGCCTGGCACCAGACGCTGGGCGTTCCGTACCTTCCCGGCAGCAGCCTCAAAGGAATGCTCCGCACCTGGTATCGAGAAACTCATGGTGATCTCGGCACGGACAGGCGGGGCAACCCGAAGTGGGAAGAGGCTCCAGAGACCGTTACCTTGTTTGGGAATCGGAGTGGCGTTGGTCACGTTATCCTGCTCGACATGATTCCGGTCGCCCCGCTCCGCCTGGCCGTCGATATCATG
>JALSIV010000217.1 GCA_026989685.1 Pirellulaceae bacterium | reverse complement strand
CGTGCTGGTATTGATGAAAGGGAGCTCCGTGGACGGTATGGACAACGGGAATCCCCTGGCGATGAGCGGCCAGGCGTCCGAGGAAACCACCCTTCGCGCTGTGCGTATGCACGATGTCGGGACGAATGTCCCGCAACACGTTCCGGATCTGAAAGTAGGCTCGCGTATCACGCAGCGGATGGATGGGCCGACGGAGCGAGTTCAGCAGTACCACGGGAACTTCGAAGTCGGCGTGCTGCTTCAGCAAGTCCCCTTCCGGCCCGAGTGCCGGACCGGTGACCAGCACCACCTCGTCTCCATGCTCCCGTCGCAAGTCGCGGCAGCACAGCAGCGTGTTCTCCTGAGCGCCGCCGACGATCATTCGGGTGATGATGTGAACGATTCGCATGGAAACGGACGGGCTCCCCGACTCTCCTCTGTCTCTTCACCCCCTCACCCCTCGCCCTTCACACTTCACACTTCACACTTCACACTTCATCCTCGCTTGGCGAAAAGCCGTCGCGATGCCCTGCGCGTCGAGTCCCAACTCGGACAACAACTCGGCTCGGCTTCCATGCTCGACGAACCGGTCGGGAATGCCCAGCCGGCGCACGATCGCGTGGGTCTTTCCCGATGCTTCGAGCAATTCCAAGACGGCGCTGCCGAATCCGCCGATCAGGCAACCTTCTTCGACGGTGATCAACACACCGCACCGGTCGGCCAGTTCGAGAATCAGCTCGCGGTCGAGCGGCTTGGCGAACCGCATATTGGCTACGCCCACATCGTACCCATCCTCTCGCAACTGCTCGGCGGCCCCCACACACTCCTCGAGCAGCGCGCCATAGCACAGCAACACGCCGTCGCGGCCTGGGCCGAGCAGATGAGCCTTGCCCAGCTCGATCGGCGGCAGCTCACCACCACTTTCCCAGGCAGTCGTTTTCGGATAGCGAATGGCGGTGGGGCCGCTTCGCGTCAGGGCGAAATCGAGCATCTGCGGCAATTCCCGCCCTTCGCCCGGCGCCATCAACACCAGATGAGGAAAGACCCGCAAGTAGGTGATGTCGAATACGCCGTGATGCGTGGGACCATCCGGTCCGGTCAAACCGGCGCGATCCATCATCATGGTGACCGGCAGGTCTTGCAGGGCGACCTCTTGAAAAATCTGGTCATAGCTGCGTTGCAGAAAAGTGCTATAGATGTCGACGATCGGTTTCATGCCAGCCTTGGCTTGCCCGGCGGCGAAGGCGACCGTGTGCGACTCGCAGATGCCCGTATCGAAAAACCGCTCGGGGAAGGCCTCACGAATGGGCTCCAGCTTGTTGCCCTGACACATGGCGGCGGTCAGCACGGTCACTCGCGGATCCCGCTCCATGGCCGCGCGAATGGCGTCTCGTGCCCAGACCGTGTAGACCCGAGGTCGGTCGGCCGACGGCGGCTCCGTCTTCTTCGACTCGAGTTGCTTCAATGTGGGAGGCGTATGAAAGAAAACAGGGTCTTCGGCGGCCGGCTGAAAGCCGTGCCCCTTTTCCGTCACCACGTGCAACAGCACCGGTTGCTGCGCATCCTTGACCATCTTGAGATACTTGCGCAGCAGTCCGATGTCGTGGCCGTCGACCGGCCCGATGTAGCGAAATCCCAGTTCTTCAAACAGCATGCCGCCATGCAAGCCCGCTTTGACGGCTTCCTTCATCTGAGCCAAGAAACGCTCGACCGGATCGCCGAACATGGGCACATGGTTGAGGACTTTCAAGACTTCGTTCTTCAGTCCGGCATACAGAGGATTGGAACGCAGACGATCGAGATAGCCGGCCACGCTACCGACTCGAGGACAGATCGACATCTTGTTGTCGTTCAGGATCATCAGCAGCCGCTTCTTGCGGCCGGCGTTGTTCATCGCTTCGAAGACCATCCCCGATGGAAAGGCTCCGTCGCCGATCACGGCCACCGCGTGCCGATCGCTTTCGCCCTGCAGGTCATCGCCGCTGCGCAAGCCGAGCACCGTGGAGATGCTGGCTCCGGCATGCCCCGTCATGAACAAGTCGTATTCGCTCTCGTGCGGGTTGGGATAACCCATCAACCCGCCCTTGGTGCGGATCGTCTCGAACTGCGCATATCTGCCGGTCACCAGCTTGTGCGGATAAATCTGGTGGCCGGTGTCCCATATCAGACGGTCGCGGCGAAAGTCGAATACGCTATGCAACGCCAGGCACAATTCCACTACACCGAGGTTCGACGCGAAATGGGCGGTGCGAATGGTGAGCAAACCGCAGAGTGCCTCGCGGATCTCGTCCGCCAGCGACTCCAATTCGCGGACGGTCATCTGATGAAGTTCCAGGGGAGACTGCAGTTCGGCCAGGCGTTGGATCATAGCGGATGAAGGGCGAAGGGCGAAGTTTTTGTGGTATTTACTCAAACCGAAAAGGAATTGACCACGAAGAGCACGAAGGATAAGGTCTTTTGAAGTCGAACACGGGCCAGGTTTCGAAGTGACATCACGACAGCGACCGTCTCCTCTAGATGTTCTTCCTTTGTTTCCTTCGTGATCTTCGTGTCCTTTGTGGTTTCTTCAGTGCATTAAGCGACTTATATTATCAGTTTGTGGTGTTTCATTGGTCTTATCGGTGCTTTTTCCTCTTCGTTCCATCTTCCTTGGCAAAAAGGATTCCGTACTCGGCGAACGAATATAACAACGAATATAACATCGACAAACGGGGGCGGATCGTTGTTCAATGATTCCGCTGGACGACGAATCGGGCAAGCCGCCGGAGCAGCTCGGCACGATCGCCCAAGGGTTCCACGACACGACACGCTTCCTCGACCAGAACGGCCGCCCGCCTGCGGCTTCCTTCGATGCCGAGCAAACGGGGATATGTGAGTTTTCCGTGAGCCGCATCCTTATGGGGTTCCTTTCCCAACTCGGCACGAGTGCCGCAGCAATCGAGTAGATCATCGGTGATCTGGAAGGCCAATCCCAGGGACGTTCCATAATGATCCAGAGCCGCCAGTTCGTCCAATCCGGCTCCCGCCACGCGACCTCCCAGACGCAAGGAAACTCGGAGCAACGCTCCCGTCTTCCGACGATGGATGTGCTCGAGATCCTCCAAGGACCGAGCCTGTCCCTCGGCCAGAAGATCGTCCATCTGCCCACCTACCAGCGATCGGCACCCGGCGGCTCGAGCCAAATCGAGGCAACAGGCGGCGGCCATCTCGGGAGGAGTCAACTCGGAGGCCAGCAGTTCGAATGCCAACGGAATCAGAGCATCTCCGGCCAAGATGGCGGTCGCTTCGTCGAACTCGATGTGGCAGGTCGGACGCCCGCGTCTCAAGGCATCGTCGTCCATCGCCGGCAGGTCGTCATGGATCAGCGAGTAGGCGTGGATCATCTCGACGGCACACGCCGCCGGCATGGCTCGGCGCCACTCACCCCCGCAAGCTTCAGTCGCCAGCAGCACAAGCAGGGGCCGCAAACGCTTCCCCGGCGCCAGCAGGGAGTACCGGATGGCCGCTCGCAGTCGTTCGGGAACTTCGCTGCCATTCCCCCGAATGAAGGACGATGTGTACCGATCCAGGGCCTCATCCACAGCCCGGCGGTAGGGAGCCGTTGTACGACGAAAGTCTTCGGCTAGGTCTGTCATGAGAAGGTGCAAGTCGGACCAGTGGCAGTCGTTCGCAGTGGTGTCGCCAGGGTGTCAATCTCGCCGGCCGCCCTAACGATCATTCTAGGTCGCCCTGCCGCCAGCGCCTACGCGTCTTCGGGAGCGTCCTCGAAACGAGGAGCCACACCGAACAGCGGCGCCAGTTCCAGTAGCAGCCTCTGGGCCGGCGAAAGCTCGGCCCGGGTCCGCAGTACCCTCTTGGCTCTCGCCGGGTAGTCCGTGATCAGGGAATCCACGCCGCGACCGGCCATTCGGGAAAGCGAGATGGGGTCGTTGACTGTCCACACATAGACTTCCTTGCCCTGGGAATGGATCCGATCAATCAGGGGGGGATCGGCCAGGTCCGCACTTACGGCGTAGAAGTCGGCAGGAAGCCGCGTCAGGTCTCCCACTACCACGGCGGTCAGCAGTCCCACTTTCCATTGAGGCTTCAGTTGCTTGAGCTTGCGAACGGCATCGGCTTTGAGCGACATGAAGACCAGCGGCATTCCCTCGCCGTACTCCTGCACCACCTCCACGACTCGTTGCTCAAGTCCCTCGCTCCGCCCGTAGAATTTGAGCTCGATATTGACCCCCACCTTGCCTCGGCAGACTTCCAGCGCTTCGGCCAAGGTGGGGATCCGCTCCCCTCGGTACGACTCCCCTGCCCGCCGACCGATGTCCACCTGCCGGAGTTGCGCGAGTGTCGCCTTTTCAATCACCAGATCGACACCGCTTACTTTCTTCAAATCGCGGTCATGGAATACGACCACCTGGTTGTCGGCGGTGAGCTGGACATCGAGTTCCACCCAGTCGGCCCGTTGTTCGATGGCCAAGCGAAACGCGGCCAGCGTGTTCTCGGGGGCCTCCGCCGACGCCCCCCGGTGGGCGGTGACCGTGGCGCGGTCAGGGATGGCGATCCGAGTCGCAATCCAGCCACCGGCCAGGATCGCCAAGGCGGCTACTCCCCCCACCGCGACCATCGCCCAGGGAATTCGCTCCAGGACGGCTTCGAGTTGCCTTCCCGCCAACTGCTGCCATCGCTTCGATGTTCGATCGGCCGGGGTGCCTCGTTCCACGATCGCCGCGCTTTCGCTGAGGCGATACCACAAGGCCGCATGCCAGGCTGCCGCGAGCAGTGTCAGGAGCAGATGAGCGATCCCCCACAGCATAGCCAACATCCCGACCGACAGCACGGCCTGGCCGAGCGTTACGTCGGGGCGATCCAGCAGAACGTGGCCTGCCAGAGCGATCGCGGCCGTCAGGACGGCTCCCGCCACACTGGAAGCCGTCAGCCATCCCACCAGTACCGTCAGCCATTGCCGCCGCCGGCCCCGCATCAACCGAGCACTTTCCGAAAGAGCTTGTCCGGGCGCCGTGTGCCCGAACATCACCAGCGGGAACGCCAGGTACCACGCCAGCAGCCGCGGAACGATCAACACCAGCCAACCCAGCACGGCCAGCGCCCCGATCGCTAGGGCAGCCCACCATTGCCACGGCTGCACGCTCAAGTAGTAGTTGATGTCGTATCGTGTCAGCAGCGCGAGATAGGCCAGAGCGATGAAGCCCAGCGAGGGGAGGGACCACAGCAGTGCCCGACCCACCACGCGAGCCGCCACCAGGAACACGGCCTTGGTGTTCAGCAGCGTCGCCAGCAAGGCCGAAGCCAGCGGACGAGGTTCACCGGGAGCCGCCAGCAGATTGAGCAGCGTGGCTTGGTGCATCACCGTCGTCGTCAGCAACGCCGCGCCGACCAGCAGCAATGCCAGCCAGCCCCATGGCGACAGCAGAAACATGAGAATGTCGGTATCCGCCAGCACCTCGCGCCCGGAAAAGTGGACCAGCAGTTTGAGCATGCCGGTGGTGAGCGGCGCCAGGACGCCCGCCGCCACCAGATCAAACAGCAACACTCCTCCCAGCAGCCCGGTCCAGTGCCGCTTCACGTCGCCGAGACTGTTGTGCAGCAGCTTCCCCACCGGCAGTTCGGGCCGATCGTTCATGGTTCCTGCCAGATCCATTCCATGATCTCGGGCAGAATCGCCATGCCATGCCGCTTGGAGTGCATTCCCTTGCCTGCCACGAACCGGTACGGGTAGCCGGCGTAGGCCAGAGCGGCCGCCATCCGTTGGTTGTTGAGGAACCAATTCCCCAATTGGTTGTCCAGATCGTTGACACCGTCTTGCAGGAAGACCCTCAACTGCTTGCGGGGTTCGGTCTTGCGAATCAGAGCGGGATAGTCGTGGGCCGTTTTCCACGGACCGAAATCATCGCCCTGCATCGTGTGGCTTTTGCCATAGCGAGGATAATCGTCGAGCCCACGAAAATCGCAGAAACTCCCGACGAAGCTGATCACGCGGCGAAACAAGTCGTTGCGATGCCAGGCAGCGGTGAATGCGCAGCTTCCACCCGAGGACGCCCCCATGATACAGTGATCCCACGGATCCTCGGAAAACGGATATTTCTCCCGGACCAGTGGCAGGATCTCCTCTGACAAGAATGTGGCATATCGCGGCGTGCAGGTGTCGTATTCGTTGCTGCGGTTCGACCGAGGTTTTCCGCCGCCGGCTCGAGGATACTCGCCCGGCGAAAGGAACACCACGATGGTGACCGGCACCTTTCCTTTGTGGATCAGGTTGTCCATCACCGTGCAGACATTTCCTTCGCCGCGGATGTAACCTTGGCCGTCTTGCACGACCAGCAGCTTCACGTTCTCGGCATTCTTGCGGTCATATTGAGCCGGAACATAGATCCACCAACGCCGCTGGGCGCCGGGAAAATACTTGCGACTCGTGTGCCGCCCCATGTCGATCAGCTTCCCCTTCGGCACACCTGGTTGTTCGAGGCTGTCCGGCGTCCAGGTGTAGCTTTCGAAACCGAACCGGCCGTTCCGACCGCCACCGAGCCGTTTGCCATCGACGTCATAGCGGTAGTGAACCGAGGTGAAATTGCCGAACCTGGCCGAGGCGACCCACAGATCGCCATCGGCCAATCGCCGCATCGGCCATCGTCTCCCCTTTTCCGCCACCACCGTGACCTTGGACTGTTTGGGGGCTTTCAGAGCCCACACCACGATACCGCCGCCGTCCGCCAGTCGCTTCAGCAGGTGCCGGTGTGTGCCCAGGCTGAGGTTCTCCTTGCGGTAGCGCTGCATCAGATAATCGCGCACCGCTGCCATTTCTTCGGCGGTGAGTGTGTCCTTTTGCAAGATGCGATGGACGTCTTCCACCGAACGGATGGGCGGGGCGGCCGGCATGATCGCCGGACATGCCAGCACCAGCAGCAAGGCCGGAACGATCCGATCACGGCAGTCTTTCATGAGTCGGCTCCTTTTGGTTGCTGTAACGAAGCCCACCGCCCCGCTTCCCGGCTTCGGGCATGTTGCCTGCGGTACGGAAATTCGGGACAGCCTCTCAGTCTTCCAGCTTGGTTCGCACCCAATTCGCGGCTTCTTCCAACGCAGCGGGTATCTGCTGGGGGAGTTTGCCGCCCGCTTGAGCCAGATCGGGTTTGCCGCCCCCACCCCCCTGCACTTTCACGGCCGCCGCTTTGACCCATTGCGGCGCCGGCAGTCGGTCGATCAGGTCGCGACTGACGCCGCCTACCAGCAGGGCCTTACCCCCCTGCCCTGTTGCCAGCATCACGGCCACGGGCGAAGCCGCTTTGCGCACCTGATCGATCAGTTGTCTCATCAAGGCCGGATTGCCGGCGGGAAGCTGTTTGGTGATCACTTTCACACCTGCCACATTCACGGCCTCTTCCAGCAATCCCTCGGCCGTTACGGCACCCCCCGCCCGAAGCTGCGCCGCCTCGTCCCGCAACCTGGCAATCTCGTGCCGCAGCGACTCGACCCGCGCCACCACATCGTCGGCGGACACATTCAATTCGCGAGCCACTGCCTGGACGAGCATGCGAACTTCGGCATCCGAAAGCGGCTCGGAGACATGCTCCGCTTCCGAACCAACCGAAGCCGGTTCGGGGACGGCTCCGCCGCCGGAAAGATGCTTTTTCAAGTCCCGGAGTTCTCGCAGCGACGCCCGCACCGCGAGCGGAACCCGGCGCGGATCGGTGCCCAGTTTCTGCGCGAGCGCCTCGAGTGTCGACCGGAGCGCCGCGGCGTGTTGCCGGGCCTTTTCCCCGGTCAAGGCGACAATCCGCCGAGTGCCCGCCGAGATCCCCTCTTCGCTGAGAATCTCGAAGGCCTGGACCTCGCCGGTTCGTTCCAAATGCGTGCCGCCGCAAAGCTCGCGGCTGAAATCCCCCATCGTCACCATTCGCACCGGATCGGGATATTTTTCGCCGAACAGCATCATGGCCCCGGCAGCTCGAGCTTCGGCCAGCGGCACGATCTGAGCCGTCACGGGAACATCGGCTTCGATCCGCTCGCGGACATCGCGCTCGATCGCTTCCAGCTCCTCGTCCGAAACGGGCTGCAGGTGAGTGAAGTCGAATCGCAGCCAGTCGTCATCGACCTTGGAACCCTGTTGCTGCGCATGGTGCCCCAGGTGTTTTTGCAGAGCGTAGTGCAGCAAATGGGTGGCCGAGTGAGCGCGGCGGATCCCGGCGCGTCGAGCCTGGTTGACGCGAGCCGTCACCTCCAGACCCGTCTCCAGTTTTCCTTCTCGCAAATGGCCGATATGGAGCACCAGTCCGCCGTCGCGTTGAGTGTCGAGTACGTCGAACCGCAGGCCCGGCGCTTCCAGCACGCCCTGGTCGCCCACCTGCCCGCCCGACTCGCCGTAAAACGGGGTGCGGTCGAGCACGACCATGATAGGTTGATCGTGCCCATGCTCGGTCAGCTCGTCGCACAGGCGGTCTTGCGCAATGATTCCCTTGATGTGCGCGGTTGCCTCGGTGGTCTCGTAGCCGAGGAACCGGGTTTCGTGGAGCACTTTCTTGAGTGCCTCCACTGGGCCGGTTTTGAATAGCTCGAACTGCCCCTTCCCCGACTCCTCGCCGTGTTCCCGCATCGCCTGTTGGAAGCCGTCGGCGTCGAACGTGTAATTCCGCTCGGCCGCCATCGACTCGACCAGCTCCGGCGGCAGCCCATAGGTCATATACAGCTCGGCCGCCACGCGACCGTCGACCACCGTCGCCCCCTTCCGCTCCATCTCCTCGAACAGGCGCTCCAGGCGATTCAAGCCGCCGTCGATGGTGCCGAAGAAACCCTGCTCCTCTTGCCGGATCACCTGGGAAACCCGGTCTTCGGTCTCTCGGAGTTCCGGGTAGGGCTGCGCCATCATCTGCGCGACGACGGGAACGAGCTGAAAGAGGAACGGTTCACGGCGCCCCAGCCGGTGCCCGTCCAGCACGGCTCGCCGCAGGAGACGCCGAACGACATACTTTTCGCGCTGGGCGCCCGGATAGACGTTTTCGTGGATCGCAAAGGTGCAAGCCCGCACGTGGTCGGCAATCCGCCGCAATCGCCGACCGGTCTCGCTGTCGGGTTCGTATTCGACGCCGAGGACTTCGGCCGCCGCCAGCACGATCGGCTTGAGGATGTCGATGTGGAAGTTGGTCTCGACGCCCTGGAGCACCGCAGCCGTTCGCTCCAGCCCCATCCCCGTATCGATGTTCTTGCTGGGGAGCGGCCGCAAGTTGTCCGGCGGTGGGCCGACCCGATTGAATTGCGTGAACACCAGGTTCCAGATCTCGACCGACTCGCCCGAGTCGGTGTGGTAGAAGATCTCGCTGCACGGTCCACAGACGCCGTCGGGGCCCTGGCTGGGAGCGTTGGCCGGCCAGAAATTCTCGTCTTCCCCCAACCGCTCGATCCGATCCTCGGGGAGTCCGATCTCGTCATGCCAGATGTTGTAGGCTTCGTCGTCATCGACGTATACCGAAACCGAGAGCCGTTCGGGATCGAGCCCCAACCACTCCCGGGACGTGCAGAACTCCCAGGCCCACTCGATCGCCTCGCGCTTGAAGTAGTCCCCGAAGCTGAAATTCCCCAACATCTCGAAGAATGTGTGGTGATAGGCGGTTCGACCCACGTTCTCGATGTCTCCGGTCCGCAGGCACTTCTGGCAAGTGGTCGCTCGAGTAAACTCCAGCTTGACCTTGCCCAGGAAATGGTCCTTGAACTGGTTCATTCCGGCCGGAGTGAACAGCACGGAAGGATCCCAGGTGGGAACCAGCACGTCGCTGGGGCACCGCTTGTGCCCCTTGGACTCGAAAAAACGAAGGTATTTTTCTCGCAGTTCGTCGGTTTTCATGGCAACTCGGTGGTCGTTGGCGGGAAACGAGTTCGACCGGAATCGGCAACCGCGGTCCCCCCAGAGATTAGTGGCCGAGCCCGCGGGCTGTAAACCGGTTGCCCATGCGGATCCGGTCCGATCCACCGGTCCACGTGTACCATGTCCACTTGGGCTCTAAGCTGTCGGACGTCGGGTGCCGCAAGGAACTTTTTCCGGCCATGTCGCGTCGTAGTACCAGGTCGACCCACCGCCGATCACCGGCGCCGACCGTGTGGCAATATCGCCGGAGTCGGATTTTCCATATCCAATTCGGAGTCAGCATCATGTCGAGACGTCAAGGGTGGTCGCTACTGCTGGGATTGTGTGCTGTCGGGCTGCTGGGACTGGCTTTGCAAAACGCTCCCAACAACGGCCGGGCCAAGCCGAAAGGCTGGGAAAAGGTGCAGCAGGCCCAGCAAAAAGGGCTCCCCAAGACGGCCGTTCGGGAGCTCGAGCCAATCCTGCAGACGCTGCTCGAGCAGAAGAACTACCCGTGGGCCGTCCGAGCCATTTGCCTGAAGATCCAACTCGAGACGAAGATCCAGGGCAGTAAACCCTACGAAGCCATTATTCGGTTGGAAGAGGAACTCGGGAAGGCTCCGGAGCCGATGAAGCCCGTGCTCCGCGCCATCCTGGCCGATTGGTACTGGCAGTTCTACCACCAGAACCGCTGGCGGTTTCTCAATCGCACCCAAGCGGGCGGCGGCGACGAGGGAACCGATATTCTGGCCTGGAGTCTCCCTCGCATCCTGCGCGAGATCGACCGCCAGTTCACGTTGGCTCTGAAGGCCGAACCGCAACTGCGCAAGATTCCCTTGAGCGATTACACCGCCATCATCCAACCAGGTTCGGCCCCCTCGTCCTACCGCCCTACCCTGTTCGATTTTCTGGCTTACAACGCCCTGGACTTCTACGCGCTCAGCGAGCAGGCG
Organism: Pirellulaceae bacterium; assembly: GCA_026989685.1. Classification (GTDB taxonomy): domain Bacteria; phylum Planctomycetota; class Planctomycetia; order Pirellulales; family Pirellulaceae; genus S141-3. The sequence goes on along the minus strand of JALSIV010000217.1, from coordinate 7,205 downwards.
GTCCATATCTCATCGGACATGTTCACCGTCGACGCGGCGAGCCCGATTTTCGACGACGCCGATCGATTTCTGGCGTGGGAACTGCCCGAACCCGATGGCTATGACCCCTATCTGAAGGCTCTGCACCTCTACCAGCGCATCCTGCGGATTCACACGCAGGATGACGACCGCTCGGCGTGGATCGACGCCGACTTGAGTCGCCTGATGTTCGGCCGCAAGGTGGCGGTCGGAGCCGACCGCGAAAGTCGTTACGTCTCGGCGCTCAAACACTTCGTCGAGGTTTACGGCGATCACGCCATCACGGCTCGCGCTTTCCACCTGCGGGCTCAGGTCTTGTACGCTCGAGGCGATTGGGTGGCCGCTCGCAAGATCGCGCTGCAAGGCGTACAGCGAGCTCCCGACAGCGTGGGAGCCCAGAACTGCCGAGCTCTGATCGACAGGATCGAAGCCAAGCAACTGACCGTGGCCGTCGAGCGAGTGTGGAATCAGCCGTGGCCGATCATCGAAGTGCAATACCGAAACATCACCCGTTTGCACTTTCGCATCGTCCGCATCGACATCGACGCGTGGCTCGCGTCGACACGTCATCAGCCTGAACAGATTCCTGGCGGCGGCCGGCACCGTCTCCTCAAACTCAAACCGGTCAAGCAGTGGTCGGTCACGTTGCCGAAGACAGAGGATTACCGCCCACGCAACCATACCGTCCAACCGCCGCGCAAACTGAAACGAGGCGCCTACTATCTGATCGCCAGCTCCGATGCCGATTTCGGCGTGCAGGACAACATCGTCGTGTTTCGGCACTTCTGGGTCAGCAATCTGGCGGTCGTGGTCCGCTCGTCACCGACCATGGGAGTGTTCGACGGCATTGTCACCGACGCTCGCAGCGGAAAGCCGCTGGCCGAAGCCACCGTGAAATACTGGGGCTATCGCAACCGTCGCCGTACCCTGATGGGACGGACCGCAACCGACGAACAGGGGCGGTTCGAAATCGGTGTCACCGGTGTCCCGCTCATTCTCGACGTCCATTACGGCAACGACCGCGTGGCCAGCGGCCAGTACGACCAGGTCGCGAGCTATCGCCAGCCGAACCAGATTCGCGAATCGACGTTTTTCTTTATGGACCGAGCCATCTATCGGCCGGGGCAGACGGTGCAGTACAAGGGGCTGGCAGTCCGCATCGATCCGCAGAACAACCGCTACCACGTCCTTGCCGGACGGACGGTGGTGGTGGCCTTCCGCGATGTCAACGGGAAAGAAATCGCCAGGCAGAGGCATCGCACCAGCGAGTTCGGCAGTTTTCACGGCAGCTTTACCGCTCCCAGTGGAAAACTGCTGGGAGCCATGCACCTGACGGTCATCGACGGTCCCCGCGGCAGTCAGTCGTTTCGTGTGGAGGAATATAAGCGGCCGAAGTTCCGTGCTGAGTTGGACGATCCCGCTGCGACTCCCAAGCTGGGCCGGCCGGTGACGATCACGGGAAGGGCCGCCGCCTATACCGGTGCACCGATCGATGGTGCCACGGTGCGCTGGCGCGTCGTCCGCCGCCCCCAGATTCCCTATTGGTGGATGTGGCGGCGGGGTGGGTTCAGCTTTACTCCGCAAGTTACCGAAATCGCCACCGGACAAACCAAGACCGACGGCCAAGGTCGCTTCGAGCTGACGTTCCCGGCTACGCCCGATCCTGAGATCGATTCGGACACTCCCGCGCGATTCTACTTCCAAGTCACGGCAGACGTGATCGATGCCACCGGGGAAACCCGCTCGGCCAACCGCACCGTGGTGATCGGCCGGCAGATGTGGTGGGCCGACCTGACAGCCGACCCGTGGCAGGAGACCGGGAAATCGGTCAAGTGGCGCATTCATGTCACGTCCCTATCGGGAAAAGGAGTCGAAACCGAAGGGACGCTGAAGGTCTATCGTCTGCGGCAGCCCCGGCGCGTCATCCGCAAGCCGGCACGCGCGCTGTTCGGACCGGTGCCTCGCGGGATCAAGAAAGGTGGGCCAGCCGAGCCGACATCCGACCCGCGAACGTGGCCGCTGGGCGAGGAAGTGTTCAGTCGCGCGGTGGAAACCGATGCGGGCGGCGTTGCCGAGGTGGAGACATCGCTGAAGGCAGGTGTCTATCGAGCCGTCTTCGAAACACGCGATCCCTCCGGCCAAGACGTAAAGGCTCTGAGCAACACTCACGTGCTGGACCTGCAAGCGAACCGACTCGAAGTGAAGATTCCCCACCTGTGCCGATTCGAGAAGACGTCGGTCCAGCCGGGTGAGACGCTGCGCTTGGTTTGGGGGACCGGCTATGCGGAAGGCCGAGCCCTGGTGGAGATCGTCCACCGCGATCGGATCGTTCGGCGGTTCTGGACCGATTCGGGAAAGACGCAGCAAATCATTGAAGTTCCCGTCGACGAAGCGATGCGAGGCGGCTTCACGGTCTGCGTGACGATGGTGGGCGAAAACCGGCTCTACGAGACGAACTCCTATATCTCGGTTCCCTGGACCAGCAAGCAACTCGTGCTGAAGTGGGAGCACTTCGTTTCCAAGTTGAAGCCGGGCCAGCACGAAACCTGGACGTTGGTGGTTTCCGGGCCCGACACCGCGCAGGATCGCGCGGCCCGATTGAAAGCGGCCGCGGAAGTCGTGGCGACGCTGTATGACGCGTCGCTTGACGCCTTCTACCAGCTCCACTGGTCCAGCCTTCAAGACCTGTTTTATCGGGACCGATACTGGCGGCAAACCCGATTCTTCAACACGACGCGTCAACTCACGATTCTCCAAGGTCGCTGGAAACGGCCGCGCCGGGGCGCTGTTTTGACGTACCCTGTGTTCCATCCCGATGTGATACTCCCCCAGCCTCGGGCGCGAGCGTTCGACAATCGCATGTCGGGCGGTGGCGGAGCGCCGGGAGCTGCCGCAGCCATGATGCTCAAGGGCCACGGCCGAACCATGCTGGACGAGGCGGCGGAATCCCCGGCCGCTGCCGAGCAGCGGAAGGCCAGGCGAGGCGGCCCGACCAGGTCCGGAACGGAAGCGGCCTCGCCGCAAGTCGATCTCGATGCCGTGTCGCTGCGAAGGAACCTGCAGGAAACCGCCTTCTTCTTCCCGCAGCTCCGCACCGACGACCAAGGCAGGGTGCGGATCGAATTCACGATGCCCGAAGCACTCACCGAGTGGCGGTTCTTGGCACTGGCTCACGACCGGCAGCTTCGCTCGGGAAGTCTGATCGACAAAGCGGTGACCCGCAAGGCGCTGATGGTTCAGCCCAATCCGCCTCGCTTTCTCCGCGAGAACGACACGCTGGAGTTTACCGCAAAAATCGTCAATCAGTCGGCGACTCGCCAGCAGGGCCGGGTGCGTTTGCGCTTGACGGATGCTCGCACCGACCACGATCTCACCGGTCGCCTGGGAGTGGGCGAGGCCACGCAGTCGTTCGACATTCCGGCCGGCCGTTCGGCGACCGTGTCGTGGCGACTCCACGTCCCCGATGGAACGCCCTTCCTGGTTTATCGAGTCGTTGCGGCGACTGAGCGGCTTTCCGACGGTGAAGAGAACTACCTGCCGGTGCTGCCGCGGCGGGTCTTGGTTACCGAGAGTCTGCCGCTGCCGATTCGGGGACCGGGCCAGCGGACGTGGGATTGGAAGCGGCTCACCGAGAGCGGCCGGTCCGACTCGATCCGCCACCAGTCGCTCACGCTGCAAGCCGTCTCCCAGCCGGCCTGGTATGCCGTGCTGGCTCTCCCCTACCTGATGGAGTTTCCTCACGAATGCAGCGAACAGGTTTTCAACCGCATCTACGCCAACCTGCTGGCGAGGAAGATCATCACCGGCGATCCGAAGATGCGGCGCGTGATCGCAGCCTGGAAGAATACCCCGGCCGAACTCAGTCCGCTCCAGAAGAACCAGGATCTCAAAGCGGTGATGCTCGAGGAAACCCCGTGGGTGCGTCAGGCCGAATCGGAGACCCAGGCCCGCAAGAACCTGGCGATCTTGTTCGACGAGAATCGGATTCGCAATGAAGTAGAGCGAGCGCTGCAGCGGCTGCGAGACACCCAACATCCGGACGGCGGCTGGCCATGGTTCCCCGGCGGCGGCGGGAACGACTACATCACGCTCTATATCGTGACCGGTTTCGCGCGTCTGGAGCTCTTGGGCGTCGATGTCGACATGTCGCTGACTCGCAAAGCCATTTCCCGAATCGACTACTGGCTCCAGCGGCAATACGATCAGATCGTCACGCAGGGTCGGCTCGATGCCAACAACCTCACGCCGATGGTCGCGTTCTACCTCTACGGCCGCTCCTTCTACTTGGAGAGCCGGCCCGTACCCGATCGGCACCAAAAGGCGTTTCGGTATTTCGTCGGTCAGGCCGAACAATACTGGCTGCGAGTGCCGCGCCAGTCGCAGGGCCACCTGGCGCTGGCCCTGCACCGCCTGGGAAAAGCGGCGTCCGCGAAGGCCATCATGAAATCGATCCGCGAGCACGCCGTGGTCGATGAAGAGCTCGGAATGTTCTGGCGCGATACCGAGCGGTCGTGGTGGTGGTACCGGGCTCCCGTCGAGACGCAAGCGTTGATGATCGAGGCTTTCGACGAAGTGATGAACGACGCCGAGGCGGTCGACCATTGCCAGGTGTGGCTGATCAAACAGAAGCAGACCCAGGACTGGAAGACGACTAAGGCGACGGCCGATGCCTGTTTCGCCTTGCTCCGCCGCGGTGCCAGTCGACTGGCGTCCGACGTGCTGCTGGAAGTCTCCTTGGGTGGGTCGAAGATCGAGCCGGAAAACGTGGAGGCGGGGACCGGCTTCTACGAAAAACGGTTCGTTGGTCCGGAGATCCGACCGCGGATGGGCAAGATCAAGCTGGTCAAGCGCAACCCGGGCGTCGCTTGGGCCAGCTTGCACTGGCAGTACTTCGAGGACATGAGCAAGGTGAAAGCCTACGAAGGAACGCCGCTGACCCTGAGAAAGAGACTGTTCATCAAACGGTATGGCAAGGACGGTCCCAAGCTCGAGCCGATCGACGCGGGGATTCGCGTCGGCGACGTGCTGGTGGTTCGGTTGGAACTTCGCGTGGATCGCGCAATGGAATATGTCCACCTCAAGGATCAACGCTCCAGCGGTAGCGAGCCGGTAGATGTCCTTTCAGGATACCGATACCAGGACGGACTCGCGTACTACCAGATGACGCGCGACACGGCCAGCCATTTCTTCATCGACTATCTTCCGAAGGGAACGTACGTGTTCGAGTACGAGAGTCGGATTCAGCACCGCGGCAAGTACCAAAGCGGTATGGCCCAGATTCAGTGCATGTATGCCCCCGAATTCAATAGCCACTCCCAGAGTTTCACACTGGAAGTCACAGGAGAAGAGAAGTAGCGAGGAGCCATCACACGCCTACTCCGCCGGTGTGCAGCCGCCCAGGTGAGCCAGTTCCGGGGCCTCGGCGGCGACCGCCTCAGTCGGCCAAGCCACCGTGTCGATCGAACTGACGAAGTGGACGCGAGGCACATCGACCAGCGGTCCGAGTCCCAGCACGTCCGCGACCGTATTATCCTCCAGTTCCACTTCAGCCGGCTGCAACGGCCAAGGCACGTGGTCGATCTCGGACCGAACCAACTGGCCGCGGCCGTCGCAACAATAGAGGCAGTAGCGGGCCGTGAGGAAGTAGTCGAGTGTTCCCGGATGCGCGACATAGACCGGTCCGGTGGGACGGTAGCGAGCTCGAAACTTCGCCTCCCCGCGAGGGTGAACCCACCAGTGCGCCGACGAACTGAAAACCGGAGCGTCGGATGGCGAGCGGGAGCGCGAGCCACGACGCACCATGCGATACGTGATGCTTTCCTGGTCGGCATGGCACTGCATATCGGCGTAGTAATAGGGCAAGCCGAACCATGCGCGAGCTGCCCACACGGCAAGACGACTCATGGCATCGAGCGAAAAAAACCACACGCCCGGCTTGCCATCCACCGTGACGTACGTGCGCACGTTCAGCTCGGGAAACGTCGAGCAGCCGGGCAATCGCGGCAGCGGGCGATGCCGGACGTTTTCCATCAGGAATGGGACGACACCGAGCCACGCGGTTCCATCGAAGGTGTCGATTTCCAACTGCGGCGGGATGAGGGGCCGCAAGCGGGCTTCGTCGATTCTCCAATGGAGAAACGCCAGGTGCGACCACGTCATGGAAACGGACCACGGACGCTGGGGCGGTTCCCATGTGCGATCGGTGCCGGCACGGCCGTTCATGGCTTAAGACGCAGGCAACAAGGGGGAGTTCATGGCAGGGGGGACGCCGGGCTGCACAGACGGACCGGGCGCGACCGGGGGCAGCCGCGGTTGATCGGCTGGGAGCGGCAAGATCGACGGTGGTGTGACGTCGGGGGCATGGAGACGAGCCTGAAGTTCGGCCAGGATCTGCTGCTCGAGCGACAGGTCTCGCCCGAGCGGGATCCAACCGAGCGTCTGCGGGCCATCGTTCTTCCGTTTTCCTTCCCGCACCACGCTGCCGTCGTGCCGGAAGACGACGTCTCCACCCGGCGATAGTTCCGGGCGCTCCACGTCCTCCAACTCCTTCATCACCACAACTTCGATTTGATACCCGCCCGTCACCGGCCAGATTCGAGCCACGGCTCGCCGACGGATCGACTGCAGTGTCGCATGGCGCCGTTCGAAACCGGGCGTCGAGTCCCGCCGCCACGGTTCCAGGATCGTGGCTCCGGTGATGGCGCGAGTCTCGATCCGACCCTCGGTGAGCACGTTGCCGGTCTGACGAATCCGCTCTTCACGGGCAATCGGAAAATAGTCGTCGATCTCATCCACCAACTGATTCCAGACGAACTCGCGATCCGGGTGGGTGACGGTCAGCGGATTGTCGATCCAGATCGTGGCTTGCGGCTCGAGAGGTTGCCAGAGTGAGCAACCCGTCAGCGCCACTGAGCCTGCAAGCAGCAGAGCTGCAGGGACGAAAACGCGGAGGCAGGATTGGAATGGAAACATGATCGGGCTTGTCCGTGGGGCGCTGCGCACATCGGGGGCCGTGAACCAAGTGTCCGATAATCGGCCGAGAGTTTCAAGGGAAGAAGTTGGAGGTGTGAAGGGTGAGGTGTGAAGGGTGAGGTGTGAAGGGTGAGGTGTGAAGGGTGAAGCGTGAAGGGTGAGGGATGAGGGGTGAGGGGTGAAGGGGGAAGGGGAATGGCACCTCACCCCTCGAA
>JALSIV010000216.1 GCA_026989685.1 Pirellulaceae bacterium | reverse complement strand
GAATGCCCCGTGTGTGGGTCTGGTGGGTGGGGAACGGTAGTCATGGTGAGGCGTCGAGTCAAAGTCTGGTACCGCTTGAGACGGCGGCGACTGCGACGCTTCATCTATCACAGCGTGCTGCACGCCGATGACCCACCTCATCGACTGGCCTTGGGAATGGCGGTCGGCGTTTTTGTGGCCATTACTCCGACGGTCGGCATTCAGATGATCTTGGCTGCGGCCATCAGCTGGGTGTTGCGAGCCAACAAGCTGGTCAGCATGGCAGTCGTGTGGCTCTCCAATCCGGCCACCATCTTGCCGATGTATTGGTATTGTTACCGGTTGGGCTGCGCCGTGTTGGCTCAGGATCCCATCGGGCGCGAGTGGTGGTCGGCGCTGGCTCATCCGCCGAGCGGCTGGTGGCCCGCCGTTGTTTTCTACTGGACCCGGTTCTTGCATATTGCCGGGCCGCTTTGGCTGGGGTGCATCGTGGTCGGGTTGGTTTGTGCCTATCCCGTCTATTTCGTGGTCGACCGGCTGATTCGCTGGTACCGGCTGCGCCGTTGGGGAAGTCTGGTTCGACCGGTCGATCTGCGCATTTCGGAGCCGGATCCGGTCGCCAAGCACGGTGACGGCTATGTAGTCACGGGCGAGCGGTCGGCGTGAGAACGTTGGCTTTTGCGGACGCCGATCGGCAATGGCGTCGGTGCCCTAGAGGATGCTGCCGCGCAGCGCTTTGTCAGCAGTGGGTGGTCTGTCCACTCAACTTATTGGCATGCCGAAAAGTGGCCTTTGCATGACGGCCGGTGGGGAATACCATGTCGCACCGGATCGTGACCTGAGCGGTCTCGTTGGCTCGTTGACTATCTGCGAATGTCTGCCAAGGACGGCTGATCATGCAAGCGTTTCGTGAAGGGGCTGATTCGCCGGATTCGCATCCCGACCCGAATCGTTGGTTTTTCCAGGCCTTAGAGGGGCAGTTGGGAGTTGCCGACTTGGAGTCGACATTGTCCCGGCTCTCTCAGGCTTCCTGTGCGGTCGCCCTTTCTTCGACCACCGCCGCATTGCACGCCGCGCTTTGTGCAGCGGGCGTGGAGGCGGGTGATGAGGTGATCGTTCCCACCATGGCGTTTGTGGGGACGGCCAACGCGGTGGTTCATCAGGGGGCGGTACCGGTGTTCTGCGATGTCGACCCCGGTACGCTGCTGATGGATCCGATTCGGCTGCGAGAGTTGATTTCTTGTCGGTCTCGAGCGGTCATTGCGGTGGACTACGCCGGTCAGCCCTGTGACTACGAAGGGCTGCGTCACATATGTTCCGCCAAACGTGTGCCGCTGATCGGCCAGACGTGGCAGCCTTTCGGTTCGCAAGGCAGTCGCAGCACGGTTGCGAATTTGGTCGATCTGGCAGTTGTCGGGTTCGATGACGATGGGGCGTCTCTGCCCGGTCAGTGGGGCGGCGCCGTGATCACCGCTCGCCAAGAGTGGGCGGACCGGGTTCGCCGGTTTCGCTGGCACGGTCTCGACGACCACGCCGATGCTCATCGGCGCGGCTGTGACTGGGCGAGCGAAATGGTGGAGTTGGGTTACGATTACGGGCTGTCCGACTTGCAGTCTGCCGGAGCCCTCTACCGTCTCGAGCAGTTCGAGTGCCGCCTGGAGCGCCGCCGAACCTTAGTTCAGGAGTACCTGGACGGTCTCCGGGCACTCCCCATGTTCCGGCCGCTGGAGATTCGCGACGACATGTTGCACGCTCATGGCCTGTTCGTCGTGGAAGTCGAGGGAACGGGGCGGCTCTGTCGGCGATACGTGCTGGACCAGTTGCGGCGGCACGACGTGCCGGCCGAAATCCACTACCGCCCCATGCACCTGCATCCCTATTACCGTCGCCGATTCGGCACGACCGCCGGCCAATGCCCGATCGCCGAGCGAGCGTACGGACGGATCCTGTCTCTGCCGCTGTCCGCGTCGATGACGGTCGAGGACGTGCGGCACGTCGTAGCGGTTTTGCAGCGAATCGTGCAAGAGGCGCTCGGCAGCGCCGCGTAGGCGGGCCGCGTAGAGGTGTCGGTAGAGCCGGCGTTGCGGAACCGTGTCGCGAGACTCGGCTCAGAATAGCCGGGGGATCTTGCGGCGCAGCCACCGGCTGCAGCGATGGGCGGTGTTGGGAACCGCCCGGCTGCCCACATACGGCTCCGGCGCGATCCCTCTGGGCGACTCGACCTGAAACTCCCAATCGAAATGCTCTCGCCAGCGATCCGGCTGTCGAGACGCCACGGTGAAGATATACACGGAGCTCCGGGCGTGATCGTTGAACGACTGGTAGACCACCTCCAGTTCGTTCTTTTCAAAGAGTCGCTTGATGGCCAGCGGCGAAAACCGCCAGTAGTCGCCGTACGACGAATGGTACTGCTGCAAGAAGGGAAGTACGAGGATGACGGCGTCTCGAGTCATTTGGCAGAGGTTTCCAAAGGCCGTGAAGGCATCGAACACGTGCTCCAAGGTTGTGTGATTGAAGACCACGTCGAACCTGCGGCACAAGTTGTCGGGTAGAGGCTGTTCCAGATCGAGATAGATCTCGTTTTCGAAACCCTGCATGCCCTTCACGTCCGCTGCGTAGTTGGTCAACCAATAGGAGCGGGCGTTGACAAAGTAATCGCGGTATCGGCGACCTTCCTTGTCGATATCCTTCCACGCGCTGACATTGACAACGTCGCCATGGCACAAGTGGGCAACGCGCATCAACTCCCGATTCGACCAGATCCGCGGGAGACGATGAACTCGGTCGACGAATAGCTTCATGGTAATGGAATAGGTTGCCTGGGGATTGGAAACGCGGAGGCGCCGAGAGCGCAGAGGCATTGTGAACCCGGTTTCTCTGCGTCCTCCGCGCCTCCACGTTTCCGTCGCTTCATTGCCTTCTGCCCCTTTTTAGGGAAAAACACCGCCGGCTGGCAAGGTCGATTTGACCTTTTGCGCCGAAGAAGGCTGCACGACAGCGTTTGTTGGTGGGCCGGGGGCCGAAGTCGCGCGAATCGACCACCCTCATGAAACAGCCACCCGGAGGCTGTAGGGGTGGCAGTGAGAACCGAAAGCCGGTGCAACATGCGCACACAGCGCGCAGATGTTACGAAGGAAGACTCTAAGAGCCTGTAGCAAAACCCGCCGCGCCGCTTTCCGGCCTCGGGCGTGTTGCTTGCAGCATGGAGTTTTGTGACAGCCTCTAACTACCCTCGGCACCGAATCCTCCGCGAGACCGGAGTTGCTCCTGGAGTTCGACCACCATCGCACGAAGTTCTTCCAGAGATCGGCTTTCCAGGTCCGCCTTGTTCTCCACCGGTTCGCCGAGCAGCTGACAGAGCAATTCAATCTTGCCCACAAGCTCGCCTTCCCTACGTCCTTCTTCCCGTCCTTCCTGGCGACCTTCTTCCCGCCCTTCCTCGCGTGCCTGCTTGCGAGCTCCTTCGATCGCCCACAGGTAGTCTCGTTGAGCCTTTTCACGCTGGTCGTACATTTGTCGGTCCTCGGTCTTCTCGCGAATCGTTTCGGCGGTGGAAATCGCCTCCTGGAACTCGTTCCCGGGCAACAGTTCCCGTAGCCGATCGGCCTCGTAGCGATCGGCATACAACAGGAAAAAAGCCCACTTTTCAACGGGCGAAGCTCGCACGATCGACGCCTCATCCAGATTATACTTCGTCAGCTCCACCGTATGTACCTCGAACGCGTCGGCCAACACACGATCGCGCTCCGTGTCGGCCAGCCGGAACCGGTGATGAGCCGCCGACGTGTCGGAAAACAGCACCTCGCAAAGCAGGCATATCGTATAGGCCGGTTGCAAACTCTCGTAGTCCTCCCCCCGCTGCAACTGGGACGTATAGAGCGAGCAGGCGTAGTAGGCCAGGCGCCGTTTCAGACCGGCGACTACGGTGAGCTGCATCTCGACGTTCATCCACCGGCCCGCCGCATCGCGAGCCCGAATGTCCAGAACGACCTCCTTGTCGTCGGCGAATTCCCGGTAGTTGAACGGGTTGAGAACTCGAACTTCGATGATCGGCTCCGTCAGCTCCAAAACGGCGTTGAGCAGCCCAACCAAAGCCCGCGTCTTGGTCTCCATGCCAAAGATCTTCTTGAAAGCGAAGTCGACCATCGGCTTGATTCCCAGCGGCATGGCGACAACCTCCTTGATCCGGCGGCTCCATCTGGCAGTTCCTTTTCCGGTTGTACATATATTGTATGGGTGTATACGTTCATGCGTCCAGTATTGCGGCCGGCCTGTCGAGGCAGTGCTGCGGCGAGGTGACGTGGAGCGAAGACGCGGCACGAGCATTTCGGAGTCGAGTGGGCAGGCTGGGGGGATAGCCTTTCGTACCCAGACGGAGAAACTGCTCTTGGTGCGCAGGCGCTCCCTCCGGTAATCTTGCAGCAACGGGCTGGCGGCGCGAAAAGCGAGGAGTTTCTCAGTGCCTGTAACGAAACCCGCCGTGCCGCTCTCCTGCCACGTACATGTTTCTTGCGGCATGGAGTTTTGTGACAGCCTCTTAGCGTATCAGTGACGGCGGGCGACATCACGCATGTGCGGTATCTTGGCAACCATCGGAGTCGTGCCTTCGCCCGAGCGGCGCGCGGTGGCCGTCGACGCGCTGCGCCACCGCGGGCCCGATGCGGAAGGTCAATGGAGCAGTGACCGGGACGCTGTCTGGCTGGGGCACCGTCGTTTGGCGATTGTGGATCTCAGCGAGGCTGGGACACAACCGCTTTTCAGCGAAGACCGAAACGTGGTACTGGTCTGCAACGGCGAGGTGTACAACTACGGGCGACTCCGTCGTCGGCTGGAAGATCTGGGACACCGTTTCGCATCCGACTCCGACAGCGAGGTGATTATTCACGCCTACGAGCAGTGGGGGGAAGACTGTCTGAGCCAACTGGAGGGGATGTTCGCATTTGTGTTGTGGGATGCCGCCCGGCAGCGTCTCTTTGCTGCTCGCGATCGCGTCGGCATCAAGCCGCTTTACTACTGCCGTGGCGCGGATGGTTCGGTATTGCTGGCGTCCGAAGCGGACGCTTTGTTGAAAGTGCTCGGTCGCCGGCCGGCACCTGAGGGGACCGCGCTGGCGTACGTAATGACTCTGGGTTATGTTCCCACTCCATGGTCGATTTGGAAAGGCATTCGTAAGCTGCGGCCGGGGCATTTCCTGGTCGGGACATCCGGGGCGGACATCGTGGAGCGGTTGTATTGGGAGCCTCCTCGAGAGATCGGCGCGCCGGTCGAGAACGAGTCGGAAGAGTGGGAAGCGCTTTTTCACGGTGTCCTTCGGGACCATTTGCTGGCCGACGTTCCCATTGGGTTGTTCCTGTCTGGGGGACTCGATTCCTCCTCCGTACTGTTGGGTTTGCGGAGACTTGGGGTAGCGGTCCCTTCGTTGACAGTTGCCTTTCCGTCCGGCGCGCACCACAGTGAGGGACCGATCGCCTCGAATCTGGCTCGGCATCTCGAAGTACCCAATGAGCAGGTCGCTCTGAGTTTGCCGGACGTGCAGAATCTGCTTTGTCGAGCCATGCATCATTGCGACGAGCCGGCCGGCTACAGCGCCTGGTTGTCGATGTATCTGCTGTGCGAAGTTGCGGCGACCCGCCATCGCGTCGTGTTGGCCGGGGACGGGGGTGACGAGGTGTTCGGGGGTTATCGATGGTATCGGGCCGGCAGGCAATCCGGCTCGGCCATGGCGGTATGGCTTCGCCGGTTGACGGGAGAAGCCCGGGCTCGATGGCTGCCCGGCCTTGGTGTGCGCTATGCCATGTCCCAGTTTCGCCGCTGTTCGGTGTTGCACCAGCATGCCTGGCACGTCTATCCGCGGTTCTTGCCGGAGGAAGCAGAGTTCCTGCTGCGGCCGTTGGAAACACCGTTCGATGATCAGATCATGCTGGCGCCGTTGCGCGAGCACTATGTGCCGGGCATGCCACCTCAGCGAGCCCTCCAGCGCATCGACTTGATGACATTCTGCAGTGACGTCGTTTTGGCGAAGGTCGACCGAGCTAGTATGGCGTTCGGGCTTGAGACTCGTGTTCCGTTGCTCGACCACCGAGTCGTCGAGTGGGGGCTGCGAAGACCGGTCGCACCGAGGGAGGCCGAGGTGGGGAAACAGGTCCTGCGGCGTTATCTGCACGGCCGAGTTCCCACAGCGGTGCTGCAGCATCCGAAGCAAGGGTTCAGTTTGCCCATTCTGGATGGATTCGATTGGGAGCGAGCCGTCGACGAAATCGATCAGGGGCCATGGGTGCGTGGAGGTTACTGGAACCGCAATTGGAAAAAACTGTTGTCGCCGCGTGTCCCCTACCGGCAGAGCCGCATCTGGAACCTGTTGGCATTGACGAAATGGGCCGAGTACCGGATAGGCACACAGCCGGAAGATCGGCCATGGACGAGCGGAGATGAGAAGACGGCGACTGTTGCAACGGAAGTGGTCGAGAGAGGCCAACGAGTGGCCTGAATCGATGAATTCGAAACACCAGACGCGAAAGCGCCGACACGGAGGAGACCGGTGAGAATTGCTGTGGTGGCCCCGCTCGCTGCGGGTTCCTCTTTTGCTCATGCAATCAACTCTGTCAAGATGGCAGAAGGGTTTGCTCGGCTGGGGCATGACGTGGAAATCGTCTGCCGTACGTCCGAGACAGGGAGTGTGGCGCCCGAGTTGCTGCGCGACCAATACGGGTTGCGTTCCGCCGTTGGATGGCTGCAGTTGCCGTACGATGTGGGAGACCAGCGGGCATTCACTTTTCGCGCGGTGGCGCGCGTGCTGCGGACCGCCGCTGATTTCGTTTATGCTCGGCACTATCGAGCCCCCTTATGGACTTCTCGTTTTCGTGTCCCCACGGTCGTCGAAACGCACGCACATCCCGACAACCGAGCGAGAGCCTATTTGCGGATGATGCGCGGCACTCGGCACCGGTCGTTCCGCGCCGTCGTGACGATCTCGCGGGTGCTGGCCGACCACTATGTCGGTTTGGGCGTTCCACCGGAGAAGCTACTGGTGCTGCCGGATGCCGTGGATGTGGAGTTGTTTCGGCGGCCCAGCGTGTTGCCTCCATCACCGCTTCGTGGAGAGGGGCCGCATGTCGTGTACGCCGGTCACTTGTACGATTACAAAGGCATTCCCACGGTGCTCGAGGCGGCTCGGAAAATGCCGCAGGTGCGGTTTCATTTCGTGGGCGGTTGGCCGGACGACGTGGCGCGCCAGCAATCGCGGGCGGCCGCATTGGGGCTGGAAAACGTCGAGTTCTACGGGCTGGTTTCCCATGGCGAGGTTCCACCGTTCTTGTGGCACGCCGACTTGCTGCTGCTGCCTCCCTCCCAGCATCACCCCAGCGCTCGCTGGACCAGTCCGTTGAAGCTGGGCGAGTACCTGGCGTCGGAAACTCCGGTTCTTGTGACCGACATTCCCGCGCTCCGGGCCTGGGTGACCGACGAACACGTCTGGTGGGTTCCTCCCGACGATGCGCAGCGGTTGGCCGAGCGAATCACGGAGGTGCTCGGGGAGAAAGAAGCAAAACGCCGGCGAGTGCAGGCGGCTCGGGAACTAGCCGAGCGGTTCTCCTACCGTGAACGGGCTCGTCGGGTCCTGCAGGCGGCGATGCCGAGCCGGTCCGACACGGGCGCGTCTTATGCGATGCCGTCCCGGTCAGGGAAGGCAGCATGAAGTTGGTGGTGCGGCACAGGGCTGCGGCGTTTGGGAGCAAGGGCATGACGGGACAGCACGATAGCGAGCGGCAGGTGGGGTCCTCCCCTAAGAGGCTGTCGCAAAACTCCATTCTGCAAGCAACACGCCCGACGCCGGAAAGTGGCGCGGCGGGTTTTGTTACAGGCTCTCAAATCCATCTGGCACTTTTTTTTACGCGTACCATCTCGCTGGTCACGTGGGACCGGCAGGGCATCCTGGAACGGGAAATCGCACTCTACACCAGGTTGGCCCAGCGAGGCGTGCATACCCATTTCATCACCTATGGCGACCGGCGCGACCTGGCATTCGAGCATCGGCTGCCGGGAATCTCGGTGCATTGCAATCGGTGGGGGCTTCCTCGGCGCTGGTATCGACGGCATCTGGTGCGTCTCCACCGGCGTGTGCTCAGCCGTTGCCATCTGTACAAGACGAATCAGATCGACGGAGGCTTGGCGGCGGTCGAAGCGGCTCGTCGCTGGCGGCGCCCGTTGATTGCGCGGTGTGGATATCTTTGGTCCGATTTCGCCGCTGAGCAGTACGGCGGTGACTCGCCGGAGGCGCGCGAAGCGGACCGCGTCGAGCGGGAAGTGTTTGCGGCCGCCGATCGGTGTGTGGTGACGACGGCAGCGATGGCGGACCGGATCGCGGAGCGGATTCCCTCTGTTGCGAAGTCGATCCAAGTGATTCCGAACTACGTCGATACCGCTCTGTTTCGCCCTTTGGAGAACAGGACCGAGGAGGTGGACCTGCTGTTCATCGGCCGCTGGTCGCCCCAGAAAAACATTCCGGCGTTGATCGAGGCCGTTCGCGCCTTGCCGGTTCGCCTCCGTCTGATCGGCGGCCGGCCGCCGTCGAGCCGAACCGGGGAGACCGATTTCCCGTCGCGCGTGGAGGTGCTGGAGCCTCAGCCGCATCACTGCCTCCCCGAGCTCATCCACAGCGCGAAGGTATTCGTATTGCCATCGCTGTACGAAGGGCATCCGAAAGTCTTGATTGAGGCGATGGCGTGCGGTCGGCCGGTGATCGCTGCCGATGTGCCCGGCATTCGACAAGTCGTTCGGCACGAGCACAACGGCCTGCTGTGCGGAACGGAGGCGGGATCGATTCGAGCCGCCATTGTTCGCTTGTTGGGAGACGAACGGCTGCGTCGGCGATTGGCGGAGAATGCGCGCCGCGACGCCGTGGCGCTGTACGGCTTGGACCATGTGGTGAATCGCGAACTCGCACTTATCGAGGAGTTGACGAAACATGGGCGGAATCTACACGTCGCTTAGAAAAGGGGCCACGGCGGTGATGGTATTGCCGTGCCATTTGTTGCCGACCGACTGGCTGCAGTTGTTCCTGGCTCGCGCTGCCAAGAAACGTGCGGCACGATTGTCTTCGGATCAGGCGCTTCGTTTTCTGTTCGGCATCGACCAGCGTCTCTATGCCGAGATGGGCAAGCATGCAGTGCGATATGGCCGAGGCGTCCACACCAAGCATCGTCACATGAACTACCACCGGTTCTTCTCGCAGCGGATCGACTCGGACGAGCGAGTTCTCGACATCGGCTGCGGCATCGGCGCCGTGGCTCACCACGTGGCCACCACGTGCAACGCGAAAGTGGTGGGGATCGATTACAGCGAACGGAATCTCGAGCAGGCTCGGCGCCAGTTCTCGCATCCCAACGTGGAGTACTGCCTTGGAGATGTCACTCAAGGCTTGCCTCCCGGCCCGTATGATGTGGTGATTCTCTCCAACGTGCTGGAGCATCTCGCGGGGCGTCCGGAGTTCTTGCGTCGTGTGGTCGACGCGACGTCAGCGCGGCGGATGTTGATTCGAGTCCCGTTGTTCGAGCGGGATTGGCGAGTGCCCTTGAAGAAGGAACTGGGAGTCGATTGGCGACTCGACGATGATCATGAAACGGAGTACACCTTGGAGAGTTTCCACGAGGAAATGCGGGAAGCCGGATTGCTCGTCCGGCACATCGAAGTCC
This sequence comes from Pirellulaceae bacterium, assembly GCA_026989685.1. Classification (GTDB taxonomy): domain Bacteria; phylum Planctomycetota; class Planctomycetia; order Pirellulales; family Pirellulaceae; genus S141-3. Next base: position 8,331 of record JALSIV010000216.1, on the reverse strand, counting down.
GCTGGGGAGAAATCTGGTCCGAACTGAAGTGTCCGTCCCATGACGCCTCGCATTAGCGTATTGATGCCCGTGGCCAACGGCATGCCGTACCTGACCGAGGCCGTGGAGAGCATTTTGAAGCAGGATGAGCCGGATTTCGAGTTCATCATCGTCGACGACGGATCGAACGACGACACTCCCCGAATCCTGCAGGAGTTTTGCCGGCGCGACTCGCGGATTCGTGTGTTGACATTGCCGCGAAGCGGAATCACCCGAGCACTCAACGTGGGAATGGCTGTGGTACGGGCTCCGTTGGTGGCGCGAATGGACGCCGACGATATTGCTCATCCGTCTCGTTTTCGGCTGCAGGCGGAGTACTTGCGGCGTCATTCGGAAGCGGTGGCGGTCGGCAGTTGGACGCTGCGGATCGACCCGGACTCCGATCCGATCACTGTCGGACGATGGCCCCGCACCCACGCGGAGATCGACGCTTCTCTGCTTGAAGGTCACGGCGGTCTGGCTCATCCCACCGCCATGATGCGAACCGACGTTCTGCGGAAGTTGGGTGGATATCGGGAGGAGTTCCGTTGGGCGCAAGACAAGGACTTGTGGCTCCGGCTGGCAGAACAAGGTCGTCTGGCCAATCTGCCTCAACCCCTGCTTTGCTACCGGGAGCATTTTCGCAGCACGAGTTGGCAGCGCGCCGAGCAACAGCGGGACGCCGTCGAGCGGGCTCTTGCCGACGCTCGTCGGCGTCGCGGCCTACCCGCAAAGAAACGTAGCGCCGGTTCCACCGCAATTCCCGCATCGGCGACGCACGAGATCCGATTCGGATGGGTTCGCCAGGCGTGGCGCCGAGGCAACTATGCGACGGCCCGTAAGCATCTCGAATGGCTGGTACGCAACGGACCCACCAGCGTTCGCATCTGGTGGAGAGTCGTGTGGGGCCGGCTGTTGTTCGGTTTTCGCGGCAACGTCGACCATGTTCCCAGGTGCACGGGGTAAGGCCGGCGCGATTGCCGCGTCGATCATGACTCGTCCGGTCCCAGCGGCGTCAGTTTTATGTTGCGAAAGTGGATGGGAGCCCCCTCGGATTGTAGGCAGATGGCGCCTCGCGTGACGCTGGAGTCGGTACATTCGTTGACCAAGTCACCGTTGACCCACACTCGCACCTGGTCACCCTTGGCTTCGATGACCATCTTGTTCCATTGGCCGACCGGCTTTTCCGAACCGTCGGTCAGGTTGAGATGGCGGCGTCCCTTCTGGCGCCTTTTCTGATCTTTGACATGGATCGTTGTGCCGATGACCCAGAAGTCGCCGGCATCTCCCTTGCCCAACTGGACTTCCAAAGACTTGGGCCAAATGCCCAGTGTTCGAGGTTTGCCGGCGTGGATCAGCACGCCACTGTTGCCGCCTTTGGTTCCTGCCGGCCACCGCCACTCCAATTCGAGTCGGTAATTGCTGTACTGTTTTTGGGTCCGCAGATAGCCGACGGGGCGCCCGCGGCAGACGAGGACTCCGTCGTCGACATGCCACACGTCTTCCATCTTGGCCTTCGGGTCCCGCAGATCGAATGTCCACCCCTCGAGGTTTTTACCGTTGAAGAGTTGGATCGTCTTGGGGTGGTCGGCTTGCGCCGGCGTGAGGCCGATTGCCAGCAGGCCGGTGGCGAGCAGACTGCCGGCGATCGTGTGCGCTGATGTCGTCTTGCGTGGTTTTCCAGACATGATCCAGTCTCCGGTTGCGGCGGTTGTACGGTTGTGATGATCGCCCTCAGCCTATTCGCTGAGACCGTCGTCGTCAAACCGGCGGGCGACCGCATCGGTCGTGAGCCGGGGTGCATGCACCTCTTTGACTAGCGCCCGAAAGATGGTCTTGCTCTGAGGGCGGGAAATTGATAGAACGCCGCTCGGAATCCACGACACCGACGCTCAGGCAGCCGGTTCCGCGGTCCGAGGCGTCCTTCTAGTTTTTCGAACTCGCGATGGCACCTGTTCTACCTTGCGTTCCAAATGCTCCAGATGTTGCCGTGATTGTGCCGACCTTCGAGCGTCCGGCACATCTGCGGCGCACGCTGGCATCGATCGATGCTCAAGTGGGAAACCAGGCCATTGAAGTGGTGGTCACCGACGATGGGTCGACCGGTGAAACGAGCGAAGTAGTTCGGGAATATGCGAAGAGTTGCCCGTTTCCGGTTTCGTTCGTCACGCACCAGCACGCCGGTTTTCAGCTCGCCAGGTGTCGCAACGAGGGCGTGGCGGCGAGTCGAGCCGAGTACTTGATCTTCATTGATGGAGATTGTGTCATTCCGCCCGACTTCGTGCGTGAGCACCTGCGGCGACGGCGAAGGGGCATCGTCCTCAGCAGCGATGTCGCTCGCCTCCCTAAAGACGCTTCCGAACGACTCACACTCGATCGGATTGCCGCTGGCGATATCCGGAAACTGATTCCCATCCGTGAACGGTTGCGACTGAGGTGGTCCCGTACCAAAGCCAGGTTTTACGAACTGACGCGGCACCCCCGGAAGCCCCGTCTGTTCGGCGGAGCCAACAGCCTATGGCGAGCCGATTACTTGGCGGTTAATGGCTACGACGAGAACTTCACCGGTTGGGGAGCCGAAGACGACGACTTGAGAGACCGGCTGAAACGATGTGGCATTCGAATCCGATCGACGCCACCGCACGTGGCGCCTTTGCACTTATGGCACCCTCCCCACGCCACCAATCCGGCAAGTTGGCGAGATGGCAACAACGTGCAGTATCTCCTCCGGCCGGGCAAGTTGCGCCGCTGTGTGCGCGGGTTTCGAAAACTGGAGCGATCCGAAGTGCTGGTGCGAGTTCTGCGCGTGGAGATCGGCGCCGATGAACTGGCGGTCCTGCCCACGTCGTACCGCTACGTGCCCCTGAACGGTTCGGGCCATGCCGACGTGGAAATCGCCTTATTCCCCGGGACGAGCCGGTTCACCAATCACGCCGATTGCCGAGTGCTGTTGATTCTGGGGCCGTCGGTCAGCGCGGCTGAACCGTTGGAGACGCAGGCCGACTATGTCGTCCGGCCACCAGCGAATGAGACACCCGGTACTCGAGTCTGGAGTCCTCGAAGCGAGCTGGAGAAGATCCTTGATCATGTTTGCGGGTTCCGTCTGCAGCATGACCGGGCCGGCGGAACGGCCGAGGCGGCTTGATTCAGGGCAGTGGGAGTGGAATTCGCATCCCGTCGCGGGCCACGTTAGAAGGACAGCAGCAGCTGCCAGATGAATGCGTTGCCCAGGCTGTCGATTTGTTCCCACGTCCTGCGGCACAGTTCTTCGTCACCGGGAATCGGTCCGACGCGAGCCTTTTCCTTGCGCCACGGTTCACACTCGCCCGGCTGCAGTTTCTCGGCCGGGACAGGTGGGAGAAACTTGCCGGGGATTGCGTCGATGGAAGTCGGCACTGGACCGCCGGCCACCAGCGGCGTCGCGTGGCCTCTCGAGTAAACACCGTATTCCAGCGTCGCCTCGGTCATGGCGCGAACGTTTTCCACTTTGGCGTCGTTTTGCACGATGGCGCTGGCATCCATGATGTAGCCGCCATCTTGCGCCACCGCCTCGATCACCTCTTTGCAGCGGCTGCGCACTTCGTCGGGAGTTCCCAGGGACAACAGGGTGTTGGGGATTCCGCCGCTGAGACAAAACTTGTCCCCCAGCACGTCACGGGTCCTGTGGATGTCGCCCTGGTCAAGGTGGTAGATCATGCTGCGGTCGGGCAGTTCCGCGAACGACTCCAGGTGATAGTCCCAGCTCCCTTCGGCATAGAACAACGTCTGCAGGCCGTCCGCCCAGAGTTCCTGGATGATCGGCTTGAGGGTCGCCCAGTAGACGTTCTGGAAGACATCCGGCGAAACGAACGGCACACCGCCCCGGTGCATCCACAGACCGACCGGAACATTTCGGTCGGGGTCCCCGGTGGTTTTGGCGACGTGAGTCAAATGAGGTGCCAACGCCTCGCAGGCCGCTAACACCTTCTTGGGGCGTTGGAACAGATCATCTACTAATCCCAGGTAACCTCGCATCTTGTCGGCGATGATGTCGAGCGGAGCCTTGAGGATTCCGGAGATGGCAGAGACCGTGCCCGACTCGCGGCGAAGACGCTCGATCTGCGGCCCGAACGCGCAAAAGTACTGGCTCATGGCCATCGACGTTTTCACCAGGGCCAAGTTGTGTTCCAGCGTGCAGGGGGATCCCAGTGGAACGAGTCGACGGGCCACACGGGGAAGCCAGGTGTTATAGAGAAACGCCGTCGGATCGTCGATCAACTCGTCATATTCGTCCGGCTGCATGAAAGCGTCGTCCTCCGGAGGTTCCCGGTATTGGAAACCCGTTTCGGGAGGAATGTCGATGCCGGGAATGGCGTAGTATCGCAGTCCGAGCGACTGAGCCAGCCCCGTCCACACATAGACCATGTTGGGAACGACGGCATCCCAGTCGAAGTCGGCGGCACAGCGACATGCGGCGGCGAACGCCTTTTCGTAGTCGTGAGCCAGCTCCTGGCACGTATAGCCGGCATAGACGCCCGTGAACTCGGCCACGAACGGTCGAATGGGGACTCGGTCGGGCATCTCGTTTCGCATCGCGGTCGTATAACGGGCCAATCGCCGCGCGTATCGCGTCTCCGGATCGCCGGCCGTGAAAGACGGATCGATAGCCATGGCAGTTTCGCTCGTAGCACGCGGTCCAAAAGCCCATCCCTTGCTGTTTACTTTAGCGGACCGATGGCCGGTCTGCAATTGTCCGACGTCGAACCATCTTTCGCACCGTGTCGTCGTTGTCTATACTATCGAATCACAGCCTTTGTTGTATAGTATTGTTTTCACCGGAAGATCACCGTGCCGAATGTGAGGACTCGAGTACTGCCGGTCCCGTTGGTTGGGAGGAAGGACGGGGAGGATCGACCGAAGCGGCCACCCGGTTCCGCCCGATTGGGCTCCCAGCCCGACAAGGAGTATTGCGATGAAGCGACGTGACTTTTTCAAACAGTCGGTGGTTGCCGTGGCGGCGGCGTGGGGAGTGCCCACCTTCATTCCTTCGACGGTGCTGGGGCGGGGCAAGAAGGCGAGCGCGAACGAGATCGTGAATGTGGGGATCATCGGCTTGGGCGGTCGCGCACGAGACATTGCCAAGACCTGTGCCCAGGTGAAGCAGTTGCAAGTTCGCGCCATCTGCGATTGCTTCAAGCCTCGTTGTGGTGATTTCATCCAACGGGTCGGTAGCGGGCAGAAGTGGAACGTGTACGAGGACTTTCGCGAGATGATCGACCGCGAGCGACTCGATGGCGTGATGATCGAGACGACCACTCATGCGCGAGCCTGGGTTACCGTGCTGGCCATGCAGGCGGGGATGGACACTTATATCGAAAAGCCGATGTGTCTGACGATCCGGGAAGGCCGGGAAATGGTGCAGGCGGCGCGGAAATACGACCGAGTGACTCAGGTGGGCACGCAGCAAAGGTCGATGCCGATCAACAACTGGGCCAGCGACCTGGTCAAGAGTGGTGCCATCGGCAAGGTTCACACCGTGCTGGCTCCCAATTTTGTCGGCCCCGACAGATGGACGGACTTGCCGGGACAACCATTGCCCGCTGGAGGCAGCGATGGGTGGTGGGATGTGTGGACGAATCAGGCTCCGCTGCGACCTTACCACCGTCAATTGCACTATGGATGGGCTCGCTGGGCCGCCTATGACGGCGGGGGACGCTGTTATGGAGTCACCGGCTGGGGAGCTCATTCCTACGATCAGATCCAGCGGGCCTTGGGTACCGACGAGACCGGTCCCGTCGAAGTGTGGCTGACCGAACCGGTGCGGACGATGAAGACCGGCAAGTACGATCAACCGAAGGGGCCACCCGATACGGGAATCGACTACCGCCGCCTTGCGCGGCCGGTGATTGGGCCTCGAGCCAAGGTGCGGATGCGGTATGCCAATGGGACCGTGCTGCGACTGGAACTCGACGGCGATTGGGGGCCCGGATTGGGAGCCATCTTTATCGGCGATCGCGGGAAGATCGAGATCAACCGGAACAAGATCGCCAGCAATCCGAAAGATCTGGTTCGGCGGCCGGACAATCCCGGACCCAATCGGAAGATGGAGACGCAGTACCATATCGAGAACTGGGCTGATTGCATCAAGACGCGCCGGCGTTGCACGGCCGACATCGAGTACGGACACCGTTCGACAACGTTGTGTTATCTGGTCAACATCGTCCGAGCCGTCGGGCAGGTCGGCCGCAAGTTGCGTTGGGATCCCGTTGCCGAGCGCTTCACCAATTGCGAGGAAGCCAACGCCATGTTGGCTCGCCAGCGCCGCAAGGGATATGAGCTTCCTCGGCTGACCTGACGCGGGCTGCGCCCGCGAGACCGGAGGCGGTGGGGGTGGTGTGACAACCGAAAGACAGTGCAGGATGCGTGCAGGGCGCGCCGATGTTACGCACTGAGAGTCGAACCAAGGCGATCAGCGGCGCATCGCGCAATGGTACAACTCACAGCGGTCGCACGGCGAGCCGCTGGAGAGCACCTCTTCGGCCGGTCCCAGCCCGATCAGTCCGGAAATCGACTTGAGCGGTTGCATCAGACATGAGTCGGTCAGCGTGACGCCCGTGTCGACATTCTCAAACAGGGAAAACAGCGTCCGCTGCTCGGTCAATTTCATTCCGCAATATCCGGGGCTGTACGGGAGAGTGGGCGCGTAGCCGACCGAGTCGCAGACCTGGCGGAGTTCGTGAATGACCGCGGCTTCCGCTGCCTCGGCGCGTTCAGCGCCGACGGCATTGACGACCATGGCCGGTAGATCCTCGCCTCGCTGGATCAAGTCGCTGGCCAGCATGGGAATGCGGGGACCCGCTGTGGCCACAAAGACTGCCACGTATTCGGCAGCCCCCAGAAACTCACCGATGGCGCCGTGAAACACGACCTTACCGTTACAAGTTTGCAGCGTCAGATCTTGTTTCGATTTGTCGGCCACCGAAAAAACGGCGTAGGTTGCTCGAGGCTGGGCAAGCAATGCCGATTGCGCAATCCATTTCTCGGTTTCCCTCATCACCGGGCCGGCAGGTCGCTTGTCGGCGGGATACCCCAAATACCGAAACACCTCGTCCACGTCGACCACCGGAGAAATATCGGTGATTGTCTTGGCGGGTAGTGCGGTCAGGCGATCAAGTCTAGGGACGAGCGCCATCCGACGACCTGAAGCTGGAAGGCCGCAACAAGCTGCCGGCCACGAGCGACAAGCCCCAGGCCGACCGGCGAGGCAGGCGCCTGGCTGTTGAGACCTTCTTGAGGGGAACCAATTGTCAATCAGCACTGTTTACTTTAAGCTGGAAGCATCTGCTTGGCAAGCCGCCGATGCGTCCGATTGACTTGGGGGAGACTGCCATGTCCACATCCGACCGCGATTGGAGTGACTTGTATGAGGCGATCCTGACCGGCGACGCCGACACATCGGTGCGTCTGGTAGAAAAAGCGTTGGAAGCCGACGTGGATCCTCAGATACTGGTGCAGCAGTACATGATTCCGGCCACGGACGAGGTGGGGAGGCGGTTCGAAAACGCAGAGTATTTCGTCCCCGAGCTGCTGATCGCCGGGCGGGCGATGAAGGGGGCTCTGGAATTGCTCCGGCCGCGCTTGGCCGAGCGAGGTGTCGAGCCGACCGGCCGCGTCGTGATCGGGACCGTGCTGGGAGATGTGCACGACATTGGCAAGGGACTGGTGGCGTCGATGCTCGAGGGGGGCGGATTCGAAGTCATCGACCTGGGAGTGGATGTGCCGGCTGAAAAGTTTGTCGAACAGGCCAAGGCGTCGGGCGCCGATCTGGTCGCGCTGTCGGCTCTGCTGACTACGACCATGCTGGAAATGCAGAGTGTCATCACGGCGTTGGAAGAGGCGGGATTGCGAGATCGCTGCAAAGTGATGGTGGGGGGAGCTCCCGTTACCGAACAATTCGCCAAGAAGATCGGTGCCGACGGCTATAGCCGCGACGCCGCCGCCGCAGTGGCGCTGGCTCGCCAGTTGGCGGCCGCGTGAGAAAGCGGAGATCTCGCCCCCCGACTGATCGTAACCGGACACGGAGTTCCTTGCGCGTCCGCCCCCGGCGTCGTGACCATCTGTCTTACCGTTCGACTCGTGGCTCATCGAGCCACGAGCTACGGTTTCGCGCCACGAGCCATTTTGCCGAACTTGCCGCGGCAGCTTCCAATCGATTTCCCATTTTCCATTTTTTCGCGGTAGGGACCGCCGTTTCCGGCGGCCCCCCGCACAGATCCGTACACGAAGAATTACCTCATGCGGCTCCTGCATTGCGTCGGGCGTCGAAACGCGTAC
>JALSIV010000215.1 GCA_026989685.1 Pirellulaceae bacterium | reverse complement strand
AGTTTAGAGATTTGCCGAACTCATGGCGCAAAGGGCAGCCGCTGAGATGGAAAAAGCTCTCGACGGTCATGCTCTGAACCGCCTTCGTGCGCAAGGGTATACCGGGAAGCAGGGAGTGGTCGGTTGGATCGGATTCGGTTTGGATTTTTTCAATCCGTTCGATATCGTGGCGATGTTGGGAGACCTTTCGGTTCTGTGTGAGTTTGACCCGATGTCCGAAACCGCGGAGGAGTACTTAGAGGCATGTAACAAAGAGGCTCAAGAGGTGGCAAGAGCGCTTGGGCCAATCAAGTGAATCTGGGAAAACGGCATCATGAAGTTCTTTGTGCTGGATACGTCGGAAGGGTATTGGGGCTTTATCTTCGGCGGGGCTCGACGGTCCGATGGTTCCTACCTCAACCAAACCGATCTTGATTCAACGGAATGCACGCTTGCCGTCGAGGCGCGCGGTGTGCCTCCGGATCTCGTACGCACCGAAGGCTCGATTTATCTCTTTAGCGCACGTGCGAAAGACTTGATGGAGCAGTTCAAGGCACCGCCGAAGACGGGCTGGGTCAAGGTTTCCCTTTCTATGCCAGCGGAGACTATGATCTACTTTGCTCTCGTCAGTCAAACGGAATTCGATGTGATCGACAAGACTTACTCGGAGTTCTCTTGGCTGGTCCCAGGCAAGGTGATGTGGAACGTCACGAAACGGGTACTGAAGAGTTCTGCGCTACCGGCGTTTGATTTTTTCCTAGCAGACGACGGACGTTGGCTGGTTAGTGATCGCGTTGTCGACGCCTTTACGAAGAATCATTTCTCTGGCATGAGCTACATAGAATGTGAATTGCGGTGAAGACAAATCACAGACACTGTGATGCACCAGTCGGAACTGGACAACGGCGGGTCGTTGGCAACAGTCGTGTTGGGGGCTTGCCCGCGCCGACAACCGGCCGCCATGGCAATGGCCCGCCGCGGGGCTTGTCCCCGCGGAGGCGACGACGGACTGCTACCCAGCACTCGAAAACTGTAAGCGCCCATTTTAACCGTGTCGGGGTTCCGGGTTACCTTGGCTGGAAATCTTCGTTTCTTTCCTTTTCAGCCAAAGGAGGTCTTCATCATGGCCCGAAAACGCAACTCCCACGAAACCGAACGACGGTGGCGCACCCTGCTGACTCGGCTCGAACGGAGCGGTCAAAGCGTCGCCGAGTTCGCCGCCCGGCACGGCGTTTCCACCGCGTCCGTCTACCACCGGCGAAAACGACTCGGTAAGAGCGGCCCAGTACGCCGCCGCTCGCCGAGCGGCGGCCCGAGGGCGTCAGCCCGAGTATGCTGCAGCGGGCAATGAACGCCGACCGACATGCGCAACAGCTTCGATGGACTTGAAGGCAGCACGTTCGAACTCTCTTCGGCTCCCGACTCGCAACACGGCATAGAGATCGATCCCGTCGATCTGGCGCTGTTGCTCGGCGGCATCGATCTGCGTTCGGCCAAGAGACGCAAGCGGTACTCACGGGCAGCCTGAGACATTCTGCCACTACAGTGTCACACACGGCCGGTGACCCTCGCGGCGCTGGGCTGGACCCCCAGCCGCTCGACGTTGTGCCGGATGGCGGCCACGGCGGCCGATCGGATGACTCCGCTGGTGGATCGGATGATCGAGCAGGTATTGGGCGGGTCGATCGTCTACACCGACGATACGACGGTAACGCTGCTGACTCCCGGTGAAGGCAAAGGAAGCCGGACGTCCCGCATCTGGATCTACGTCGGCACCGAGCCCCGTCGATGCTACTGTGATGCACCAGTCGGAACCGGATAACGGCGGGTTGTTGGCAACCGTCGTGTTGGGGCTTGCCCGCGCCGACAACCGGCCGCCATGGCAATGGCCCGCCGCGGGGCTCGTCCCCGCGGAGGCGACGACTGACAGCTACCAAGCACTCGAAAACTCGGCTTTTCTCATGTCGCAGGCTCGGTGCCTGCGAAATGAGTTTGCCCTGTCCATTGATCATCTGCGGCTCGCTCGAGAACTCGCTGGGGAGCAGACGCCCCAACTCCCACCGGCTCGTCCAACGTGCGGTTGCCGAGCCGGCACAGCCACGCTTGCCGGGAAGTCGCGCGTTTTTCGATAGGCAGATAGATGCCGCAGCGTGGTCAGGCTGGAAAGCCTGACCTACGGGAATTTGCCGACCGATCCATCCATGTTCGTGTAGCGAACGCGAGCC
>JALSIV010000214.1 GCA_026989685.1 Pirellulaceae bacterium | reverse complement strand
CCATCTTATCGGCCTCCTCGCTGAAGGGACGTTTTGTGACGGTTGAATCACAATCTATCCCAATTTGGCGTGGAGGCCGATATCAATTTATCCGCTGAAATCTGCAAAACTCGAACTTAGAGGCTGTCACAAAACTCCAGACCGCAAGCAACACGCCCGAGGCCGGAAATCGGCGCGGCGGGTTTTGTTACAGGCTCTTAGAATTCTCGCACTGTGTTTCTTGTTCGCTTCATGGGCGACGACTGCGCACTGCCAACTCCCGGAAGTGTCGGATCCCGAATTGGAGATCGTGCAGTTTGCCGGCGAGCCGATGGTGGTGACTCCCACCGGGATCGCCGTCGATCCGCGAGGACGCGTGTTCGTACTGGAAAGTCACACGCACTTTCGCCCCGAGGATTACGACGGCCCTCGCGGCGACCGCGTGCTGATTCTGGAGGATACCGACGGTGACGGTCGAGCCGACAAGAAGACGATTTTCCACGAAGGGCTGAAGTATGGGATGGATCTGGCATTTCACCCCGACGGCACGCTCTATCTGGCTACGCGATGGGCCGTCTACCGGCTGCCGGACCGGGATGGGGACGATCGAGCCGATCGACTCGAACGGATGATTCATCTGCAGACGAGTGGTGATTATCCGCACAACGGCCTTTCCGGGTTGGCATTCGATCCCGCCGGTGGTCTGCGTTTCGGGCTGGGGGAGAACCTCGGGGAGCCCTATGCCCTGCGTGGTTCCGATGGGCGAGTCCTGGTCGGCGGTGGCGAGGGTGGTAGTACGTATCGTTGCGACGCTCGGGGGCGGAATCTTGTTCGGACGTCGACGGGTTGGTGGAATCCGTTCGGTTTGGCCGTTGATTCGTTTGGGCGGGTTTTCGGCACCGACAACGATCCCGGAAGTTCTCCGCCCTGCCGACTGATCGACGTCTTCGTTACCGCCGATTATGGCTACGAGTACCGGTATGGGCGCACCGGACTCAATCCGCTTACGACTTGGACCGGCGACCTGCCCGGGACGCTGCCGATGATTGCGGGAACGGGAGAGGCTCCCTGCGGCATCGTGGCCTATGAATCCGACGGTCTGCCCCGGCGGTATTTCGGATCGCTGTTCGTTCCGGTGTGGGCCGACCATGCCATTGAAATCTATCAGCGGAGCGACCTGCCCCGGCAGGGACTGACTCAAGCGAAACGCGGGATTCTCGTACACGGCGCCAACGACTTTCGTCCGGTGGATATTGCCGTAGCGCCCGATGGTTCGCTATTTGTTTCCGATTGGGTGTTGGCCAGTTACGCCCTCCACGGACGAGGGAAGGTGTGGCATCTGAAGCTCCGGAAAAAAAAGGATGAACCGTCGCCGCCCGGCGATCGTCTGTTGTCGCTTTCTCGGCAAAGGCGCGAAGCCGAAGCGAGCAGCCTGCTGGCGACACGTCAGGGGCGGGAGCGGCTGCTGGAAGTGCTCGAGCATGGTTCTCTCCCGGAGGCTCGAGCGACGGCGTTATGGGCACTCGACTCGCTCGAGCCCCATGACAAGCCCGAAGGTCTTCGCCGAGCCCTGGCCCGTGTGGCGGCGGATTCCGCCGTGTCGCTGCCGTTGCGGGAACTGGCGGCTGTGCGGCTTGGGGCGGCATGGTCACCGGAACGTCCCGAGCTGCTTCCGCACCGACTGTTCGCCGTCTGGCTGCGCGACCACGCGCGCGAAGTGACTCGGGCACAGCTCGACCGAGCCCTTCGTTCCAGCGATCCGTTGCTGCAGCACGCGGCCGTCGCGGCACTGTCGGACCCGGTGGTCGGGCACGCATTCGGTGAGTCGTTGGCTGCGGACCATCTCTGGGCGGTCGTACTGGCGGCTCGGCGAGGTTGGCGATTGGCTCCCGATGCGCGAAACCGTTGGATCCGGCGGGCCATCACCTCAAGTAGCCCTGCTGCGCGACTGGTGGGCATCAAATGGTCGGCCGATGAACGAGTGGTGGAGTTGCGAGGCGAACTGGAAGCGCTGCTGCAGACCCGCGACTTGGACTACCGATCATTTCGCGCTCTGCTGGTGTGCGAGCAGCGGCTGGCCGGGGATGAAGTGGCGGACTGGCCGACCGTGGAGCGTCTCCAACAATTGTTGGCTCGAGAAGACCTGTCAGCGGCCGTTCGCCGTTGGACCTTGCAGGTGGCCGTTCGCCGAGGAGTGCCGCTGGATCTGGATCGCTTGGTGGCGCAGGTGCTGCACGGGCCCGACCGGGAGGCGGCCGTCTGGGCGCTGGCCCGGCATCCTCTTCCCCGACGGCGATCCGCACTCCGACGTGTCGCTTCCGACGAATCGCTGCCGGTCGGTGTGCGGTGCGTGGCCGTGATGGGGCTGGCCGACTTCGCCGAGCAGGAGACGGCGTTGCTGATCGAGTTGGCGAGGTCGAAGGAGCCCGCGATTGTCGAGGAAGCGTTGCGGGCATTTCCGGGTGTCGATCTGACAACGGAACAAAGGACTGCTTTGCAGCAGGTGGGGCGGCGATGGCCGCGACTGTCGAGCGCGGTGGAGCGGGCGGTTGCGGGGCGGACGGAGCCGCGCCCGCCGGTCTCCGACGTGAAGGCGTGGGTGGCGCTCTTGGGAGACCAGCCGGGGGATGCGACTGTGGGAGAGCGCCTGTTTTTCCACCCGAAAATCGCAACGTGCGCCAAGTGCCATTCGGTGCGCGGACGGGGAATGGACGTCGGGCCGTCGATGTCGGCCATGAGTGCGCGACTCCGGTCGCTGGGGAACGACGGGAGGAGCTGGCTGCTGCAACAGATGCTGCAGCCCAGTGCCGAAATGGCTCCCCAATACACTCCCTGGTTGATTCTCACGGTCGACGGGCGTATCTTTACCGGGCTGCCCAGGCGGAAAGGCGGCGGCGCCGAGGCCTATTTGGGAGCCGACGGGAAGGAGTTTGTGCTGAAGAAGGTCGATATCGAGCAGCACCGCGAGAGCGAGGTGTCGCTGATGCCCGAAGGGTTGTTGCAATCGCTTACCATCGAGGAACTGCGAGACTTGATCGCGTATCTCGAATCTCAGGCTCGAGCCGATGGAAGCGACTTTACGCGACCGATCCGCTAGCATTAGAATCTCACGTTATCACACCTGCGAGCCGTGCTCCGGCTTTCGGTTGTCACCACCCCTACAGCCTCTGGTCTCCCGCCTCCCGCCTTGCGGGCGCAGCCCGCGCCAGGAAAGCAGTGATCGATCATGGCAGACGAATCGCGGCAACCTCAGGATGAGTCGAGCCTCATGATGACCACCACCCGACCAGCACTCCACGCGACGATTACTCACGGAGGCGCGGAGGCGAAGCCGGCCGTGGATCACGGTTTGATCGAGCTCTACGAGGGGATCATCCACCGTCAGCGGCTGAGCTGGACCTCGCACCACCATTTGCAACAGATTCTCGGTTCCGGAGGGCAGGGAGTGGTGTTCTTGTCCCAGCGTCGAGGCGCCGACAACTTCACCTTGCCCGTTGCGATCAAGATTTTCTCCCCGGAGCATTATGCGACGGCGAAGGAGTACGACGAGGCGATGGAGCGGATGGCGAGCGTGGCGTCCGACGTCGCTCAGATCCAGCACGACTCGCTGTTGCACGTGCACAACTTCATCGACCGCAATCGGATTCGCGGAATGGTGATGGAGTGGATCGACGGTTACGATCTGCGGCGTCTGCTGGTTCCTCGCATGCTCGAACTCGTGAAGACTCGCGTCTCGGCGCGGCGCTGGGAGTATATCAATCGAGTGTTGGTGACGGCCGGCCCCGTGCAGCCGCGATTCAAGCCGGGCGTCGCCGTCGCCATTGTGCGGGAGTGCCTGGGAGCCTTGGCGGCGCTGCACCGTCACGGCATCGTGCATGGCGACATCAAGCCGGCCAACATCATGCTGAAACGCACCGGTTCCGCCAAGATCGTGGATATCGGATCGGCTTTTCAGTTGGAGTCACCGCCGGCCACTCGCACGTGCACGCTCCAGTATGCGGCTCCGGAGGTGCTGGAAGGACAGCCCGCCACTCCGCGGTCCGATCTGGCGTCATTGGGTTATGTGTTGATCGAGTTGCTGTCGGGGCGTCCTCTTTTCTCGCATCTGACGGAAATCCGCGATCTGCTGGAGGCTCGCCGTGCGCTGCCTCGGGAACTTGCCGAAATCGTGCCGCAAGAAGTGGCCGTCAACGATTTGCTGATGAACTTCTGCTGCGGCCTGATCGCTCCCGATCCTCAGAAGCGTTTTCCCAGTGCGGAAGCGGCCGAGCTGCTCAGGAACGTCAGCGCGTCGGCCTTTCACCGGCAACTGGTGCTCAGCGATATGGCCAGCGAGTACGGCAACGAAATCCGACTTTGGTTGGAAGAATTGAAGGAGCTGGAGCGATTGCAGCGAGAGGAGGACGTCGAGTGATGGGCTTCTCCCGCCGCATCGCCTGCTTGTCTCCGGGACCTTCCGTTGCCACAATAGGGACGGGGTGGGAAGAACCGAAGGATGGCGGGTCGCTACACTTTCGGAGGTGCCTCCGTCAGGACGACCAGGACAAGGCGGCCACGTCGGACATTCGATTTCGCTTATGAAACTGCGCGTAGGAATCGTAGGGCTCGGTGCCAACTGGGATGCTCGGTACCGGCCGGCGTTGCGAGCCTTGGCCGATCGTTTTCAGGTACGAGCGGTTTGTGCCGAGGTCGCGGCCAAAGCCAACCAAGTGGCTCGAGAATTCGATGCGGAACCGGTGCACGGTTTCCGTACGTTGGCGGCGCGATCCGATATCGATGCTCTGCTACTGCTTTCTCCCGCGTGGTTCGGGCCCTTGCCCATTCTGGCGGCGTGCGACTTTGCCAAAGCCGTCTATTGCGCGGCGGCGGTGGCCGTCGACGGCGAGCGAGCGGACGAGATCAAGCAGCGAGTGGAAGCAGCGGGAATCGCCTTTACCGCCGAGTTCCCCCGCCGACAGTCTCCCGCCACCTTGAGACTCAAGGAACTCATCGCCACGCGACTGGGTGCCCCGCAAATGTTGTTCTGCCATGCTCGGCGGCAGATCGAACGCCAGCCCAAGTCGCTGACTCCACTGGGGGGGCGAGAGCCAATGACGGACGATTTGATGGAACTGGTCGATTGGTGTTGTTTCATCATGGATCGTCCGTTGCGGAGCGTGTGGGGTGTCGAGCATCGGCGGCTCGGCGGCGAGCGGGACTACCAAATGATGAGTCTGGAGTTCGCCGCCCCGGAGGAACGGCCCGACGGCTGGGATGCGACCGGCGCGCCGATGGCTCAAATCAGTTGCGGTCGTTACTTGCCGCCGGAGTGGCAGGAGGCGGTGGCCTTTCGCCCGCCCGCCGAACTGCAGGTTTGTTGTGAACGGGGCATTGCCTTTGTCGATCTCCCGTCGACGCTGGTCTGGTTCGACGAAGCGGGACGCCATTTGGAGTCGCTGGACCAGGATCGTCCTGTGGGAGAACAATTGCTCACCCAGTTCCATCGAGCGGTGACCAGCCTGGTAAGGCGAACCCAGGACCTGGAGGACGCCTACCGAGCACTGCACGTGGTCATGGCGGCTCGGCAAAGCGCCAAGGAGGGGCGCCGGATCGCCCTGGAGTAGAACGCGAATCCGCGACTGGCGGAATCGGCCGGCGGCGATCATAATGACAGAGAACGGCCGACCGAGGGGGGACCTGCCTGACGGCCGTTCTCGACAGCTTTCTGCCGCATACGCCGAGCCGAGCGAGCGGCGGCCCGCCTGCTGCCGACACCCGGGACCGATTGCATCCTGCCACGTGGGAGATAGAACGCTGGCTGCGACACGATTTCGATTATCCTTGGCGGCCGTCCTTTCGCTGATCGCATTGCGCGTGGTGATCGGCTGGCACTTTTACCAAGAAGGGGTGACCAAGCTACAGGGAGCCCCGTTCTCTTCGGGAGCCCTGTTTGGAACGGCCAAGGGGCCGCTCGCCCCCTATTATCGGGCGCCGATCTACGATCCCTACGGCGAGTTCCGGCTCGATCGCAAGAAGACCGAGTTGGCGTGGGCCAAGTATCGGGACACGCTGATTCGCCGGGCGGGCGACGATGCGAAGCTCAAGAAACGGTTGCAGCAGATCGAGGCCGCTCATCGCCGCCAGCTTCGCAGTTTCTTCGATGAAATCGGCCCCGACTTGGAAGAATACTTGCCCAACGTGCGCCGCTTGAAAAAATACCGGCAGGATGCGGCGAGGGGCGACGTTCCCGGATTGCGCAAGCAGATCGCGACGATCGAACAAGAACTGAAGAAGAAGGGATCGCCTTGGTTGAGCCAGATCGACTCGATTTGGAACGACTTCGAAGCCGAGATGCGGCGAACGTATGCCGAGTCGACGGGCGAATCGGCCCCGGCGCTTCGTCGCTTGGGGCGTCGCTGGTATGACACCGAGACCATTGATCGGATCGTGCCGTATTTCGACACGGCGATCGGGGCGATGTTGATCCTGGGGTTGTTCACTCGGTTGGCCTCCTGGTGTGGAGCCATCTTCCTCGCGTCGATCGTGGCCTCTCAGTGGCCGGGAACCCCCGATGCGATACCGACCTACTATCAGACGATCGAGTGTCTGGCGCTGGTCACATTGGCGACCGTGGGTGCCGGCCGCTTCGGCGCACTGGACACGATACTGGCTCATCTTTGGCGGAACTGTTGCCGCTCGAAAGGAGAAGAGCAACGATGAAGGGTTTGACCCCCGAAGAACGCGCCGTCGCGCGCGACAACTACTACGAAGCGGTCGGAGTGACTCGCCGCGATTTCCTCAAGGAGGCCCTCGGCGCCGGTGTGCTCACCACGGGCGGTTTGGGAGCTCTCTATTTCGGCTACAGCAAGGTCGACAATCCGGTCCGGATCGGCATCATCGGGACGGGCGACGAAGGGAACGTGTTGATCGGCGCTCTCAACCCCGATTACTTGCAGGTAGTGGCGATCGCCGACATCCGTCCGTCGAGCATTTTCCGAGCGTTTCACGGCGATCATGCGACTCCCAACACGATCAAGGTCCGTCCCGGCCTGATGAAGGTCTACGGCTGGAAGTCCGAAGAAGAGGCGCGCCGGCACGTCAAGGTCTATTCCGACTACCGGGATCTGCTGCAGAACAAGGACATCGAGGCGGTGATCATCGCCCTGCCGCTCCACCTGCACGCTCCCGTTGCCATCGAGGCGATGTTCGCCGGCAAACATGTGCTGACCGAGAAGCTGATGGCTCATAACGTGGCGCAGTGCAAGGTGATGGCTCGAGTCGCCGCCGAGAAGAACATGCTGTTAGCGACGGGGCATCAACGCCATTACAGCATCCTCTATGACAATGCCGTCAATTTCATTCGTTGGGGCCTGCTGGGACAAATCCACTACATTCGTGCCCAGTGGCACCGCGGCAATTTGCCGGGGCGGGATAGCTGGCAGCCGCCACTTCCCGGCGGCGAAGAAGTGCTGGTCGACGGCAAACGCAAGCACATCGACAAGATCGCGGACCAGATCAAGAAATGGGAAGCGCAGCTAGCCAAGTCGCACGACCCTCTGACCGCCAAACGCCTGGCGCAGTGGCGAGCCTGGGACGCCGACAAGACGGTCAAGGCCGAAGATTACGGTTATCAGGAGATCGACTTGGGTCACCGCAAACGGACGGCGCTGGAAGAGTTGGTGCGGTGGCGATTGTGGACTCGAACCGGCGGCGGTTTGATGGCCGAATTGGGAAGCCACCAGCTCGATGCGGCCAGCATCTTCATCAGCGCGCTGCGCAAGGACGGCAAGAAGGCTCACCCGCTGTCGGTCTACGCGGTGGGGGGACGGCAGGTCTTCCCCTACAACCGCGATGCCGAAGACCACGTCTACTGCATGTTCGAGTTCCCGGCACCCGGCTATGATCCATCGTTCGACGTCGGCTACAAGGATCCGGTGGCCAACTATCCCGATCCGCAGCGAGGCATCCCCGGCTACAACGACGACCCCACCAAACGAATCGTCGTCACCTACTCCTCCATCAATGGAAACGGCTTCGGCGGATACGGCGAAGTGGTGATGGGTACGAAGGGGACGTTGATCCTGGAGAAGGAGACCGAGGCGCTGCTGATGAAACGCTCCGACGCGTCGTCCCGCGTCACCGTCAAGGGGAACAAGGGCGACGCCGTGCTCGATACCACCAGCAGCGGCGGCAATGCCCCGGTGGCCAAGGCGGTGGAGCAGGGGCCGGTCAGCCGCGGCTATACCGAGGAGATGGAACACCTGGCCTGGTGCATTCGCAATCGCGATCCGGCCAACGTGCCGCGATGCCATCCCGAAGTGGCATTGGGCGACGCGGTGATGGCGCTGACCGCCAAGTTGGCGATCGCCCGTTCGGCCAAAGGGGAGGGCGGGTACATCCGCTTTGAGGAATCGTGGTTCGATCCGATGAGCGACGCAACGCCGGACGGCTCGAGTGTCGAAGAGGAATACCAGCGCCTGGTTCGTCAATCCAACAAGGCCTGATCACGATCCGCCCCTTGTGGGAGAACTTCGATCGAGATGTATGCTGCCAAGGGTCGTGGATGGCGGTCGGCTATCGGGCATCTTCGGCCGGAATCAACTCCAGGCAGACGATGCGCCCTTCGCCTCGCACGAACAGCAGTCCGTGAGCCAAGATGGGGGCCGCCCAGCAAGGGCCCTTGAGCCTCTGGCCCGATCCCAAGGCGTTGGGTTGGCCCAGGTCCCACTCGGCCACCGGAGCGTACCTCTGAGGATTCACGCGGATCAACCGAAGCATGCCGGTTTCGTCGAGTGTGACCAGGTGTTGATCCACGTACAGCAGCGAGGTGCGGTACTGGTTGTCGAGTTTCCACATCAGCTTGCCGGTTTTCCACTCGAAGCACCGCAGGTCGACGGGCGGGTTTCGGCCGCTGCAGGCGTAGACGTAGCCTTGGTGCACGACGGGCGTCATCATGTGTCCTTGAAGGATTTTTTGCCGGCTGCGCTTCTCGTCCTTCCACACCACGTCATAGCCGCCCGGCCGAACCTGCAGCAGACTGCTGCCGGGGCCGTACGTTTCGGTGATCAACACCTGGCGGCCCACCACGACCGGCGAACTGACGACGACGCTTTCGAGCAGTCGTGATCGCCAGGGGTAATGAAAGTCGATCGCGCCGGTGCCGGGGTGGAAGGCCAGCAGGCCGCCCCGGCAGTAGGCGAAGCACCAGGGGCGCCCGTCGATTTGAACGATGCAGGGTGAACTGTAGCTGGCCAGTTCGTCCGACAGCTTGGTCAGCACGCGCCCGGTCTTCTTGTCGAACGCGACCATGGCCGTGCCGTTGCCGCGTACGCGGTCGAGTCGATCGGGCCCCAGCGACTGATCTTCGTCGGGGCTCCCGCCGACCATCACCCACAGCTTGTCACCGTAGACAACGGGCGTGCTGCCGGTTCCGAAGAAGTTTTGAACTACGCCGAATCGTTTCGCCGTGTCACATTTCCACAGCAGCTTTCCGCTAGAAAGATGCAGGCACAGCAGGACGCCGTCGGGGCCATAGACGTAAGCCCGCTCACCGTCGATCAACGGGGAGCAGCGCGGCCCACCATCGTACCCGTAATAGTCTCGGTATTGGGTCGGGTAGGCGTACTCCCACAGCAGCTCGCCCGTTTCCGCCGCCCAGCAGCGGGTGCGGATCTTGTCGCCGACACGGTCGGCCTGAACCAGGCGTCCGGCGGCCACGCTGCCGATCGCATAGCCCTCGCCGAGCCGTTGCTGCCACACGATCTTCGGCCGCTTCGTCTCCCAGTCGGTTCGGATACCCCGTTCGGCCGACTTGCCGTTGCGACGCGGCCCCAGAAACTGCGGCCAATCTTCACCGCGGACGCGCGTCCACAAATTCTTCACGCCGCTCTCGCCGGCGACGACAGGCAGGTGGGCGGCGACCAGACACAGCGCGACAACGGCCACCAACTTCGATTGCGTCGATTTGCCAATCAACGTACTCACTCGAACCGTTCGCATTGGGTTCACTTCGGGAAACTCCCGGCCGCCCCATCAAGCGTCGCGTCACGGCGCGGCGGCGCACTCACGCCACAATGTGCGGAATGCCTCGGCTTGTTCGGTCAACAACTGGAAGTAGTCGGCTCCCTCGATCTCCTCGCCCATGATTTCGACTTCGTAGTCTCCGTCGAAGCCGGCATCGTGCAAGGCCCCCAGGATTTCCGCCAACGGCAGGTGGCCGCGTCCCAGTCGGCGGCGCCGAACTTCGGGGCAGGGGGGATCGGATGCATCGGCCAGGTGCACCACGCCCAGATAATCGACGAGTGAAGCCATCCGCCGCGGCAGTCGCCGTTCGTGCCCGAACAAGTAGGTGTCCAAGGCGACCTTGACAAAGTCGCTGTCCACGGTATCGATCAGCTCGCGGGCATCGTCGAGGCTGGTCAGGAAGGTCCAGGGGCCTGCACAACCGGGAGGCATCGGTTCGAGCAACAGCGTGACGCCGAATTCCTCGGCGAGCGGCAGCACGGCGCGCAGACCTTCCAGCAGCAGGCGCCGCGAGTGGCTCTTGGTGTGGCCGTTGCGGCCGCCGCTGTGAACCAGCAGATAGCGAGCGCCGAGCAGTTGCGCCAGTTGCAGCGCTTCTTTGGCGTCGGTCACGCACTCATCGAAACTGCGTCCGTCACTGCCGGTGAAGGCTCCGGTCCACCACAGACTGGTGACTTGGAGTCCCGTTTCCGCCAGCAATTCGGCCCCTTTTTCTTCTCCGTAATCCGACAGCTTCTGCCGCCATACCGCGATGCCGTCGTACCCCGCTTCCCCGTATGCCCTCACGTCTTCCTCGAACGACCACCGGTAGGTGGTGAGTTCGCTGACGGCCAATCGTCCCATGCTGCTCCACTCCCCATAGGTCCGTCGGACTGACTCTACCCACGGCCCCCAGTATGAAGAAAATCGGCCGGTGGGGGAAGTGGAATCTGGGATCCCTGTTCTCGGTGACGCAAACCGTGTTTGGGGGCTACGAAAAAAGCCTCGAGCAGCCAAACGCCGCTCGAGGCCGTGATCGCCCAAGTGCCACGGGAAATCAACGGTTGAGGGTGGCGCCGAAGTTGACGCCGAACAGCAACAGATCCTCGCTGTTGTCGTCCACCGTCATACCGCGGCCCACGCCCTGGCCGAAGTAGACCATGTCGAAGCCGACCCGCAGAGCGAAATCGCGGGTGACTTGCAGTGCGGCGTTGAGGCGAGCTTCCCCGCCCCAGACGAATTCGTTGGTCGACGCGGCCGCCGTCTCGCGCTGCGATCGAATGGCCGTGGGGATGTCGTCGATGGCCTGTCCGCCGTAGTACGTTCGGGTCTCGGTGAGGCGCTGCTCCCAGTTCTGGAAATTCTGGAAGGCAAAGAACCGAGTATCACCGTAGAAGTTCCAACGACGGTACGGTTTCGTCCAGCGAATGCCCAGTTGCCCGCCCAGCATCTCGTTGATGAACGCACGGTCATCCGAACTCAACAGTTCGCTCTCGGCAGTGTCCTGGTCCGCCTGGGACGCTCCCGGCGGAATCTCCACGCCGGCGTTGTCGAAACGCCGGTAGTCCTGACGCCGGCTGAAGTGCGTGAATTGAACGTATCGCAAACCGGCAAAAGGTTCCAACGTGCCACCGTTGTGCAGCGGTTTCCAGAGCCATGTGCGGTTCAATTCGATGCTCGACAACTTGGCCGTGTTGATGCTGTTTTGTACTTTGTAGGCCCGATACAGAAACTCCTGGCTGTTTTGATCTCCGGGTGGCGACGCCGGGTCCTCATCGGGATCGGGGGGCGTTGTGAATCGCGTCAAACGTTCCACCACATCGTTTTCGTTGACATTGGGACCGCCCACGCGAAAATAGCGGAACGCCCACCCCTTGCGGTCCTCATCCACATAGCCGACTTCCATCTGCGTCCCCCA
Organism: Pirellulaceae bacterium; assembly: GCA_026989685.1. GTDB lineage: Bacteria > Planctomycetota > Planctomycetia > Pirellulales > Pirellulaceae > S141-3. Next base: position 6,156 of record JALSIV010000214.1, on the reverse strand, counting down.
AGCGAAATCGCCCAACCGGTTCGATGCGAGTTCTTCCGGCGGCCGATTTCCCACTCGACCAACCAGTTGGTTGTCGGGACGCGACACGTTGATGTAGAGCCGGTCGTAACTTCCGTACCAACCGGTCCGGTAGGCCGGTCGCCCGCCGAACGTGTCGATGTCGTACGGCGCGAAAAACTGAAAGTCCGAGGTGACCGGGGGAAACGCGAACGGCTTGAACAACTGGGCGTCGGCTCGCGGCCCTCCCAGCAACATCACGGCTACGATCGCCAGGAAACAACAGTACTTGGTCACAGACATGATACAATTCCACCCTTGGCACTTGGGTCCACCAATCTGTGCACGCCCCCGCCATGAGGACGCGCCGATTCTGCTTCATGTGCCGGTAGTATCGGGTTTGCCGCTCCCAGAAGTTGAGTAAGAACGGCAAGTCGTACCGAAAACGGACCATTCTCCCGGTGCCACGCAGTGCCGGCGGCAAGCCAGTCAAAAGAGGAAAACGAGCGAATGTCGGCCCGGGACATTGGCGCGATCGTCCCGCCCGCCCCGAGCTCCAGACGCGTTAGCAGAATCCGAAGACGCAAAAAAACCCCCTCGGGCGGGGCAGATTCCCGAGGAGGCAGAAGAGGTTGTCCCATCAGGCGGGGCAGATTCCCGATGAGACAACACAACTTGGGGCACAATGAAGGCTGTCGATGGAGGCTCTCGTCTCGCAGTGCAGTCGAACCGACCGGGGATGACAGTTCATAGACCGACCCCCGCGCCGCCAACACATCGCCCGTATTATGCCCGAGATCGCATGTTTTGACAAGTACCCGCGCGGCCGAGCGGTGGGGGCGGCGCACCATCGCCTCAAGGCCTATACTGCAAGTAGCGAAACTTGGGGGCGGTCCCATCGGTAGATCCACCAGCTTCCCTTTCCGCGCCCGGCGGTCACGCGGTCCTTCTCACAGGTAGACACATGACAGGCAGCCCACTTCATTCACTGAATTCACTGAGCTCTCCCGGCGGTCGCTCAACTCGGTTCCCTTGGCGGACAGTCCCGATGGTCGCGCTGTCGCTGACATTGACCTGGTTGGGTGTCCAGGCAGTTCGAGCCGACGAGCCGGGCTCGAACCCGGCTGCCCAGCCGCCGGCCGCCGCCGGAGCGCCGGCCGAGAAAGCCGCAAAAAAAGAAGCGTCGGCGAAACGGGACGGAGCCCAAGCGGCGCCGGAATTCGTCCGAGTCCGCTACGGCGGCGATCCCAAGCAGGCGGTCGCGCTCGACACGGCCATCGTCCGCTATGAGCTGACCTACCAGGGCCGCCCCCGTACCGTCGACCTGGTGGGCGTCGTTCATATCGGCGAGAAAACCTACTATGAACGGCTCAACGAGAAGCTGGCCCGTTACGATGCCGTACTCTACGAACTGATCGCTCCCAAAGGGACGCGAATCCCCAGAGGGCAACAACGGCAGAGTCGTCATCCCATCAGCTTCCTTCAGCGAGGGATGAAGCAGATGCTGGAGTTGGAGTTCCAGCTTGACCACATCGATTACTCGCCGAAGAACTTCGTCCACGCCGATCTCTCGCCGGGGGAATTTGCCCAATCGATGAAGGACCGCAACGAGACGGTCTGGAAACTGATACTGCGAGCGATGAAGGTCTCCATGCAGCAGCAACTCGATGCCGACAACGAGGCGACTCGCCCTCCCTCGGACGTTGAGCTCATCCGCGCGTTGTTTTCCCGCGATCGAGCGCTCGAACTCAAACGCCTGATGGCTCGACAGATGCTGGACTTGCGATCTCAAATGGCGATCTTCGGCGGCGAGGAAGGGTCGACCATTATTACCGAACGCAACAAACGAGCGTTGCAGGTACTCAAACAGCAGCTCGAACTCGGCAAGTCCAACGTCGCCATTTTCTACGGTGCCGGCCACCTTCCGGATTTCGACGAACGATTGCGAGCCGACTTCGGGGCCGAACTCAAGTCGACGGAGTGGCTCACGGCGTGGCGAATGGACGATCGCAAGTGAGTCGGCTACGGCTCGGCCGCTCGTTCCAAAACCAGCTTGGCCGCTCGACGACGGGCATCGATGGTGCCGGGGAGTGTCGCCCCGACGGCGTCGTTGCCCAGGACCCAGTCCGTCAATTGCTGCCAGGTTTGAGCATCCATCGATTGTTGCGGCCAGTCGCGGTCACGCCATACCTCACGGAGCAGCTCGAGTACCGCCAGCCGTGGTTCGTGCTGCAAACGCCGGCAGTCGATGACCACTCGTGAGGGACTCTCGACGCGGACCGCGTCCTCCCAGAGCGGGGCAATCGCGCGGGGCACCCATTGGCGATAGAGTTCCGCCCACTCCCCCAGCCGCGCCAACGCCTCGTCGACTCGCGGGTTGAAATCCCGACGCAACAGCGGCAACAGTTGGTGTCGGATGCGGTTGCGAGTCAACGACAGATCCCGATTGGTCTCGTCCGTTCGGAAAGATTGCTTGAGCCGACCCAGGTAGGCCAGCACTTGGTTTCGAGTCACATCTCGGAGTGGATGGACGATGGCAGCCCCTTCGCCCCATGGCCGGAAGCGGGGAATCCCGGCCATTCCGATCGGGCCGGTGCCTCGGAGGATACGGTGGAGAATAGTCTCGATATGGTCGTCCCAGGTGTGCCCTAGAGCCAGAAACCGGGCGCCGTACGCGTGCGCCACTTGGCGAAAGAACGCAAACCGCTGGTGCCGAGCCGCTCCTTCGCGCCCTTCGCCGCCGGCCGCCACGTCGCCGCCGGCCCGCGCTCGCTCAAACGGCAACCCGAGCGACTCGGCCAATTGACTGACGAAGCAACTGTCCTGACGCTCGTGCTGCGGTCTCCACCCGTGTTCGAAGTGGGCCACCACCATTTTTCCGGCACCGCCGCCGTGCAGCCGTACCAGCGACCTCAACAGCGCCACACTATCGGGCCCGCCGGAAACTCCAACGACCACGGTCACGGCACGCCACTCCGCTGGCGGCCAGGCTCGAGCCACATTCGCATCGAATCGATCCATCAGGCCCCTCTTCGGAGCGGGTCATTGAACGGGACCGGCAGTTGCGTAACAATAGGGTAGCAGCGTCGGGCCGGTTGCTCGACGCGGGGTACCATTCCTGTACTTACCGATACGACGCGTCCCCGATGGGCCATGGAAAAGCGGCCGATCCGCGGACGGCATGACGACTGGCAACAGTTGGAACGAGTACTCACGGTACGTGGGCGATCGACACGGCAAGGATCAACAGAGGAGCCTCGGTGAACGGGATCCTGTATCTGCTGAGTCTGATTGGCGGTTGGATTCTCGGCCGCGCTGAAGTGGCCCGAGTGGCAGGGTGCGATGAGCCCGGCCAACGCGGGTATCTGCGCAGACGCCGACTGGTTGGTCGGTGGCCGATGATGCCGCAAGTTCCCCTCGTCCTCGCGCAAACGACGGTGACACCTAACTTTTCATACTACCAGCATTTACGCTGCCAGAGGCAGTGGTCATGCTATTTTGTGAGGTGGGTAGGCCGTCGACGTTGATGCTGCGCTTGTGAACTCGGTCTTCCAGGTTGTCAGGCGGTCTTGGCCGCTCATGCTGCACCGCGCGACCACCTCAGCTCTTCCACCGGCCGCCTCGGGGCGATGCACTGCATTGCCGGAGAGAACACCGTGTTTGATAGCCCTGGAACCGTGGCCCTTTACGTGGGCGGCCTCATTGCCTGTGCCGTGGGGGGAGCGCTGGTCGTCAAGCTGCTCGACCGCATCCGTCGCCGCGATGCCGAGAGTGAAGCCAAGCAGATCATCGACCGAGCCAAGCAGGAGGTCGAGACGAAGATCCGCGAGGCCGACTTGGAGATCAAGGAGCGGTCGCTGAAAGAGCGGACGGCCGTTGAAGAAGAGCTGAAACAGATCCGCGACGAACTGCGCGAGCGAGAGCGGACGCTGGACAAACGTGCCGAGACGCTCGAACAGCAACTGGACGACCTACGGAAGCAAGAGCGGATCGTCGAGTCGACGCAGCGGCGTCTGGCGGGCCAGTTGGCCGAGGTGCAGAAGCGCGAAAAGGAGCTCGACCGATTGTTGGCCGAGCAGCGTTCCACGCTGCAGAAGATCAGTGGTCTGTCGCGTGAACAGGCCACGCAGCGGCTGTTGGACGAACTCGACCGGGAGCTCCAGAAAGAGACCGGGGCACTGATTCTCAAGCGGGAACAGCAGATCGCCGCGACCGTCGATCAAAAGGCTCGCGAGATGCTGCTCACCGCGCTGCATCGCTACGCGGCCGCTCATACCGCCGAGAGCACCACCAGTACGGTCGACATTCCCAATGACGAAATGAAAGGGCGGATTATCGGGCGGGAGGGCCGCAATATCCGAGCCTTCGAGAAGGCGACCGGAGTGGACGTGATCATCGACGACACGCCGGGAGTCGTCATCGTCAGCGGGTTCGACCCCGTCCGCCGCGAAATCGCTCGCCAGTCCCTCGACCGCCTCATCGCCGACGGCCGCATCCATCCATCGCGCATCGAAAACGTCGTCGCCGAGACCGAAAAAGAGATCGATCAGATGATCCGGCGGCGGGGAGAAGAGGCCGCTCAAGAGGTCAACATCCACGACCTGCACGAACGCTTGCTCTACCTGTTGGGAACGCTCCACTTTCGCACCAGTTACAGCCAGAACGTCCTGCGGCATTCCGTCGAAGTCGCCTTTCTCACCGGGATGATGGCCGAAATGATCGGCCTCAACGGCGATCTGGCTCGGCGCTGCGGACTGCTGCACGACATCGGCAAGGCGGCCGACCACGAATTGGAAGGGGGGCACCCCAAGATCGGCGCCGATTTGTTGAAACGACACGGCGAGTGCGATGAAGTCGTCCACGCGGCGCTGGGCCATCATGATCAGATCCTTACGGAATACCCCTACACGATGCTGGTCGCCACGGCCGACGCCTGCAGCGCTTCGCGGCCGGGTGCTCGCCGCGAATCGCTCGAGCGCTACATCAAACGCATGGAGGAACTCGAGTCGATCGCCAAGGGCTTTGCCGGCGTCGAACAGGCCTTCGCCATCCAGGCCGGGCGGGAGCTGCGGGTGATCGCCAGTGCTCACGACACGGACGATGCCAAGGCCGCCAAGATCTGCCGGGACATCGCCAAGGCGTTCGAACAGCAGCTTACCTATCCGGGTGAAATCAAGATCACCGTCGTTCGCGAATCGCGGTTCACCGAAACGGCTCGCTAGGTCGCGTCGTTTTGTCTGTTGGAGAAAGTCCCGTGCGCATCCTGCTGATCGGCGACATCGTCGGCAAGCCCGGCCGCCATATCGTGGAACAGCGTTTGGCCGACTTGCGGCGCGATCTGGCTTTGGACTTCGTCATCGCCAATGCCGAGAACGCGGCCGACGGATCGGGGCTCACCTGCAAGAACTACCGGCAGCTCATCGGCGCCGGCGTCGACTGCATCACCATGGGCGACCACATCTACCGGCGGCTCGAGATTGAGACGATCCTGGAAAGCAAGGACAACATCCTCAAGCCGGCCAACTACCCGCCGGAGGCTCCCGGCCGGGGCTGGACTGTGTTGCCGGCCGCCAACGGAGTCCCCGTGGCCGTCGTCAGCTTGATGGGACGAGTCTTCATGCGGCCGGTCGATTGCCCCTGGCACACGATCGACCGAGTGCTGGAGGAGATCCCCAGCGAGGTTCGCGTGCGGATCGTCGACGTGCATGCGGAGGCCACCAGCGACAAGCAGTTGCTCGGCCGTTACCTCGACGGCCGCGTCAGCGCGGTGCTGGGGACACACACCCATGTCGCCACGGCGGACGAACAGATCTTCCCCGGCGGAACCGCGTTCCAGTGCGATGTGGGGATGACGGGGGCTCACTCCAGCATCTTAGGACGCGAGGTCGACCCCGTGATGGAAGCGACCGTGACTTTCCGGCCGGCGCGGTTCGACGTGGCCCGCGAGGACGTGAGAATCTCCGCCACGCTGGTCGAGGTCGCCCCGCAGTCGGGCCGAGCCCTCTCGATCGAGCGGATCAGCGTGCGGGATGAGGAGGACCAACGGTAGGCGTCTGCGAGAACGCCACGCCCCATTTCCAGCGGGTGCCGCCCAGATGAGCGTTTCTCCAATCCTGCCGTGAAAATCCTGTCATGCACCCCGTAGCACTCGGAACAAGA
>JALSIV010000213.1 GCA_026989685.1 Pirellulaceae bacterium | reverse complement strand
GAGGCTCGCGTGATGGGCCACGTTCCCTGGAAACGGGAAAACGCCTACCGCCGGCGCTTCGCCCTGGTGATGGGTCAGAAAAACCAACTCTGGTGGGACCTGCCCGCCCAGGAGTCCTTCCGACTGCACCGCCACATCTACGGACTTCCTCAACAAGAGTTCGAATCGGCGCGGGACGAGCTGACCGAGCTGCTGGGTGTGCGGGACCTGCTGCAACAACCGGTCCGCGAACTGTCGCTGGGCGAACGGATGAAGATGGAGTTGATTGCCGCGCTGCTGCACCGCCCCGAGGTCCTGTTTCTGGATGAGCCCACCATCGGACTGGACGTGGTGGCACAGCACAATATCCAGGAGTTTCTCCGCGAATACCAGCAGACCCGCAAGATCACGATTCTGCTCACCAGCCACTACATGAAGGACGTCTCGGCGTTGTGCAGCCGCCTGGTGATCATCGCCTCGGGAGGCATCCACTACGACGGCTCCCTTTCGGGAATCATCGATTCCTTCAGCAAACACAAGGTCGTGACACTCCTGTTTTCCGAAGGCGGCTTTCCGACTCATGCCGGACGCGTCCTCGCGCGTTACGGGGAAGTGATGGATGTCCGGCCGCCTCGAGTCCAATTGCGAGTCGAACGGACACTGGTCGCCAAGACGCTGGCCGATCTGCTGAACGACTACGCGCTGGACGACATTTCCGTGGAGGACTTGCCTTTGGAGGACGTGATCGCCCAGGTCTTCACCGATGCCGGCAAGGAGGAGGCGGGAGTGCCATGAGCTCGGGACAGGTTCGACGCCTGCGGTTGCGGCGACTGATGGCCTGGTGGGTGATTCTCAAGGTCTCTCTCGAGGAACGCCTGGTGTACCGCGGCGATTTCATGCTGGGGACGCTGATGCGTTTTCTCCCCATCATCACGCAGATTTTCCTTTGGAACGCCGTGTTCCAAGCCGCCGGCCGTGGTTCGATCTCCGGGTATCAGTTCGCCGACGTCGTCGCCTATTACCTGCTTACCATGATCAGCCGCGCGTTTTCCAGCATGCCTGGTCTGGCGTCGGGAATCGCCACACAGATCCGCACCGGAGAGGTGAAGAAATTCCTGGTGCAGCCGATCGACATGCTGGGGTTTCTGCTGGCCGGGCGCATCGCCCATAAGCTCGCCTACTATTCCGTCGCCATCGTTCCCTTTGCACTGGTGTTCTACTTGTGCCGAGGCTATTTTGCCGAAGTTCCGCCGCTGGAGGTGTTCATCGCCTACGTGTTGTCGCTGATCATGGGTTTCCTGCTGGGGTTCTTTCTCGAATCGTGCATCGGGCTGATCGGGTTCTGGTTCCTGGAGGTCAGTTCGCTGCTGTTCGTCTACATGCTCTTGAGCTTCTTTCTTTCCGGACACATGTTCCCGCTCGATCTGCTTCCTCCACCTTGGAGCTGGGTCGTCGATTTTCTCCCGCTGAAATACGTGGCTTATTTTCCGGCCGCGGTCTACTTGGGCAAGGTGCCGCGTGACCAACTGGGGATGGAGTTGGCGATCGAGGCCGCCTGGATCGTGGCGTTTGCAGTCATCGGCCGCATCATGTGGAGGCGGGGCGTGCGGCGCTACAGCGGTTACGGAGGGTAGGCGATGTCGCGCTGGCGAGTCTACATGCGGGTCTTCGCGACGTTCGCCGTCAACAGCCTGATGCGCGACATGAGTTTCCGGGCGAATTTCCTGATCCAGTCGATTTCGTCCACTTCCTGGGCAGTCATGAACCTCGGGTTCTATCTGATCATCTTCGTCCACGTCGACGAAATCGGGCCGCAAAGCGGTTGGGGAAAGTACGAGTTCTTCGTGTTCCTGGGGACGACGTGGATCGTCAACTCTCTGGTGCAGACGCTGTTCATGCCGAACATGCACGAGTTCAGCGAGTTGATCCGCACGGGGAATCTCGACTTCGCACTGCTCAAACCGATCGACACGCAATTTCTCATTTCGTTCCAGAGAATCGAGTGGTCCTCGCTTTCCAATGCCGTACTCGGTGTCGCCGTCGTCGCCATCGGCATGCATCGCCTGATGACGCGTCCCGTTCATCCGCTTCCTCTTTCCCCGTTGACGGTGGTGCTCTACGGTTTCTATATCTGCTGCGGGGTGACCATTCTCTACAGCCTGATGATATCGCTGGCATCAACCAGCATTTGGCTGGGGCGCAATCAGACGTTGTATGACTTCTGGTTCTACATCACGAATTTCTCTCGCTATCCGATGGAGATGTACCGCCACGGCTGGGGCGTCGCCTTGTGGGGATTCTTCACCTTTGCCGTCCCGGTGCTACTGGTGATCAACATTCCGGCTCGAGTTCTTGCCCGACCGCTCTATCCTCATCCCAGTGTGCCGTGGCCGCTGGCGGCATTCACACTGGCTGCGGCGATTGGCAGTCTGGTGATTTCCCGGCTCATCTTCCGAACGGCTGTGGGAAGCTACCGCAGTGCCAGTAGTTGAGAAGGTGCCGAGTCGGCTACACGGCCGGTGGTTTGCGTCTGGGCGGAGTCGGTTTGATCTTGCGGGGCTGCTCGTTGCGGAGCGGCCTGCGCGGTCGATTGTTGTTGCCGGGGACGGCTCGAGGCCGCCGTGGCGGATTGAGATTGGTGAAACTCTCTTTCCAGCTCCAGCCCAAAGGGATCGCCAATTCCCGCTCGGCCAGATAGGCCCAGGGAGTCCCCGGATGCTCGTCCACCACACGTTGCAAGTAGCCCCGCGCCTTCTCGGCCGCTCCCTTCAGTCGCGTGTTGACGGTGATGGCGTCCGACGGCTCGAGGATCCACGTGTTGCTGCGGGGGTCGCGGA
>JALSIV010000212.1 GCA_026989685.1 Pirellulaceae bacterium | reverse complement strand
CACAACCAGCCCGCCAAGCCAACCCCGAAACGTCGGTGGGCGGGGGGGCGGATCCCCAACAGCACTCTTCCGGTGTGGCGCATATCGGCGCAACGCAGACGTCGCCCGCAGGTGCCCGGCGGCGATGCTTGAGAGAGCCGCCGCGGTGGCCGCCATCCGCGCACGCTCCTGAATCTGCCGCATGATTTCCTGCACGTTCAAAGCCATCTCTTCTCGCGTGGACCCCTTGGTTTCCGTCATTGCCTCCGCCTTCAGCAAATCACTCTGGCCGCCGCTGGACCAGCGGATCGATCACCGTCGTAAAACGGGACTTCACCACGCTCCACTCGTAATTCCTCCTTACATAAACTTGTCCGTTATTGCCTAGCTGCTGACACTCGGCAGGATGACCGGCCATCCAGGCAAGCGCCTCCCGGAACTCCCAGTAATCCGAATACCAGAGCCCGCCGTTCGATCGGCGGCAGTGTCCCTTGAGCACCGAAGAGCGCCCGTTGACGAGCACCGGTCTTCCCAGAGACCAGGCCTCCAGAGCCACGAAAGAGAGACTCTCATACGCAGACGGCACAACCACAATATCCGCGCGTTGCATGGCAAGGTCCTTGAATGCCTTCGACACGAAACCTGCCGTATGGATGAACTCCTCCTCAGGAGGTGTCCAGTGTCCTTTACCAATAAGAATCAGTTGTAAGTTGTGTTCTGGAAGCTCCTTACGGTATCGCCGGCAGTCATCGACCAACGCCTTACATCCCTTCGCCTCTTCGATGCGGCCCACGTAAACCAGAGTCAAAGCGTCCTCGGGAAGCCGTGCGGCAAACGAGGCCCAGTCGGGATCGCTCTGTTGCGCGGCCCCATCTTCCACACCAGAGCCAATAAGGTGCACCTTTTGAGGCGGCAACCCGAACCTTCTTTGAATGAAGCGCGTCTCCTCGGGCGTGAGTGTCAAGACCTGGCGAGGCCAACTAAACACGCGGTCAAAGATTTTTAGGTAAATAAACCGTTCATCATGAGCAGTCGGTATGAGGACCGCCTTCTCCCTGACTCTTGGAAGGCAGAGATATGTCGTAGCGTATAGATACGTCACAAACACGAAAACATCATAATCTGAGTGGCGCCTCGCAACAAAGTCCACCAACGCTGCACTGCAGGGACCCTGCTCCTTCATCCAGTCTTCTTCATCATCGACGGAGTGCGGTCCTCTGAGGACTCGCTCGCAAAGGGCAGCCCACCCCTGCTGGCTGCGCTGGCGGTCGATTGGAAAGCGCCGTACGGCGACCCCGTTGACGCGGCACAGGCCGGAAGGATAGTGATTCCGCCACGTAACGTGGTCCAGGGCACACGTCGAGAGGACCTCGACGTCGTAGTCGCCGCTTAGTTGTTCCACGAGCAGCCGGCATAAGAGCTCCGATCCGCCGCAAACCTCTGTCCCGTAACGCTGAACGACAAATGCGATTCGACCGCGGCCGCGCATGGTCAGTGCAAGACCTCCTGCACCATGGTGAGAAAGCGCCTTCGCAGGACTTGTTCGCGGTAGACTTCTCGGAAGCGATTCTGGCCGATTCGAGCGAGTTGCGCTGCGAGGTCGTCGCTCTCAACCAGGTAGTCGATTGCTTCGGCGAAGACCCAGGGGTCGCCATCGTCGAACAGCAGTCCCGCTTCCCCCACGGTCTCAGGCACGGCTGCGTGCTTGGCGGCAACAATGGGAAGGCGAAACGCCATGGATTCAATCAATGGGACGCAAAACCCTTCGTGCTCGCTGGCGCAAACGAAGAGAGTGGCCATCTGGAAGCACGTTCTGAGTTGGTGATTTGAGATTTCTCCCGTGAGAACCACGGAATCGGCTATGCCTAAGAAGGCTGCGTGGGAGCGCAGCTCGTCATAATAAGGCGTGAGCCGCGGGTCCATCGCGCCGGCAAGCAGGAGTATTGCATGAGGGTTTCGGCGACGGTATAGAGCGAATGCGTCCATGAGACGATGGTGTCCTTTGTTGGGCTTGACGGCCCCGGCAAACAAGATTACAGTTCGATGTTCCAACTGGTCGTAGAGGCTCAAATCGGGTGTTATGTCGAGGAGCGTCTGAATGCGATGGAACGGGGCAAGGATTCGACAACGTTGCGGGGAAATTCCGTAACGAACGAGTTCGTCAGCATTGAAGCCCGAATCGCACCAATACTCGTTCACCGTCGGCAGGGAAGCCAGCCATCGGGTCATGTCGATCCCATCGCGGCAAAGCGTTGCCAACCCCTCGTGGTAAGGCTCGAAGTAGCGTGGCGGTGTGATGTTGTGGTACTTGACGACGACGCGGTTCTGGGTTCTGGAAAGGAGTTCGCGGCCTTCACTCCACCCGGTGGAGTGGTGATAGATGAGGAGGGCTTCGGGATCGTTCCAGCAGGGGTCTTGGGGATCGAGGCGGCGGGCGTAGCGAGCAGCGGAGCCGGCGGCGTGAGTTACGTGGATTTGCACGTGGTAGCCGGCGCTTTTGAGGCAACGGTACATGCCCAAAACGTCATTGCCGATCGCGTCGTATTCATACAGTGCAGGCAATGCAAGGTGCACGAAAGTGTCGCGCGACGCTCGAGAGTTCTTGCGTATCATTGTGGCTGAGCGAAACCTGGGACAGCTTAGCACACGGGGCGGCGAGGCCACAAGGGGAGTGGTGTTCGCTGGAGGATCACGGCGTGTGAATAGGGGCTGGAATTTCCCGGAAGTTCGGATTGAAAAATCCCCGGCCACGGCGCAGTGGTGCTTCACAGGAGGCACTCGGAACCGAGGATGGCTTCGGGCGGACAAGGCGGAGGCGGGCTGTGCGGGAAGCCGGTCC